>DUUM01000193.1 GCA_012841565.1 Candidatus Epulonipiscium sp. | reverse complement strand
TGATTTTGTTGTTAATGCAATGATTAATCCATACACTGTTACATGCTAGAGCATCATAGACAACGATATCTACCAGCCTATTATATGTTTGACACATCTTTTCAAGCAGTCTTTTTGCAACAGTCAGTTCCCCTTCTGCTTTTTTACTGCTATCACTCGAGCCTTTATAAAGTTCAAAATCTATTGTGAGTCTTGGCTGACTTCCTACTAGAGACACGAATACTGCATTGTGCGCCTTGTGTACCTTTCCATTTTTCAATGTTGATTTGCAACATTCAGGGCAGCTTTTTATATTACTTCCAAAGAGTTTTGTACCATCTATTGCAGCAACAGTATAGCCATCAATCGTTCCATTTCTAAATACTTTATTTTCTTTAGCTTTATTTACAACACTCGATGTAAGTGCCTCAAGTCCTGATAAATCAATCCTTTTAAGTATTTCCCTTATGGTATCTATCTGAGGTAATTTTACCTTCCTTGAGATAATTTTATTGAAGTCTTTGCTTTTCAACTTATACTTCAACTCATTAAAGCTTTGTATTCTTACCAAAAATCCAAGCAAAACGGGTAAAATTCCTTCTGATGTGCTATAAGTTGGGTTTACCCTACTATCCTTTAGCTTGCCTAGTTTATCTTCTATCTTAAAAACCTTCTTCATATATGCTAATAACTTACGTAAATATCCTTTTCTCATAATTAACCTCTATTCTTCGCTTTATGTAGAATAGCTTAACCATTTATCTGTTTTTTACCAATTATAATCGGAATTTACGACATTTATAAAAAGGGTCTCAGGCTTTGAGTTATATAGCAAAATCTCAAAGTGCCCCGAAAACCCTGGATTAATCGCCTACAAGCTCATTAACGTATACATCGTACTCTTGTAATAATTCTATCCACATTTCAATATCATCTGTATTTACATTTCTTATTTGAATTTCCATAGTAATACCCCCTAGTATAAGTAATTCTTGATAAAGCCAAATTATCAAATTCAAATTTGACAAATAGCTCTATCTCCGTATTAACGTGAGTACATATTTCCATATAGCATCATGGCTAATAAATATATATACACATTTCAACCATGTTGATTAGCCTATTTTGCATCTTAATGTGCTAACTTCCAACCTGACCACACAACCTCAAAAAAACCTAAAAAACATCTTAATCGTCCACTCGCAAACACCCAACATCTAAATCGACCACTCGCCAGACACCGACATCTAAATCGCTCTATCACAAGTAAATTTGTTTGTTCCGACCTGTTCTCACGAAGCAAAAATCAGACAATTTTTGATCGGTGATTTTTATACATATCCAAACTATTTCGATGTCAACGGGAACTTATCAAAAGCTTTTTTCTTATTTCTCTTGCAATGTCCGCGTTAACCTCCCTTTTTTCACTGCTATATGTCCAGCTGAATCCATCATTTTTATATCTTGGAAATACATGTAGATGATAGTGACCCACATCATTGAATTCTCCACCATTTTGCATAATACTATAACCATCGGGCCTATATATCTCTTTTAATGCAGCTACAATTTTCTTAGATACTAAAATCAGATTCGAAAGCACTTCGTCAGGAATTTCATCAACATCTAAATAATGCTCCCTAGGAACTATTAGCACATGTCCTTCATTAATGGGATCCATATCCATAAATGCCATTACGATTTCATCTTCATATACAAAATCAGTTACTATA
>DUUM01000192.1 GCA_012841565.1 Candidatus Epulonipiscium sp. | reverse complement strand
TGAGCCACCCAGCTTATAACGTAGTATTTACGAATGTTACAATATAATATAGATTTAAAATAAAAAAATGACACTAAAACAAGCGATAAAAGTAGTAGAAAACTACAATAAGTGGAGAAGGTCGCATCGAAGCGATAGAAATCAACCAAAAATTGGAGATGTAAAAGAGTTAGGAATAGCATTGGATGTGCTATTAATTGTAGCAAAAGATTATTGTAAAATATACAACATGGACAGAGTAGATATTAAACCAAAAACAAAATAATCAAATGAAAAAATTTAAATTAAAACAGTGGTATCCAAGCTTACCTAAATGGATGGAAATTGGAGCTGTCGCAAGATATATAAAAATGTATGAGTGTTATTTTATAACAAATTACACAATACAAGTGTCAGAAGTCGAAAACAACCCTGACTTTTGGGAGCTAATCGAAGAGGAAAAACCTTTGTTTGTTACAGAGGATGGGTTAGAGGTGTTTGGCAGAAATGTGATTGTATGGATTGTTAAAAATAACACTTTAGAAAAAATCAAGATACACTCAATTCATTTAAATGAGTATGACTTTGGGCGCAAAGTATTTTACCACGAATCCAACGCAGACGAATATATTTGGAGAAATAAACCAGTGTTCAGTTATAATGATATTGAGAAATTTCAATCGGGAGGTGAGGGTACTTGGTGGAATGTAAAGGCAATTGCAAAAGAAAGGATTGAG
This sequence comes from Candidatus Epulonipiscium sp., assembly GCA_012841565.1. The sequence continues at coordinate 870 of DUUM01000192.1, read as the reverse complement.
GAATGAGTGCAAACAACAAAGATTTTTTTGGAAATGTGTGGGTAGAAGCTGATAAAGATATACACGAATACCCAATAGGCACAAAGTTTAAGGCAATAATGGGTGGCCATTGGATAAGAGTAAGTGATGGCTTTAAATGGTTTAATGGCTCTACATTCCCAAGCGTGGGTGGTGACTGGAGTGGTGAGGTATGTTTACCAATAGAAAGGAGTAAGGAATGAAGATAAAGGTACATTTCATATTAGGGGGTATATCAGAAGCTGGATATAGACATTTTGATTTATTATCACTGTCTACAGGGAGCAACGGATTTGCATTAGTACTATTAGGAGTTTTAATAACAGTTAGATTTAAAGAAAGGAGTGAGAAATGAAAAGGAAAGTAATGAGATATACTTGCATATACTATTGTGATAGTTGCGGGAAAGAGTTAAGTTCTACATTCCAAATATCGACATTAGCCAACAACATAAGACTACATTTTTGCCACGATGAAAATTGCAGAAAGACTTATTTTAAACAATTAAAAGAAAGGAGCAAGCAATGATACACAAATTTGCAGAGATAACAGGCGTAACTGTTGAAGAGCTTAAGTCAAGAAAAAGAACACCCAAGATAGCAGATGCAAGAGCAATGTATTACAAGCTACGCAGAGAAAAAAGCAAGTGGGGGCTGAAACGCATAGGCGAGGATGTGAACAGGAAACACTCAACCGTATATGTAGGAATAGAGCGTATGACAGGACTTATCGAGGTGGAGGATAAGGCAGCAGTTGGAATGTGGGAGAAAGTAAAAGATATTGGAGATGATGAGAACGAAAGTATTTAGCCTACGAAACCCGGGTAAGATTAAAGAGGCAAAAGGCGAGGAG
>DUUM01000191.1 GCA_012841565.1 Candidatus Epulonipiscium sp. | reverse complement strand
TAGATTTAGTGCTTCCTCTGCTTCTTTTCTTGTCTTACATACTATTACCCAATCATCCGCAAAACGCGTTAATTTATAGCCTGCCTTTGTCATTACATTATCAAATGGTGTTAAGTACACATTACTTAATAATGGACTTATTACTGACCCTTGTGGGGTGCCTTTACTCGTTTCGTATAGCCGCCCTTTTTCCATATATCCAACATCTAACATATCCCTTATCAATTTTAATATTCTACCATCACTCACTTTTCTTGCAATTAAATTTATAAGGATTTCATGATTTACTGTTCCAAAATAATCTCGTAAATCCGCGTCAACAATCCACTCATTCCCTTGGTGAATATCTTTCCATATTTTTCGCATAGCTTTATGCTGCGAACGGTTAGGACGATATCCAAAACTACAATCATTAAAATGTTTTTCCATAATGGGTTCTAGTCTATTTTTGAGTGCTTGTTGACACACTCGGTCTCTTATTGTTGGTATACCTAATGGACGTTTTTCTGCTTTCCCCGGCTTTTCAATATAAACTCGTTTTACAGGCAATGGTTTATAGGTTTTATTTTTGAGTTGTTCATGAAGTATTTTCAATTCTTGCTCTTTGTTTATATCAAAAGTGCTGATGGTCTCTTTATCGATTCCGCCTGCCCCTTTGTTTGATTTGACTTTTCTCCATGCTAACTCAATATTTGTTGGGTGATAAACCTTGTCTATTAATGAATGTACTTTCTTCAACACTTTCTGTTCCTCCATTTCTAGTTCTTTTAGTATCCTCAATTTTAGTTTCTTGGGTCTTTCACATAGGGAACTTTCCTTCTTCTAAAATCTACTCACTATCTTAACTAGTCATTTTGTCTACTACGTGAACCGCCTTCCCACATAATATTCTCTTTTGAAGAATATCTGTCTGTTATTTTTTTTCTAACAGTCCTATTGTTTTTATTGTTCAATAGTTAAAGTACTATTCAGTTCTCCGACTTCTTGCACCGCTTCATTATTCACTTCGGTTTTACCCTTATAGAATAACTTACCACTTAATGGACAGTACAAGACCTCCATGGGTCACATAATTATCTTCCTTACCATACCGTCTGCAAACACCTTGGTGCGACGAGTGGATTGAAACGCCTTCATCCCCATAGTGCGGATTCGACCTTGCCTCGTCTTTGGCCGACCAGTTCATCCTCGGAATCGCTTCCATTGATTACGGTCTGGTAATTCTCCTCAAACCCTTCAGATTCCACCTCACGATGGACACCCTGTCCTCTAGTTATAACTAGCCCTTGAAACATTACTCCCAAGTTTGGATATAAATCTCTCAATCCGAGATTCAGTGGGACTTAAACCCACCTGATAATTATGCTGCCACGCGCACACTATGAAGTCGTCTGACTTCTCCATCCGCAGACACAACTTCGGCGTAACCTTATATGTGTCTGCCCTTTTCAGGCTTGAACGGAGATCTCACAGGGTCATTGCATTTTCCTTACTAACATACCGGGTGTTACACATGATAAGTTGTGAGTATTCGGATAGCTCTTGGAATATTCACCTTAGGACTTCCCATCTTTCTCGCATGGTCGCCAACTTACCCCGCCACAATTCACTTCACACTTTCGTATTCCGGTCTGCTAATCCGCCTGTGGAACCTCTCGGTTTTCCACGTCTCCTCCAGACACAACCTCACGGTTATGCCCTAGACTAGGCTTCCTGTCTGTACTATCACTAACAGGGAAGGATTTTCACCTTCGAGAACTTTAATATTTCTAGCCTTACGACTTGTTATTACCTTTAAGGTATCATCGTCAATGGCTTTAACGTATTAAATCTAACAAGCATACTGCTTGTTAGTATGCAACTGCCTGTCGCACTAGAAAAGCGAGCTGCTTAACACTCGCTATCTATTGCTACTATAAGTTGTGTGAATTATTTCAGAGTTATCTTTAGTTAACCTCTCTAGTAAGTTACTTATTATTTATCTCAAATCGCCAGGCATCTCTGACCATCTCTTTAATCCCTAGCTCAGCTTTCCAACCCAACTCTTCCTCCGCTTTGCTTACATCCGCAAAGCAAGTAGCAAGGTCTCCTGGGCGTCTTCCTATAATTTCATAAGGAACGTCAATATTGTTTGTTTGAATAAAAGCATTTACAAGTTCTAATACGGAAGTTCCACTACCTGTTCCTAGGTTATAAATATTAACACCATCATTCAGATTCTCTATTGCCTTGACATGCCCTTTTGCTAAATCTACTACATGGATATAATCCCTAACCCCTGTTCCATCTATTGTATTGTAGTCATTCCCATATATACTTAGCCTCTCTAATTGACCTTTAGCCACTTTGGTTACAAAAGGCATAAGGTTGTTAGGAATGCCATTAGGGTCTTCCCCAATTAATCCGCTCTCATGAGCACCTACTGGGTTGAAATACCTTAATAAGCTTAGATTAAATCCTTTATTAGCATTAGCTATATCCGTTAAGATTCTCTCACTCATGGCTTTGGTTTCACCATATGGATTGGTTGTCTTCTTAAGCCCCACCTCTTCTTTCAGTGGTGATGGTTGGTCCCCATAGACTGTTGCAGAGGAACTAAAAACAAACTTTCCAACCTCATATTTGACACACATCTTGCTAAGTACCATGGTCGACACTAAGTTATTGTAATAATACTCAAGGGGGTTTGAAACAGACTCTCCCACTGCCTTAAGTCCAGCAAAATGAATTACACCATCTATTTTATTGTTAATAAAAACATCCTCAAGCTTTGTTTCATCTGTTACATCAATCTGATGGAAAGGCGGTTTAGTGCCTGTTATGTTTGAAAGTTTTTCTAATACTTCAATCTTTGAATTAATAAGATTATCGGCAATGATTACTTTATGTTTGCTTTTTATCAGTTCTACGACAGTATGGCTACCGATAAAACCTAGCCCCCCAGTTACTAATATGTTCATATTTTAACACTCCCTTTTCAACGACTTCACTTCTTGATTTTCCCAGAATGTTGCTACTGCTTTCCCTTTTATATCTAGTCATATTATATCATATGTCTAAGCGGTTTACACATTTTTAACTTTCTATTAAATATAATTGCTTATTATTTTCGATATTAAAATGAAGTAATTATTGGAAAATCCATTCTCACCAAATATTCTGACACGGTTCATTATAAGAAAAGCGAGCTGCTTAACACTCGCTATCTGTCTCTACTATGAGTTATCTGAATAGTTTCAGAGTTATCTGGGGTACGACCCCGTGGCCAGAGGTGCACTGCCTCTGGCTTTCTAATTACTCTATGCTGACATAATAGACATATTGATACATAGGGGGGGTAGCTTCCTTTTTAAAGATTACTTTTTTATTCCCCCATTTTCCTTCTTCAATAGAGCCTAAACTAGTCTTTTTATAACGATAGCCATTTAAATTTTCCATGTATTTTTCAAAAATCTCCGCCTGTTTATTAGTTATGTTTTTCTTTTTTGCATTTTTAAAGGATGGCAAAAAAGTATCTAAAAACCAATCCATTCAATCCCTCCTACATTAATTGTTTTCTAGATCATTCCACTCTCTATACACCTTAACCGTTGCACGATACTTTGTCTGCGGCTCACGATATATTTCAACATTCTCCAAATCTGTGACTAGTTGTCGAATT
>DUUM01000190.1 GCA_012841565.1 Candidatus Epulonipiscium sp. | reverse complement strand
CAAAAAAGTAGTTTTTTATAGGGTAGATTAAAATTTCAACATTTGGAGCTTTTTCTTTTAACTTCTTCATTTGCTCTTTGATAAACTTCTCTGCAATCGTTCCTGTAGCAATAGAAACAGTTCGTTTTTTCTCTGTATATTCAACACCTTTAAGGAATTGATCAAATTCATGCTTAAACCGAACTAACATACCAACCCCATTTTCAAGAACAGGAAAATCTTCATATGCTTTATAAGGTGGCAATTCATAATCACCTGTCACATAAAACTCATCCGCTGCAAAAACAAAGCGTGTTCCCATTTTCTTCAGGTAATATTCTTGCCACTTATGAATGGTATCAAGAACCCCTATTGCATCCTCTTTTTCGATTTTTTCAATTTTTGCAAGGCCATCCCTATACTGTGATAACCCTACAGGCACCACTGTTAAAGATAAAATATTGGGTATAAACTGGCTTAAATCACTTATTGTCTGGTCTAACAATTCCCCATCATTGATGCCTTTGCAAAGTACTATCTGACCATTTATTTTAATTCCTGCATCTGTGAGTCTTTTGAGTTGCCCTATAATATCCCCTGCAAAACGATTGCTTAAAAGGGCTATACGTGCTTCTGGGTCAGTGACATGTATAGAAACATTCATGGGCGATAAATTATAAAAAATCAACCTATTTATATCCTCCTCAGACATATTGGTTAAGGTAATATAATTACCATTTAAAAATGACATTCTCCAGTCATCATCTTTAAAATAAACAGTCTCACGCATATGAGGCGGTAATTGGTCTATAAAACAAAACTTGCACTTATTGTGACAACTAATCAGGTCGTCCATAAGGCCCGTTTCAAATATAAGTCCCAAATCTTCATTAGAATCTTTTTCGATATCTAATAACCACTCTTCATTATTTGCTTTTTGGATTAAAACTTCCAGCTCTTCATCTGCCATTAAATATCTATAGTCAAATACATCTTGTATGGATTGATCATTAATAGCCAGTAATATATCATTTTCTTCTATGCCCATCTCCTGGGCAATACTACCCTCTACAACTTCCTTGATTATATGGGGTTTATAGGTTGTGCTTGTTATCAAGTCTCTTCATCTCCTAAATTAATCGGCTAGGCTAAATGCATTTTGTATAAGCTCAATCTTTTCTCCTATTATTTCCACTACATCAAACCTGCAATTTTTATCATAGGCATTTTTAATAAGCAAATAGTAAGATGCGACTTTTGAGATGTTTCTTTGTTTATAGTAATTAACGGATTCCCTTGGGTAGCCAAAAGAATTGTCTTTCCTATACTTAACCTCAATAAAAACAATATAATTCCCATCTAAAGCTATTATGTCAATTTCCCCAGATCTGCATCTAAAATTTCGCTCAAGGATTTTATAGGCTGCATTTTCTAAAAACTCGCAAGCCCTATCTTCTCCCGCGTTACCTATTGTTCTCTTGTTTATTTTCACCTTTACTCACCTGCTCTTGAAGATAATCAACATCAGTAATAAAAACTAACACCTGAGCTACAATTTCATAAAGTTCAGGGGGGATATTATCACCAATTTCTAGTTGTGTTAGCATCTTTGCCAATTTTGCATCTTCATAAACAGGAACATCGTGAATTTGTGCAGAATCTAAGATGTTTTGTGCGACTAGGCCTGAACCTTTAGCAACAACCCTAGGGGCTGCATCTTCAAAATCATAGGATAAAGCAATTGCTTTTTTTTCATCTTTTTTTGCCATACAGACCTCCTATGCTTTAGTATCAAAGCGGTAACGTCCAGTGTTGGTTTCACTTGGTGTTTCCTCTTTAATTAAAAAAGGTTGTGTGTTTGGTATATAGGTAGCAGATATTAAGTCATAGCCTTTGTCTTTGAGCTTTGCCTTTAATAACTGAATCTTATTCTTAATAATAATCTCTATATCTTCATGATCTGTTTTAAATTGAATACTGATTTGATTGTTATATTTTTTAATAAAGGATTCTACTGTGCCAAGTGATACTGTTTCTAAAGAAATTAACATACTCGCCTCGTGGTAACTTTTTTTTCCCTTTTTCTTGTTGTTAAACACATAGAGTTCACCATGTTTATACTGGTTTTGAATCACTAGGGGAATATGTATCATGGTATCATATTTATTGGCAATGGTTAAAAATTCTATATTTGATTTTATATCAGAATATAATTGAGTTTTTGGTTTGTCAGCAATCTGCTTTTCAGGTGCCTGCTCTTCAAGTTTTTCTAACTTGTCTGCAAGCTTATATATTTCTTTGTAGAGCTCATTAATTTTCTGTAGTTTGTTTTCAGCTTTATCTTTTAACTGTCCTGGATCTATAAAGAAAGTTTCTTTGAAAATATCCGCTATTTCTTTTTTAAGACTAATCATATCTTTATTCATAAGTGGCTCTGCATTAAACGCTTGCCCCTTAGGTCGTATTTGCTTAGTAAAATCAGTAGCATCCTTACCTTGAAGTTGCTCTGAGCCTTTTAGTTCTTCTCTTACACTAGTCGGATTTTCTTGCATCCCATCTTCTTTAGGTAAGCTTTGTTCTTTTAGTACGTTTTGTTCTTTCTGTCCTATTTGATCTATCTGTTCTTTTGCTTCACTCAGGATTTTATGAATGTGCTCTAAAAACGTCCGATCATCACTGACTAAGATATTTTCTATCATGACTTCTAATTGTCCTTGTAACCGAATCTCTCCATTTTCATAAGCTTGGATTTGTTTAAGGGTAGTAGGGGTAATAGAAATATCATTCTCTAACATAGAAAGCAAAGAATCAATGGACAATTGGGATGATTTTAGGCCGAATTCAATTTGTTTTATACTATCTTTTGTGACAGGAAGCATTTTTTGCATTAAAAATTTTACCGCATCTTGAGAATCTTGAGTAACTGGAATGTCTAGCTGTTTAAGAATCGTGTTAATATCGACATTGCCTTCTTGTTGTCCTGGCTTGCCCTGTAGCAACATTTCCATTTGGATTTGCTTGCCTAGGATGTCTTTAACCTGAAATGTTACCTGCTGCCCAATATGAAGGTCTAAGGGGTGGTCTAGTTGTGCTTCAAATATTGTTCCATCTGCCAGCATCACCCTAATTTGCTTTTGCAAACTATCTATAATTTCCACATTAAATAAATCCCCAATTTTTATATTTTGGAGAAGTAGTTTATTGACTCCCTCAGAGATGGCTTCAGTCCTTGGAATATTAGTAGGCCTCATCTGAGTTGCATTATGTTGCCGATCGAAGGAAATATTCATAACAAACCTCCTATTATCTTAAGATGTTCTTAAGAAAGCTCATTCGGTGAATAGGTGACGGTCCAAATTGCTGTATTGCACTTTGATGTACCATACTGCCATACCCTTTATTATAAATAAAATCATACCAAGGATACACATAGTGATAATCTATCATCATACGGTCCCTTGTCACTTTAGCGATAATACTTGCTGCTGCAATGCTAATGCTTTTTGCGTCGCCTTGAATAACAGCATGTTGGGTCATAGCCAAGTTTACTTCTGGTATGGTTAGGTTTCCATCGACGAGTAATATATCCGCACTTTGCTCCATGCTAAATACTGCCTTTTTCATAGCCCTAAAGGTAGCTTGTAAAATGTTAATGTCATCTATGACATCTGCACTCACGATTCCTACACCTACACTTATAGCTTTGTCCATAATTTGATCGTAAAGTATATCCCTTTGACTTGGGGTAAGTTTTTTAGAGTCATCAATTCCTTCAAAGGTTAAGTCATGAGGAAGTACAACTGCTGCGGCTACAACGGGGCCAGCCAAAGGACCACGGCCAGCTTCATCTATACCAGCCACAATATATTCGCCGTTATTTCCAAATACTTGATCAAACTCTCTCATGGTTTCAACCCGAAGGAGCTCTTGGCTATACTTTTCATAGCGCCGCTGATATTGTGAACAAATTTGCTGAACACCTTGCCTAGGATCTTCTTGAAATTTCTTCATAGCGCTTGGAATAGATGCCATTGGTTGAAAATCAAAATACTGCTTTACTTCTTTTATAGTCATAGGATCCGCTCCTTTTACCTGTTTTGCTTTGGCGTTTCAATTGATATTTTACCTAACACACCGCCTCTAAACTCGTCTAAAAGAATCTGAGATGTACGAAGTTCATCAGTTTTTCCACCGGATATAATAAAACCCCTTTTTCTAGCAATCTTTTCAAATATCATATCTGAAGTATCATCAGGTTCTATTACAATTTTATAGCGATTTGTTAAGGCACTTGGGGCAAGCTTTTGCAATCGTTCTATCAGTTTATAGGATAAGGTAACAATGTCTAAGATATCATCTTTTATAGACCCTATAAACGCTAAATCCAGTGCAACATTTTTATCTTCAAATTTTGGCCAAAGGATACCAGGCGTATCTAATAGTTCAAATCCTTTTTTAACCTTAACCCATTGCTTTCCTCTTGTTACACCAGGCCTATCACCCGTTTTTGCAGATGCCTTGCCGACTAATTTGTTAATAAATGTAGACTTACCAACGTTAGGAATTCCTACAATCATAGCCCTGATAGGTCTATTAATTCTGCCCCGTTTGAGATCTGCGGCTATTCTTTCTTTCATTAAATCATTGGCAACCTGTATGACTTTAGTTACACCACCGCCAGTAATAGAGTTTACCTCTATGACACGTGCTCCTTGTTTTTCATACCAATCTGCCCATTTTTTTGTAATGTCTTTATCAGCAAGATCCGCTTTATTTAAAAGGATAATTTTCGGTTTATTAGGAGCAAAAACGTCTATATCTGGATTTTTGCTACTTAAAGGAGCCCTTGCATCAACTAGTTCAATAACCACATCGATAATTTTAAGGTTCTCTATAATTATTTTTCTAGTTTTGGTCATATGACCTGGGTACCATTGTATATTCATATTTTTCTCCTATTTCTATTATTTAAGGCTACCTAACCTGTCAAGTGGCCAAATGCGAAACCATGATTTCGCATAGATAGCATCCCTATGAACCAATCCAAAGTATCGGCTATCTTCACTATTATCTCTATTATCACCCATCATGAAATACATATCTTCAGGTATTTCAAGGGGTAAAGCCATCTCATCCATCATAAATGAATACGTACTATTAGGCTCATACAAATAAGGTTCGTCTAACTGACTACCGTTAATATAGACGTTACCATCTTTAATATCAAGGGTATCGCCTGGAACGCCAATGACTCTCTTTATTAACGCTTTATCTTGTTGAAAAACAACAATTTCTCCTGATTTAGGATCTGTAAAGTAAAAAGGAACTCTATTAATAATTAAATGATCCTTGATCTGAATTGTTGGAATCATGGAACCAGATGGAATTACTGTGTGTGTTACAACAAATCTCGTAATTAGAAGGGCTACAATTACTGCAAAAGCAATGTCTCTCACCCATTCAAAAACTTCCTTAAGCATTTTATCTGATTTATCTTTATCCAAGTCATACCTCTTTCTTACCTTTTATAAAAGTTTTATTTTCCAAAAAGGCCATATTCTTATAAAGATTTTACCCTCTATTTCTTGTTTAGGAATCATGCCAATCTCAAGATATCTACTATCCACACTATTTGCTTTATTATCTCCCAAGACAAAATAGGCATTTTCAGGCACTTTAATAGGATAGTCCATATTACCCTTTAGGAACGGATCTGATTGGTTATATTCTTTTACAAAATGATCAAATCTCTCATCATTTAAATAAAGCACATTATTGACCATTTCTATTGTATCTCCTGGCACACCTATTATTCTCTTTACAATATTCATTTCATTATTAGATGAATCAACATGCTTAAATGCCACAATATCGTTCCGATTGGGATCTTTTTTAAGGTATGTAAGTTTATTTATGAGTACCATTTCCCCGTTTTTCAATGTTGGGTTCATTGAACTCCCTACTACATACATATTTTGAAAAGCAAACGTTGTTATTATAAGTACAATAATGCCAGCAATAACAAGGTCTATAACCCAATCCAAGATGTAACCTTTCCAAAAGAGGAGTGTCTTAGGTTTTTTATTTAAAGACTCAATTAATTTTTTATTAGTCTTCATAAGGCAATCATCCATTCATTATTCAAATTTCTTTGTGGCGAGATCGTCACTTGTTTCTGATACAAAAAAAGGGGACTTAAAAGTCCCCCGATTTTATCGTCTTAATTCTCTTACTTTTGCATTCTTACCAATTCTTGCACGTAAGTAGAAAAGTTTCGCTCTTCTTGCTTTACCTCTTCTGATGACTTCGATACTTTCAACGTTTGGAGAATGTACTGGCCATGTTCTTTCAACACCTATACCATGTGAAAGTCTTCTAACTGTAAATGTTTCTCTAACGCCACCGTTTTGTCTCTTTAACACGATTCCTTCAAACATCTGAAGACGCTCACGTAATCCTTCTTTAATTCTTGCGTATACACGAACTGTATCCCCAACATTAAATGGTGTAAGTTCTTCCTTTAATTGTGCCTCTTCGAGAGCTTTAATGATTTCATTCATTGCTCTACCTCCTTCTTATCCCTGGGTGTTCATAACATATACATGAAAGCGGACCACCTCATATTAATACTCTAAAATTATATCATGACTGTTTTGTAAATGCAATTAATTTCTTATATTTCTCCAAAAAATCCTTATCCTCAAGAGATAAATCTGCTGTTGCTAATAAATCATGTCGTTTTTCGTAAGTAGCTATCAAAGATTGCTCTCTTCGCCACTTTTTAATATTCTCATGATGCCCCGACAATAAGACTTCTGGAACTGTTTCACCATTAAATTCCACTGGCCTTGTATAATGAGGATGCTCAAGTAGTGAGTAGCTAAAAGATTCTTCTTCAAAGGACTCTTGTTTCCCTAAAACCCCTGGAATTAGTCTACATATAGAATCAATCATTACCATAGCCGGTAATTCTCCACCGGTTAAAATATAGTCCCCTACTGAATATTCATCCGTTACGATTTCATCTATGACCCTTTGATCGATGCCTTCGTAGTGCCCACATAAGAAAATTAAATTTGCCTCCTTTGAAAGCTCCTGAGCATCTGCTTGGGCAAAAGGTTTGCCATGAGGCGTCATATATAAAACCCTAGTATTACTGTTACTACTTTGCTTAACCCCTTGGTAAGCTCTATATACTGGCCCTGGTTGCATAACCATTCCTGCACCCCCGCCATAAGGGTAATCATCTACTTGTAAATGTTTATTATCTGAGTAATCCCTAATGTTAATCGGATCTATTGTAACAATATTGTTTGCTTGAGCTCTTCCAATCATACTGTGAGAAAGAGTCTGGGTAATCATTTCAGGAAATAAGGTTAATATAGATATTTTCATTAATCTCTAAGCCCCTCTAGTAAGTGTACCGTCATTATATTTTCTTCTAAATCCACCTTTAAAATACAGTCTTTGATGGCAGGAATCAGCAAATCTGCTACTGTAGGATCTACATTGTTTTTAATAACATAAACATCATTACTACCCGTAAATAAAATATCTATAATTTCACCCAATGTTTCCCCTTCATCCGTAACGACTTTCATATTATATAAATCTCCTACATAGTACTCGTCTTCTTTTAAAGGAAGAGCTTGCTCCTTAGGGATTTTTAAAAGGCATGGTTTATATTTTTCAGCCTCTGTCATATCATCAATGTTTTCTAATTTAAGAAGGACAAAGTTTTTCATATACCGAACACTAACAATCGGAAACTCAACAAGTCCACTTTTTGTTTCTAGGAATATACTCTTCAACAATTCAAAACGTTTAATATCATCCGTTGTAGGGATCACTTTAAACTCACCTTTAATACCATGTGTGTTTACTATTTTACCAACTTCCATATAGTTACTCATTTTGTACCTCCTAAAATAAAATAGGGGTAGGAAAATTATCCTAACCCCTAAATGATTATTGTGTTATTTCTACTACAACTCTTTTACTTTCCTGGGTTGCAGCAGCCTTAACAACAGTTCTTATTGCTTTAGCAATGCGTCCTTGTTTCCCAATAATCTTACCCATGTCATCGGGTGCAACTTTAAGTTCCAGTGTGATCGTGCGTTCGTCTTCTGTTTCATTGACTTCAACTTGGTCTGGTTCATTTACCAGTGCTCTTGCAACAGTCAACACTAATTCTTTCATTGAATTCCCTCCAATGCATTGCAATTACTTAGTGACTCCAGCTCTTTTTAATAGTGCTCTTACAGTATCTGTAGGTTGTGCTCCATTATCAAGCCATTTTTGTACAGATTCTGCTTTGATGCTTAATTCGTTTGGTTCTGAACAAGGATTGAAGTAGCCTACTTCTTCAATAAACTTACCATCTCTAGGAGACCTTGAATCAGCTACAACGATTCTATAAAAAGGTGCTTTTTTTGCACCAATTCTTTTTAAGCGAATTTTAACTGCCATTTATTTCACCTCCGAATTTCTAGTTTAACAAATACATTTTCTATTTGTTTATTTATTTACATAAAAGGAAGATTAAACTTACCCTTTTTGCCTTTACCCATTCCAGAGAATTGTTTCATCATTTTTTGCATTTGTTCAAACTGCTTGATTAAACGATTCACCTCTTGCATATCTCGTCCTGATCCTTTTGCAATTCTCTTCTTACGTGAAACGTTAAGAAGTTTAGGATCTTGTCTTTCAGCTGGAGTCATCGATAGTATAATTGCTTCTATATAGGCCATTTGTTTGTCATCAACTTCAACATCGCCTAATTTTGCCGTATTAAGGCCTGGAATCATATTCATTAGTTGGCTAATAGGCCCCATTTTCTTAATTTGTTGCATTTGATCTAAGAAATCTTCAAAGTTAAACTCTGCTTTACGAAACTTAGCTTCAAGTGCTCTTGCTGTATCTTCATCTATACCTTCTTGGGCTTTTTCAATAAGCGTTAATACATCGCCCATTCCAAGTATACGTGATGCCATACGATCTGGGTGAAAAGTCTCTAAATCACTTAATTTTTCTCCCATACCAATAAACTTAATAGGTTTATTCGTTACGGCTCTAACTGAAAGGGCAGCACCGCCTCTTGTATCACCATCGAGTTTTGTCATAACGACGCCGTCTATTCCTAGTTCTTCATCAAAACTCTTAGCGACATTGACCGCATCTTGCCCTGTCATTGCATCTACAACCAAAAGGATTTCGTGAGGGCGTGTTGTTTTCTTTACGTCTTTTAGTTCTTGCATAAGCCCTTCATCTATATGAAGACGCCCTGCTGTATCTATAATGACCACGTTATTGTTATTTTCTTTTGCGTGTTCAAGTCCTGCTGATGCAATCTCTACAACATTGTCTCCGTTTTCCACAGTAAATACTGGAACATCAACTTGCTTCCCAACAACTTGTAACTGCTTAATGGCTGCTGGCCTATAAATATCTCCCGCCACAAGTAGTGGTCTTTTGCCTTGAGATTTAATAAGTGAGGCAAGCTTTGCCGCTGTTGTTGTTTTACCAGCGCCTTGAAGTCCAACCATCATAATGACGGTAATGCCTTTAGATGCGAAAGTAATCTTGCTTTCTGTGCTACCCATTAGCTCAACAAGTTCCTCATTTACAACTTTGATAACATGTTGGCCAGGTGTTAAGCTTTGAAGGACTTCTTGCCCCATTGCTCTTTCTTGAACCTTAGCAATAAACTCTTTAACAACCTTAAAATTTACGTCTGCCTCAAGTAGTGCAAGCTTTACTTCTCTAAGAGCAGCCTTAATGTCTTTCTCAGTTAACTTACCTTTACTTCTAAGCTGCTTAAATACATCTTGAAGCTTACTAGATAAATTGTCAAATGGCATCGATAAGCCTCCTTATTAGTCATTCAATAATTTGTGCATGCTCTCTATAACATCTGAAATAATACTATTTGTGTTGTTATCCTGATTATTAGATTGTATGTCTTCCATCTTATTAATAATTATCTCAAGCTCTTGCTCTTGTTTTTTAAATCTTTCAACAAGTCCTAGTTTTTGTTCATAGGTAGTGAGTTTACGTTCTGCCTGCTTAATGGTATCATGGATACTTTGGCGACTGACTTCTTCCTCTGCTGCTATTTCACTTAAAGATAAATCTTCTAAATAATATCCCTTAAAAACTTTTTCTTGTTTTGGCGTAAGTAATTGACCATAAAAATCATATAAGTATGTTACTTGTAATAATTTTTCCATGGAATCTCCGTTCTAGAGTTTATGCTTGTCAGGCTCTTTTACTTTACAGATGAATTATACGCAAAAAAATTATATCTGTCAACCCTTTTTTTATAGATTAATTTAATTTTAGAAATCCATTTTAGAAATGATTTTATTCCCACTCCTACAAAAGGGGCATAACATAATATTGATGCTAGATTTCTTAAATATTTAAGGAGTGAATTAAATGTCTGACTTTAATCCAGAAAAATTATCTGTAACCTATATTCTACCCGCAACTCCCCTAAATCCACTTGAAGGCAGTATTTAAGTAAATAATCTGTAAGTATAAAACAACCTTTTCTCACGGTCAACCCTATACCCTGTATAGGGTTGACCAATGCTCTGTTTTTTACCAATAAAAATCAGAATTTGTGAACTCTATAAAAAGGACTTTCGGGCCAGTTCGAAGTTTTATAGTAAAAACTCCAAACTAGCCAAAAAATCCTGGATTGTTAGCCCTTTTCAAGAGAAATTCCCTATACTAATCTTTCCTTATACACACTTTAACAATATCTTTCTCTACAAACTTATACGCTACCCTCTCGTTTGTAGAACAATTCATCCCAAAGTTTTGAGCACGTGCATAAACCTCACATAATAGTGCCATGCCAGTAATATTGAAAGAGTCACATTCATTAGCATCATCTCGATTTATCATACACTGAAAAGGTATATCATTAATGACCTTAGTTCCTTCTTTTGTTCCGTCTTCTAGAACCCCAGTATAAAAAACCTCTCTTCTAATAAACCCCCCAACAACAACTTTTCCTGGACATACTGCCTCAATGCTGGCAAAAATCTTATTTTCACTGATGATGGGATCACTCACAAGAGCAGGTGGCAGTAATTCCGTGCTTCCTTCAACCATAACTTGACAACAAGACTGAGGGTTAGGGATAGGAACAGGATTATCAGTAATCACAAGTGGCCTCATCATTTCATTGTCCTCATGGTCCACAATATGACAGTGCCATACATATCCTGGCCCTATAGTAGGGTCAAAGGGAAATAAATTCACCCCTGGCTTAACCTCACTCGGTTTAGCATCTTGTGGTGCAAACCGAAGTTTAAGTCTAGTAACCGTACCAGGCAATGCTAATACAGTATCTTTCCATCCTCGTTCGTTCAAAGGTGGATCAATAGGATTTCCCGTAAGAAATGGTTCAACTGGCAACGGGGGTTGGCCATTAAGTTGCGTCCATTAAAGGTCAGGGTATAGCATTCACTACGGTAATAAAACAAGTTCCGACCATTGGATCAGACAATATGTTTAATGTTACTGTTTCCAATGTGGTTTTTCAAAATATGAAGATTGTTCAAAACTATCCTTCATCATTAACAACAGAAACTATTATTTCTGTGGGCAACCTAACATCTACAGGTATTTATGTAGATAATTGTGAGATATCTGCCTGCGAATTCGGAATATATTTGATAGCCACTGAGTTCCAAATAACAAACTGTAACTTCACCTATGCACCACTTGCCGCACCCGTATTGCCATTAGTTAGCTGTTATTGGCTACCGTTGATATAAGGGGTGGAAGTGTGGCTTAAAAATTAAGTATTTTCATAGGAAGATTAACATCTTCCCATAGCCTACATATAATATAATAAGCTAATATCTCAACGAGGTGGTGTTTAATAGTGCTAAAATATTTGGTGAATTAGCAGCAGTAGAGAGATATCGTAGCGTATTATTTGGTTTTGAGTTTTTACCTTATAGAAATATGATTACAGAGATTTATACTGATGAATTTAAACACGCATCTAAGTGGAACTACTTATACGCATTAAATTGCAAATAAGTGTGCTCTAGAAATAGATTTTTTATTATAATTATATTTTTGTTAGCTTCTCACTCCCAATAAACATACCTATTATGAACAACAGTAGTGCATATGGAAAGATCTTTAGTGTTAAAACCCCTGAAACTGCACCTAACAATGGGGGCATTAATGTCGTGCCAATATAGGCAAAAGCCATTGATAGGCCAATGACAGCCTGGGAAGCCTGTTTACCAAAACGCCCAGGTGTTAAGTGAATCATACTTGGGTATATTGGTGCACATCCAAGACCTATTAAAACCAAACCAATCATACAAAACATAGAAGGTAATGGAAGAATAAACAACAAAACCCCTAAAGCTATAATTACGAGACCACCTCTGATAAGGTTTTCACCTTTTATTGTTTCAGCCACTATACCTGATAAGAATCTTCCTATAGTAATTCCCCCGAAGTACATAGATGTCCATAAGGCAGCATTGGCAGGTGTAACGCCCCTTTGGGTGGTTAAATAACTAGCTGCCCACAAACCGGTTCCTGCTTCTAATGCGCAATAAAAAAAGAAGGTTAAAAGAGCTAGTTTTACGCCTTTTATTTTAAAAGCTTCTCGATTTGAAATAAATTCACTATCATGTGACTTTTCTTCTGACAAATCATCCCCAGCTCGTTTCCATAAAGGTAAGGATATAACAAGTAAGGCAACTATAAGGACTTGAATAAGGCCAACTGTTTTGTAACCACTTCTCCATAACCCATTACTACCTATAAAAAATGCCAATATCAGTGGTCCAGCTGTAGCCCCCACTCCCCAAAAACAATGCAACCAGCTCATGTGCCTTGGTTTGTAATGGAGCGCAACAAAATTATTTAATAAGGCATCTATTGCCCCCGCTCCTAGACCTAGGGGAATAGCAAATAATAATAACACCCATATTGACGTAGATAGTGAAAATCCTAAAAGTGCCACACCCGTCATAGCAACACTTACTGCCACAACCTTCCCCGTTTCAAATCTTCTAATAATTCTTGATGCTAGCAAACTAGATATGATTGTCCCACCACTTATGATAAAGGCAAAAATACCTGCAAATTCTATAGAAACACCTAATTCCTTATGCATCATAGTCCATGATGATCCAAGTAACGCATCAGGTAAACCCAGGCTAATAAAAGCTATGTAGATAATGAGTAAAAGTATGGTCATTTAAATTCCCCTTATATTATATTAGTTGAAAAAGGCTATCCATATTTATGGATAGCTTTTTAGGTTTTTAATAAAACTCCAAACTAATCCTAAAGTCCTATTATAGATATGCTTTTATCTTTTCAATCAATTCTAAATATCCCTCATCAGTGAGAAATGTCTTTTCTGGGTTCATCTGAAATATACTACCCCATTCATCCCCATCCTTATATTTCGGAACTAAATGGATATGAAGATGGTTCCCTGTATCTCCGTATGCCCCATAATTGATTTTATCCGGACTAAATGCTGAATGAATGGCCTTTGCCACTTTTGCCACGTCTGACATAAAGGCATTTCTTTCATCATCATTTAAATCCACAATCTCTCCTACATGGTCTTTATAAGCCACAATAAATCTTCCCATTTTACTTTGCTCTTTAAATAAAACCAGACTACTTACCTCTAAATCACATACATAAATACCGAACTTCTCTAGCAAGTCCCCACGCATACAATAGCCACAATTTTTATCTTTCACTTTTATATTCCACCTTTATATTATATTGCACATCATTTATTTAGTTCTATCCTACTAAAATAGCTCGTATTTAATCATTTCTGTTAATATTGTAGCAAAAAAGAAGATGTATTACAACCTCTTTATACTGTACAAGGACACATCCCATTATACATTACCATAAGCATAGTCTTTGATAAAATAGGTCTTATTTTTATTTTTTGACAAAACTAGACATTCTATTCTCAATATGCTACACTCAACTGATTGTATTATTATATTAGGAGGAAATATGTTATGTCAAAATCACAAGAAATAAGGACACATAAAGTTGTTCTAACCGTACTAACCATACTTTATGTGTTCTCTATCGTCGCATCATTCGTACAAGCTAGCCAAGAAGGAATAAATTTAGTGACTATTTTAAGATTATTAGGCCTTATTGGTCCTTGTCTTTTAGGGTTTTTTACGTATTTTTATTTTAGAAACTTCGTTGGTGTTAGGCATGTATTACTCATAGGATTTGCAATTGCCTATGCTTCCCTTATGATTTTAGGAGAACCAACCCCAGAAACCACTTTAATGTTTGTATACGCTATGCCAATAATGATTGTTACTGTATTATACTTAAATCCTAGAATAACCCTCTGGGGAAACATTGTAATTCTTATTATAAATATGATTCAAATTGTTAAAACAATCCAACTGTCAAAAGGAGATTCACTTTTTATTACGCAAACGACTATACAGGTTATCTCTATCCTTTTGGTTGCATCCGCATCTATTATGGCAACCAACCTACTTAGGAAATATATACAAGAAAATACAGATGCCATACAGCAACAAGCAAATTTACAAATGGAAGTAGCTAATACCATTAACCATACGGCAGAAAATATTGTTGAAAACTTTGATTCAACCAAAGGTATGCTCACTCAGCTTAGTAATGCTATCTCTGCCTCTCACTTTGTTATTACTAATATTGCAGATAGCACCGAAAGCACTGCTCAGTCCATTCAGGAGCAATCAGAAATGAGTATCGACATTCAAACAAATATGACCAGTACGGAAGAAAATATGAATTTAATGACAGATATCGTGGGTGTAGTAGAAGAAAAAATAGACCTCGGCATTGAACTACTTGATACATTAAAAAAACAGTCTATTGTTGTAGAAGAAGCTAATAAGGTGACTGTAGATTCTACAAACGAACTCGTAAAGCAAATCCACGGTGTTAATGAAATTACCAACACTATTTCAAACATCCAAAATCAAACTAAATTACTTGCTTTAAATGCCTCCATTGAAGCAGCTAGAGCTGGTGAGGCTGGCAAAGGATTCGCAATAGTTGCACAGCAAATAAGTAATTTGTCAGAACAAACCCAAGAAGCAACATCTCAAATTGCTGCCCTATTAGAAAGACTCATTGAAAATTCAAGCACGACCCAATCTTATCTAACACAATCGACAGATTCAATTCTTAATCAAAGTCAGGTTATTAAGGCTGTAAATGATGGTTTTGTCATCATCCAGCAAGAGTCAGGAACTTTAAAAACAAGATCTGCTGATATTTTTGAAAATATAACCAATATGGTTAACGCTAATAATACACTGGCTGATAACATTCACCAACTGTCTGCTTCTAGTGAAGAAGTCGCTTCCTCTGCTTCAGAGGGATTAAAAGAAAGTGATACCATTGTAGAAATACTTAGCCATGTGAATGGACTCCTTGAAAATCTTTATGTTCTAGTCGATGAACTGAAAGATACAATCGCATAATAAAAATAATCCTCTAGGGCCATTTAAGGCACTAGAGGATTATTTTTATTTAAATGGGAACCATCCTGGCGTGTTTAGGATTATATTCCAAAGAGGCGTTGGTATGTCTAAAATTTCTTGATCCCTATCACTTAAATGAGTTCTTATGTCAGAATCATTTCCACCATATACCTTAGTCATCCATTCAGGCTCCATAATAATTTCTCTACCGAGTGATATAAAATCTGCTCCACTTGTTAAAGCTTTTATTGCATCTTCCGGAGTATGAATAGCGCCAACGCCTATAAATGGGACTCTTTTATTGATTGTATTAATAATTTTAAGAATAATAGGTGATTTATCTTCTAAATCCCGAATGGAAGGTTGCCAAAAATCATTCATAGAAACATGTAAATAACTCAGACCTTGATCGGCTAGGACATCTACTAGTTTAAGAGTATCTTCTAATGTAATTCCGGGAATTTCTATTTCCTCAGGTGAAAAACGGTATCCAATTATAAAATTATCTTTTTTCTGTTCTTTTACCACTCTTTTTACTTCATCTATAACAGCTAGTGGAAATTTCATCCTCTTATGGATACTTCCGCCCCAGGAATCTTCTCTGCGGTTCGAATGTGGTGAGAAAAATTGTTGCAATAAATAAGTATTAGCACCGTGTATTTCCACCCCCTCATAACCAGCCTGAATTGCCCGTCTAGTGGCTTCACCAAAACTTTTAATCGTGCCCTGTATTTCTTCTTCTGTCATTTCCCTTGGCGTAATAGCATTTGGCCTTTCTGCCGCTACTGAGCTTGCACTTATTAGTTCTCCACCCGGAACCTCATTGGGTAGTGCCATTCTACCACCATGAAAAATCTGTAATATAGGAACTGATCCCTCTGATTTTATAACATCTGCTAAACTTTTCAAGCTCAGAATAAATTTATCCGAATAGGCTGCAAATTGTCCTGCAAACCCTTTTCCTGACTCACTTACATAAGTAGCCGCTGTTATAACAACCCCTACATCTTTAGACCTTTTCTTATAATAACTCAATTCGTCTTTTGAAACGGTACCATCTATATTTCCTGAAAAAGTAGTCATAGGTGCCATAACAACCGGATTTTTCACACTTACGCCACCTAAAATCTTAGCTTTACTTAACTCAATATTTTTTGAATTCATTAAAACATTCCTCCTTCTGCTTTCTATTATCACGCAACTACTTAATTTAATACAATTAGATTGAGTACAATCTATATTGTTTATATAATAACATACTCACGAAAAAGTTACAACTCTTTTTCTTATTTTTGACAACTGTTTTTAAAATTTATTCTCCCTTTGGGATTATAAAGTACCGGGGTACGTGTCTTTCCATATCAGATAACATTGATTATCTTATTGAAGAATTCTTTTCTCGTATCATTTCCGCGTATGATTTCATTAAAAATTCTACCATCCTTTATAAATAATATTCTATGGGCATAACTTGCGGTAAAGGCATCATGAGTAACCATTAGTATTGTAGCTTCAAATTCTTTGTTCAACTTTTCAAATGAATCTAACAATAATCTTGAAGATTTAGAATCCAAAGCACCAGTAGGCTCATCAGCTAATATAAGTGAGGGTTCAGTAACCAAGGCTCTTGCAGAAGCGACCCGTTGCTTTTGCCCCCCTGACATTTCAAAGGGATACTTATTTAGTACCTCAGTAATATCGAGTTTAACTGCAACTTGTTTAATAATGTCATCTATTTCAGTCGCTTTTCTGTTTTGTATGGTCAGAGCTAAGGCTATGTTTTCGTAAGCAGTTAAGGTATCTAGAAGGTTAAAATCTTGAAATATAAAACCCAGTTGGTCCCGTCTGAATTTTTCTATATCCTTTTCCTTCAGAGTTGTAATATCTTGACCATTTATGACAATATGTCCCGTTGTAACAGTGTCAATGGTTGAAATACAATTCAAGAGAGTCGTCTTTCCACTACCTGAAGGCCCCATTATGCCTACGAACTCTCCCTTAGCTACCTTGAAGCTTATATTGTCAATAGCCTTTGTTATGTTTGATCTACACTTATTATTTTATCAGAGGTGGTTATGAATACCTATTTGTTTATGTTTTATTAAAGTTACATTTTTGCAAGGTTACAAGCATAAAAAGTTCTAAAACAAAATAACGCTTT
>DUUM01000189.1 GCA_012841565.1 Candidatus Epulonipiscium sp. | reverse complement strand
CACCTTCCTCACTAGGTGTGAACAAAACATGGCCCTGGCCTGCTTTATATTGGGTCACTTTTTTCGGTCTAGGCTTATTAATATTAGAAAGATCAAGCCCTCTATTAGTAATATCTCCCCCGTATACTGCCCCTTGGACTAAAGTCATCCCCTCTGGCGCTCCAATTCTAACCGTAATCACCGGAAGGACGGCCCCAGTATCAAGCGTGTAAAATCCATCTCCTAGCTTGGCCGTGAAGACAAACTCGGCATCCTTTGTGGTCGGCGAATAGGTCTCATTTTCCCACGTAAAATGCTCTCGGGTAAGGTCAACATAAATTGCCCCATCTGTGGTTACCGTAAGTGTTGTTGGAAGCTGTCCCAAAACCCCTTCTTCACTTGTTCCTGCTGGGACAGTGATCTCCGTCACCTCCAAGGCCTCAAATCCTGTAATAACTGTTGGCTCCTGGGCGTACAGGGCCGGGATCCCTAGTTGGAGTATTAAACTTAGGGATAAAATCATTGAAAGTATTTTTCTAATATTTTTTGACTTCATTTCATGCCTCCTCTTGGATTAATTATGTCTTCATATCCATTAACTTAGCATTTTGTCAAGGGTCTTACAATAGATTATGCACAAGCGGTCGTAAAACTGCACAAGCGGTTATTTTTTTCCATAATATGTATTTAAAGTAGGTCATGTCTAATTGTAATATATAATCCCAATATTACACAAAGGAAAGCCACCATAGGTAAGGGTTACTCCTTACCTATGGTGGCTTTATCTGTATTTTGGGTAGCAAGGCGCTTTGCTACGCAAATCCCCTATGGGGACTGACCCTGAAATATTCTGACAACTCATAGCGCCCCCCCTATATAAATGGGCTAACACCACTCATTACATACAAGCTTTTGTATTTCTCCCTGCACTTCTTTCTTCGACCCCTTTAAATGAACTAATTAATGCCATTAATCCTACATAACACAATTTAAGGCTTTACTCATGCACAAGCACTAGATACTTCTTCCTTTCTTGTAGGGCAGATCCTAACTGCTCTTATTTAGTCTAACCTACAATAAATACCGAAATAAATAGCCCCGGATCATCCACATCTAGCTCTTTGACGGTTGTACCAGATGAATATATCTGGAGGAAAATCTTATGATTATATTTATCAAATAATAAATCATAGGGTCCTATTGTAAATTTATAATATCTTGACACTTCTCCAATATATAACATTCTATCAATTTCTCTTTCTATACCTTTAAAATCATCATCAAGCCTATCTGGTGATTCCCCAGAAGCAATTAGGTTTTCTTTTAAGGTTATTGAAAAGTTCTCAAGTCCTGTTTTGCACGCTTCCTTTACTTGCTCCATAGCCTTTTCTTTTGAAATTACTTCCTTATCATCATAATTTTCATCAATAATAACATTGGGATAATCACGTATAATTGTGTTTGCTGGTGAAATTGGCATTTTTGTATCATAATAATATGTGTACGGAGTATCTAATCTAGGTGCATAAACTACGTTCATATTAAGGCCTTCCGCAATGGACCGCAGGGGCACATAGGATATGCCTTCATGGGTTATTGTAGATTCATCATTTACTAAATCCTCTAGTTTGATATCATGTCCTAATTCCTGGATAATAAAGTCTCTAGGTACTAGTATCTTATTGTCTTTATGAAGCATATCGTATCCCGTTACCAATGTCCCATTTACAAATATGGCGGTATAATTATTGCCTATATCATCTATAGATTTCGTCACTGAATGATCTAGGGGTATGATTATCTGGTCAGGGTAAAAACTAGCTACTGGGTTTCCTTTTTTATCCT
>DUUM01000188.1 GCA_012841565.1 Candidatus Epulonipiscium sp. | reverse complement strand
GCAAATACAAATATAGACGATGTCTTTTGGAATGACCTTGCGACTCTTGGTTATGGAAATGATAATAGTCTGGCCCACTATGTCCACCAAGGATTTACAGACCAAGTTATTAAAAGTTCATTGCCTGTTTTAATAGATCCTAGCGTCCCAAATAACTTAAAAAGGATTGTTGGGAAAATACAAATCAAAGGGAAGACATTAGGCTATATCGGTGTTTTAGAAGATAAGCAAAAGTTAAAAAAAGAAGACATTAATATAACAAGACTTCTTTGTGATGTGGTGGCTTCCGAGATGCAGAAAAGCAAGCTCTATGATAACCTCACAGGGGTTAAGCATGAATTCCTATTGATTGACTTATTGGGAGATAGAATTGAAAATACTACCATAGCCAAAGAAAGGGCCAATGCTATCTTTCATACCGCCGATAAAAATTTATTTGTGCTTGTCTTAAATCCCCACGAAAACATTATCAACTCCCACACTTTGGGTTACTTGAGATGGTCCTTTGAAAGCACCCTTGGCTCATGCAAATCTGTCTATTATAATGATCATTTAATACTCGTTATAAATGCCAATGACAAAGATCAATGGCATAAAATAAAAACAAAACTAATTGGCCTTTTAAAAACCAATAACCTCAATGCAGGATTAAGCCTTATCTTTCATGATATGCTTGACACAAAAAAACACTATATTCAGGCGGCAAGTGCATTAAGGTTGGGTAAACTTCTTAAAAACTATGGTGTTCTGCAAGATTATGAGGACCTTTATATCTATGACCTGTTGACTAAACTACAAGAAGACACGAAAGCATATGACTTTTGTCATCCAAGTGTAGTAAAAATACAAGATTATGATAAATCTAACGGAACGGATTATTATAATACTTTATACCAATACCTTATATGTAGTGGGAATATAACATTATTAGCTAAAAAGTTATTTCTCCATAGAAATACAATAGTTCATCGGATTAATAAGATACAGGAGATATCAAGAATTGATCTTAGTGATGGGAACAACCGTTTCAAACTACTTCTTTCCTATCGTATTATGGAACTAGCTTAATTTTTATAAACAGGTGATACATCCCATCAGACCGAACTTACTACCATCTCGTCTATAAGAGTGAAACATAGGATTAGACCTAGTAGATAGCCCTATTACTTTATAATCCATATCCTTCACCTTTAAAATCATATCCTGATGGTGCTTGATAAATCCGAAGATCAAACTGAGGAATCACGGCTAATATATGGTCAAATAGATCAGCTTGTGTTCCTTCATAATTAACCCATGCTGTACCATCTGTAAAAGCATATATTTCTATTGGTAACCCATTTTCAGTTGGTTGTAGCTGCCTAACCATTTGTATCATATCCTGATTAATCTGTGGATGATGGTGTAAGTACTCTTCTACATAGGCCCTAAAAGTACCAATATTGGTTAATCTCCTGCCATTTACAATATTAGAAGAGTTAATCTGATGAACTTTGTTAAAGTTTTCTATTTCTACTTTCTTACCTTCTAAATAATCTTTAATATACTCAATTTCCTTAAATCTTTCTATCATTTCTTCTGTGCAAAAGGCCACACTAT
>DUUM01000187.1 GCA_012841565.1 Candidatus Epulonipiscium sp. | reverse complement strand
TGGATAAAAATACGGAAACTCAAGGTATTAATGATTGTATAAAAAATATGAATAATGTATAATAAAAACATAATAGAAAATATAAAAACAAAGCGTGGGGAGGATTAAAAGTGGGGGAAAAAGATGTTGTGGTGGAAATGGAAGAAAAAGAAATTGTAGAAAAAATTGAGGAATTACAACAGGATGAAAAGATCTCCAGACAAATTGAGAAACATTCATCTGAAGCAGAAGTTTTACTGAAAGATAAAAGAAGAATGGAGCATTTTTTAGAACGTCTAGAAAAGAAGTTATCCATAATTCCACTGGCAGGCAAGTATTTATCTGATGTACCAGTCTTGATATCCTTGGTAAAGGCGTATATTGATAAAGAATACACAGAGATTCCACTTGGATCAATAATTGCAATAATAAGTGGATTGATATATGTGATTAGTGGAATTGATCTTATTCCAGATGCTATTCCAGTGTTTGGTCTATTAGATGATGCAGCGGTTATTGCTACAGTCTATAAACTAGTCCACGATGATATTGAGGAATACAAGGTATGGAGAGAGATAAACAAAACGCAGGTGGAAGAATAAAGGGATGTAGGCACAACAGATAGAAAAGGATTGATTTAATTCTATGGCTAATGAAGTGATTAATATTAGTTCTGCCAAATGGTTGTATAGCTATACTAAACTTTTACACTAAAAACAGTGTTTTGATTATACTATCACGCGAAAGTCAAATCGCTAGACCCCTAGGGGCATATGAATCTCTACAGCTTTAGCCTACGGGACCGCCGCCCCCTACTGTGTGTGATTTCGCATAATTAGAGGGGTGGGGGTGTAGGAAACTAATAAAATATCGCCCTAAGCTTTGCCACTATTGACTTTGATAGTGGTTTTTGTTTTGCCAAATAGTATAAAAAAGAAAATCCCATAAAAAGCTTGTAACCCATGTGACATATAGGTTATAGGCTTTTTATATTCTAATATAAAGTTTTAAGTAATTATGATTATTAGCCTGTAAAATAAGGTACTTACGATAGGAAATCCAAAGGAGCGAGGGGGCATGACAGATTATGAACGGGAGCAAATTTATGAGCTTAGACGAAAAGGTATGGGCTATAAAGCCATCGGTACCGCCATAGGCCTAAGCAGGGACACAGTTAGAAGTTTTTGCAAAAGGAATAACTTAGGTGGCGACGGAGAAGTTGTTAAGCTAAATATTGAAGTCATGAAAGATAAAGAATTACTATGCAAGAACTGCGGTCAGCTTATAAAAGTTAGGGCTACAGGGAGGCCCAGAAAATACTGCTCTAATTATTGTAGAAGAACCTGGTGGAATAAAAATCAGAGTGAAGCAAAAAGAAATGAAACTGCTATTTATAAATACAACTGCCTACATTGCAAAAAGGAATTTAGTATTTACGGAGATAAAAAACGGAAATATTGTAGCCATGATTGTTATATAAAAGATAGATTCTGGGGGGATGAGGATGAAGTTTGAAAAGAAAGATGTTAACTTATTAAAACCAGCTGGGTATAACCCGAGGAAAGATTTGCAGCCTGGGGATAAAGAATACGATAAAATTAGAAACAGCATTATGGAATTTGGTTACGTTGACCCGATTATCATAAACACAGATGATACGATCATAGGTGGGCACCAAAGATTAAAGGTGTTAAAGGATTTAGGCTATACTGAAGTTGATTGTGTTGTTGTAGAAGTTGATAAGACTAAAGAAAAGGCACTGAATGTTGCCCTTAATAAGATAAGCGGTGAATGGGACGTGGCGTTACTTAAAGATCTAATTGATGATCTAAAGGATTCTAATTTTGATATAGAATTTACAGGTTTTGAACCCCCAGAGCTAGATGAACTTTTTAATCAACTTCATGATAAGGAAATAGAAGAAGATGACTTTGATGTTGATGAGGAATTAAAAGAACCAGCAGTATCACAACTAGGAGATTTGTGGCTACTTGGTAGGCACCGATTAGTCTGCGGTGATAGTACCGAGGTAGGAACTTATGAGGTTTTGATGGATGGGAAAAGAGCAAACCTAGTGGTAACAGATCCCCCGTATAATGTGAACTACGAAGCCAAAGCAGGAAGTATACAAAATGATGATATGAAAGATGGAGACTTTTATCATTTCCTATTTGATTCATTTACAAATATGTTTAATGCCATGGAAAAGGATGCGTCCATATATGTGTTTCATGCTGATACAGAAGGCCTTAATTTTAGAAGAGCTTTTGTAGATGCAGGGTTCTACCTATCTGGCGTATGTGTCTGGGCCAAGCAAAGCTTAGTATTCGGCAGAAGTCCGTATCAGTGGAAACATGAGCCGATCTTATTTGGATGGCGAAAAGATGGTAGGCATAGATGGTACTCAGACAGAAAGCAAAGTACCGTGTGGAATTTCGATAGGCCTTCTAAAAACGACCTTCACC
>DUUM01000186.1 GCA_012841565.1 Candidatus Epulonipiscium sp. | reverse complement strand
TTTGCATATCTCATTAATGACTTATGCCCTGATTCAAAAGAAAAGTCATTGGCGTTAACTAACTTAGAGCAATCTGTAATGTGGGCTAACGCAAGTATTGCAAGAAATTAGTTTGAGTTTATTGAAAGAAGGTGATTAAATGAGTGATTTTGGTGTAGCTACAGATGAACAGTTGTCTAAAATTAATAAGTTAGCTAAAAGGACTTTAGGTAAAGATGAAGTATTCGTGTTTGGTGGTAAGTCGGCAGGCGATCTAATGATACCTGGTAGGCATACAAGACTAAGCCAAGAACTTCTTCAAGTCATGGTTGATGATGCTAAAAAAGGTGTATCTTTTATGCTTAATCATAATTGGAGTAGTGGTGGTATTCAAGGGATACCGTATGGCAAGGTGTTTGATGGAAGAATTATACCTAGTAGTGCCGAGGGCGAAACGGTAGAAATGCACCTAGACAAATTCATCTTTAGGGATGATGAAGTTACTGATGGTGTATCTGCCAACTCTTTGATTAAAAGGATTGAAACGGGAATCCTATCCGACACTTCAATAGGGTTTAGTACGGATAGAATGACGTGTTCTATCTGTAATATGAACTATTGGAGTAGGGACTGTAGCCACTACAGAGGTGGAACTTACACGATGGAAGATGGAAGTAAAAAGACTTGCTTTGTTACTGCGATGTCCCCTTCTGTTATTATTCCATATAACAATAATGCTTTATTTGAAGAATCTATCGTTTGGGACGGGGCTTATCCAGGAGCTATAGTCACCCAATCTAAACATGGTGACATTATTGAAATGCCGTCTGGTAAATTTAGCATTGTAGATGATAAGGAAGAATTGCCAAATAACGTGCCTATCATCGGGCAATATCATAATGGCAACCTTGTTACTATGGTTAAGAAATCAGACCATAATAAGGTGTTTCCTACTGGTGGTCTAGATAATGTAAAATTGAAAGGAAGTGACAAGGATATGTATGAAGAAAATGTATTAAAGTCATTAGAAGCATTGGGAATTGAATATATCGAAGGCATGACGGCTATGGAAGCGTTGGAAAAAGTAGCTGAAAAATGGGATACTGCTCTCCAAACAATTAGGGATAGTGCTGCGCCTTTACAAACCGGTGAAGGTATCACTGATACTAATGAGTATTTAGCTATACCCGTAACTGAAATTACTGAAAAATTTGGAATTGAAACATCTGGTGACGAACTTATGCGACTTGCAAAAGAAGGTCAAGATTATCACACGCAAACCATTGAAGACGCTATAGCAATGGGTGTTAGGGCACAAGGGAATGACTTCACTGCTGAGACGTGGAAAACTACATTCGCTACTATGAGTACAAAGGCTATTAAAGACATAATGAAAACCTTTGAACTACAAGCACGTGATGATATTCCAACCGGCAGACTAAGCACTCCTGATACAAAGAATAAATTAGGACAAAGCTTACCTGATGAAGCTTATAGGGTTTAGAAAACAAGACCATATTGTTGGGGTCAATGAAATGATAATAACAATTATATAGCAATAGGCAAACCACTCAAGTAGTGGTTATTTTTATGCCCAAAATTTGAAAGGATGTGTAGATTATGGCAAGAGGTGGATTAGGTTATGAAGGTATCAAGGCTCACCAAACGACTTTTAAGGCTGGTGCTGGGATTAAAGCATTAGTTGTTAGTGATGGCAAAGATAGTGTTGTAGGTGTCCCTGTGGTTATTAGTGGCAACGACACTGTTGACTTAGGGACTGATGGAGATACGGTTTTTGGTTTTATTGATGTTTATGAAAACGATAGCCATGTAAGTGTGCAAGATGAAGGTTATAGGACTGATGTACCTATAGGTGCAATCGCTCCTACTGTTGGCAAGATTGCAGCGGTTGATGGGACTGGTAAATCTAAAGACAGTGCTACTACTGCAAAATTAAGAAGTCCAGTATTTACTAACGTTGATTCTGTTGCAAAAACTGCAACTATATTTTTAGGTTAATTAAAAAAGGAGATGATGGAATGAGTAAAATAACTTTACAGAATTTAAATATCGACACTTACAGAGAAGCTTTCGGCAAGGGGCTTACGTTATCCTCTTATGCGGAAATGCTAGACCCTTCACCAGAAGGAAGTAAGATTGATGCATTTGGGAGATTAATGCAAGAGGCCGGGATTGTTTCAAGAAGTATGCCAGAAAGAAATATTTTCTCTTCTCAAGTAGAAGCTTTCTACAGAACTAATGAGAATAAAAGTTTATTCCCAGAGTTCATTGCAAGGACATTGATTAAGTCTATGGCAGACTTCCCATTATATACGCACTTGGTTGCTGGAAGAACTCCGATTGATTCTAATGTTTACAAGGCTGCTTACTTAGACCTTAACGATGCTAAAAATAAAAAGGCAACTACAATGAAAAGAGTTACAGAAGCTACTGATCTTCCGACTGCAAAGTTAAAACTTGGCTCAAAGGCTGTTGAGATTTATAAATATGGTAGAGCAATTGAAATATCATATGAGGCACTAAGGAGAATGAGCATTGATATGTTTAGACTTCATATTAACCGTATCGGACTTGATGCTGCTGACAATAAGGTTGCTGAAATCTTAACTGTTATCAAAGATGGTGACGGAAACGATAACGCAGCTGAATCTTTAAAAATGAAAGACCTTGACTCCACTGCTACTAAGTTGACAAGAGAAGCTTGGGTTAAGTTCCTATTAAAATTTTACCCTAACGGTGCTAATACTGTGGTTGCTAACACCGATGGATTACTTCAAATCCTAGAGGTGCTTTATCCTAAGATTGAAGTTGCAGGTAGGATGGACGAGTTACTTGCAAGTGGGTTAAATGTTAAGACTAACTTACCACAAAACTTAATTGGTAACACTACTCTACTCTACAGCCCACATATCGATAAAATAGGTGGCAAAGAAGCTATTTATGCGATTGATAAAAACAACTGTATCTCTGAATTAGTTGAGATTGGTTCTACTATCAATGAAGCTGATAAATTTATCAAGAATCAAACAGAGCTATTAACTGTATCTGAAAATAGTGGATTTATGAAGATGTTTGCTGATAGCGCAAGGATTTTAACAATCGAGTAAATTTTAAGGGGTGAACCCTATGGAAAACAGAATATTAATTGATGAAAACTGGCAACAAAGAATTAGGGACAAGATTGGTGTTGATAATGCCTATCTTCCCGATTCTGCCATTGAACAGCCAGATATTATTACTATAGCTGAAGCCAATATTATATCTCAAATACCAGACTACGAGGAAATCGCCATGAATGGCGATTCTAGGGTCTACCTTGAATCTACTGTTGTGTTGGAGTGTTGCATACTCTTATGCTCTTCTATGGGTGCTAGGTTGCCTAAGAAAGAAACAGGACCACATGCAGGACACGAGCTATATGTGAATTGGGATAATAAGAAAGCAGAATTCATAGAAGAACGGGACGTTTTAATTAGTAAAGCATCTGGATTAGATGGTAACGTCTCCCCTACCCCACTTCACTTTGGAGTTACTTATCCTAAGCGGGGGTGGTAGGTATGTCTTATGCTGGTAAGTTTCTGATTTCAAAAGGCCAAGATTGCATTATAGAAAGAGAAATTCCTGTAGATACAAAGGTGTCGATTAGACGGTCTACAAAGGCTAGTAGGGATTTAGGTATCCGTGAGGGTTATTGGGAGGGCTTAATTGTTGCTGACTCTAACCTTAAAAGTGGGGAAATTATATCCATCAGAGATACTAAGTACCTTGTACAGTCTAGCAACTATGACCCGCAATCATTGGAGATAGCTTTTTTCTCTGCTAAATGTAATATTGTATTTGATCATAAAAGATATATAGATGATGTAGACGAAAACTTTAACCCTATACAGGGTTGGGGAGATATTAATTATGATATTCCCTCTTATGGTGAGGTTATCACTTCTAGGCTTAGGCAAGAAGACCCTGGGTTACTTGAGGGGACTATTTATATCCTTCAAGTACCAAAGACTTTAGGTGTACTTGAACTAGATAGAATTATATTTAGTGGGGAAAAGTATCAAATTGCCAGCATTGATGATATAGGCATGAGTGGAATATCAAGGATTCAACTTTCTAGAGATTTAAGGCCTTAAAATAAAATTATGGAGGTAATTTTATGCATGAAGAATATTTAGGGAAAGGTTATCACAATAAAATTAGAAAAATGCTTACTTGCAATGAAGAATTATTACCTGACAGAATTATTGATGCCGATGGTAACATTGGCGCTATGAAAATTTTAATCACTCCCACTATTGAGAAAATGCAACTAAATGGTAAGAAAATAGATACAGAAGAAAAGTTCAATCAGCTATCTAATGTTGCCCTATATTACCTATGTGGAATCCTTTGTATGGCTATGAAAAGTCGTACCTCTGCCCCACCATTCAATATCCCAAAGTATAAAAAGAATTGGAATAAGAAACAAAAGGGGTATATGCAAAAAGGAAATCAACTTATGATGGGACTGATGTCGAAATGAAAGCTATAGTATGCGATAAGTGCAAAAAAGTTATTACTGATAAAAAGGAATTAAAAGACACGATAAGACTTGATTTATGTAGTGATTTCTCGGGCAAGTTTAGTGAAAAGCATATATGTAATGATTGCAAGAGCAAATTGTATAATTGGCTTGAAAATGAGTAGGTGATTTTATGTCAATAAGATTTGATAGCCAAGGCTGTATTGTAGCCCTTAGGGTTAGTTTAATAGATGCTATGAAAGACCTTCAACAAGAATTACTCAATGAATCTAAGCAAGGTATGCAAACACCAGAGGGTAAGGAGAGTTTGCGTGAAGATGAAATATCAGATATTGCAAATGTTATTACCGCTACTATCACAGGTGGCGCTTGGGTTGTTATGGATGAGTTTGGAACTGGTTCTTTAATGGACACAACAAATCCTGCCCTGGATTCTTATAGGAACAGTCCTGCTTGGAACCCTGCAAGGCATGATAACAAGATTAGGTCTAGACCTAATACAACGGGTCAGGTTGACATCTTTGGTAACTCCGTCACTGGACGTGGTAAAGGTGGATTCGACCTTGAGGTGGCTGGAAAAGTGACCCCTACTCCCCCATCTCATGCTATCAAAACTGCTACTAGGTGGATGAAGCATTTTAGGTTTAAAGAAAAGATTAGGATTACCGTTAAAAGCTTTCCATTTCACAAATATATAATTACAGATAAGACTTAAACCCCACTAGGGGTTATTTTTATGCCCTGAAAGGAGTGGTTTCTTGTATGACATAGATGGAGATTTAAACAGAATTCAAAAAAAGCTTATAGATGACAAAGAAATAATGAAACTTCTTGATTTGACGGGCAAAACCAATGCAGAAATTGCTAAAAAGGTTATTAAGAGAAGTCAATGGAGTGATTTAGTCTCTAGCGATAAAAGGCTGTGTGTCTATCCTCTACCCTCTCGCCCAACTGGGAATGAAATATTGTTTGAAGAAATGATTGAAATAGACTGCCATGTACCAGTTATGGAAGATTTCAAAGCTAGGCAAGTCATTGGTAAGGTCGTCACTTTACTAAAAGGTGAGCGAATTAACGGTCGTTATTTGACATTTAGAGGACAACTTGGCGAACTCCCTACGGCAACTGGTTTTTATTGCCATGGTATTAGATTCGGCTACTTTAGTCCTCTTTAAAATTAGAAAGGATGATGATATATGAGTAAAGATTTTTTAGGCATTAACTCAGGTAGGATTATTTTAACAAAGGTTGACCCGGAAACCGGTGCACTATCAACAAAGCCAGAGGATAAAAGAATGTGTACTGAAACTTGTGATGGTATTACGAGAAAGAAAACGCTAAATACTTATGATATTCCAGATGGCAACTCAAACTATCCAGCCGGCGTTTATGAAGAAGGTATCACTTATGGTATAGGGATTAACTTTACTACACTAAACACTGCTACCCTTGCGTTCCTGCAGAACTCAAAGATTGAAAAAGGTGCGGGAAACATTAAGGAGTTTATTGAAACTATGATTCCTGTGGAAGCTCCTTATGAAATTCCGCTACTCGGAAAAGCTGTAGGGGTACCGACAATCTTAGATAGTGAAAGCATGCCTTATAAGGCTACTGAAACTACTGGTGAACCTGCTACTAAGGAGTTTGAAGTTGAGGCGATTACTCTTGACAAGATTGTATTCAACGAGACGGATGCTGGGAAGGTTATCTTCTTGGAGTATGTGTTCGAGGCTACAGAAGTAGAATCTTACGACATTGATGAAAACCACATTAATCCAACTGTTCAAATTGAGATTATTCACGAAACACTAGCAAAGGACAAGACTAAAAGATATAAGAACAACTCAACTATAAGTAGAGCACAATTAACTGGGGATATTGACGAGAATCTTGCAAAGCAACACGCTGCAACTACTCTAAACTTCACTGCGATTAAGCCTGCTGGAACTAAGGTTGTTATGAATAAGAAAACTGAAATCCCACTGTAATAGTGGGATTATCTTTTTATAGGAGGTAATTTATTATGAGTAAAGAAAAGACACCTACTCCGCTATCTGTGATGTTGCAAAGTGGTGGAGATCTTGAGGTAAAAGGGAAAATATATACGGTAAGACCTTTAGCATTGAAAGATATACAAGATTTCATGAAGGACAATTTAAGTTTAGGACCTCAACTCTTTAGTGTTAACGATGATAAAAGTCGCAAAAAGGTTGATAAATGGTTACAAGGTTATTGTCTTGACGATAAAGATGCACCACTTACCCTTGATAAAGCTATGGCTGATGATTGGGATGTTGTTGATCTAAAAGAATTCATTCGAAAGTTATGTGATTTATCGGGATAGATTGGGCCCCTTCTGATGAAAAAAAAGAGGGGGCCGAAAAATCACCCCCTATTGATTGGGGGGAAGTATTCGCCGATTTGATTTGCCATACAAGCATAACCGATGATCAAATTCCCTATATGTCAATACCTAAAATCCAAGCTTATAGAAGTAAACTTGGTAAAAACATTTCTTTGAAAATAGGTATGCCTAATATATTTGGTGGGTCTACCCCACTATCCCCTACTACTACCCAAGAAGAATCCTCTCAAGAAGATGTGGAATCATTCTTTGGTAGTTTTTAGTGCCCGAAAGTTGGTGATTTAATGAATGATGATTCAATTGTTGCGATAATGCAAAGTTTAGGTCTTGACTATAACCCAGCCATTAACTCAACTGTGCAATTTCAAAAGACTATAGGTGATCTCAATAAGCAACTAGAAACTATGAAAACTATTGCTATGGAATCTGCTAAGGATATCAATAATGCGTTCTCTTCCCAATTAGGGAAAATGGATGGCAATAAAGATCTTGCTAATAGTTTTAAAAATGCCAAACAGGAAGCTCAAGTCACATCTACAACTGTGAGTAAGATGGCTAAAGAAATTAAAGAAAGTAGCCTTGTTAATATGCAGGCCCAAGCTTCCTATGTTCAACAAAGGGTATCTGCAAAAGGTTTAAGTGATGAATATGGTAAACAAGCTAGTACCCTTAGGGAACAGTTATCTGCTATTCAATCAAGGTTACAATCTGAGGGAAAGTTAACTGCCGAAGAAACTGAACAGACAAATCAACTTAAAGAGCAACTAGATATATTGAGAGCCCAAACTAGAGCCGCTGGTCATGATGAAAATAGGTTAAATCCGTCGACACCGACTAATGAATTTGAAAATAAGAGCTCGTGGTTTACCGATGCTACCAAATTCTATGCGATCACCAAGGCAGCCAAAGAAGCCACTGTTACTATTAAAGATGTTGAAATGGGTATGATTGAGATTTCTAGGGTTATGGATGATACCTCTTTCGTCTTTAATGAATATAGAGATAACTTATTTAAACTCGGCACTGAATATGGACAAACCTTTGACAATGTTCAAAGTGTTGCCCTTAGATGGGCACAATCTGGCTATAATGTTGCGGACTCGTTAACACTTACAGAAACATCTATGTTAGCCTTGAATACGGCTGAATTAGATGCTACCAACGCTACTGAATCAATGATAGGGATTATGGCGCAATGGGGATTACAAGCCGAAGATTTAGCCCTTGTAATGGATAAGGTTAACAAGACTGCCGATAACTATTCTCTGACATCTCAAGACCTCGTAGATGGATTATTAAGGTCGTCGGGTGCTGCTAAAGTCATGGGTATGTCATTAGATGATACGATTGCTACTTTAACTGTATTAAGAGAAACTACTGGCCGTACTGGAAAAGAAGTAGGAAATGCACTTTCATCTATATTAAGTTATATCCAAAGGCCTAAATCTATTGATGTAATGGAATCTTTAGGCATCAAAATGTTCGCCGATGAAGCTAAAACAGAGTTTAGGAATGTAATGGAAGTATTCGATGAATTGTCTAATAAGTGGAATGACCCTAGTGTTTCAAGTGGTGCTAAAGATGCACTTATGGCTGGTGCTCAAGAAGCTGGTTTATTTGCCGAAGAGCTTGCTGGTGCAGTTGGTATGCAAGAAGAATTTATCGAAATGACAGAAAAAGCTACTGAAGCTCAGGGCGAATTCACTGATATCGAAAAAAGGGATGCCGCTCAAGCTGCAGCTGGTGTTTATAGAAGAAACTATTTCATTGGATTACTTGAAAAGTTCTCTACTACTCAAGAAGTTTTAAATGGGCTTGTAGATGCTGGTGGGTATTCCCTATCTGAAAATGCTAAGACCATGGAAACATTAGAAAAGAAACAACAATCCTTAAAAGCATCAGTGGAAGCTTTATCCGTTGCCATGGGAGATGCTGGGCTTGATGGTGCACTTAAGATGATTGTTAATAGCGGTACGAATACTATTGAGGTTATAAATAAATTACCTAAGCCCATTAAGGATGCCGTTTTGGCTGCTACTAGCATGACTTTGGCTGTTAAAGCTTTGGAATATGGCATGAATATGTTTGGTATTCAAGTACCAGGCATATCTCAAATGATAGGTTCGTTAACTAGTGGCACATGGAGTTTGACCGCTGCATTTAAAGCTGGTGCATCAGGCCTTGGTGCTTTTGTAGTTGCAAATGGTCCTTTGCTTGCCTTATCTGCTGCCGTTGGTGTCATAATGGCGATTACTAATGCTGCTAAGAAACAACGTGAAGAGCGAGAAAAACTTATCGAAACGACTAAGGATAATATCAAATCTCTTGAAGATGAAAAACAGGGACTTCAAGAATTATCTAAGGAATACGACACTTTAAAAACTAAAGAGAAAAATCTCACTGCTACTGCAGATGAAAAAATTAGATTAAGAGATATTCAAAGAGAATTAGTTGACTTATATGGTGTTTCTATTACTGGTATTGATGCAGAGGGTAAGGCTTATTCTGATTCCGCTGAAGCCATAAGAGATAAAATTAAGGCAATGGAAGAAGAAAAAGCTTTTGAAGAAGCTAAGTTAGAAAATGCTGTTAAGGCTAGTGATGTTCAGGATTTAAAGGATTTACAGAAGAACTTAGATGAACGAAAAAAAATAGTCCAAGACATACTGGTGGCGCAAGCTGAAATGGATAGACTTGAAGGTGCGCTTGCAAGGAAAGAAAAAGTGCTTGTTAGTGATGTGATGGGAAGTATGGAGGTAGACCCTACTACCGACCAAGGTCATGGGGTATTGCTAAACTTCATAAACCAACAAGCTAAAACTTTAACGGAACTTGAAACGTCTAATGGAAAAATCAACGATGCCATAAACGAAGGAACTGGCGATAGGCAACGATACCTACAAGCAAGTGCATCTAAGATAGCCCAACAATTAAGTGAAGATGGTGCTACTGTTTCTGATAGCATGAGACTCTATGCAGATGGAATGGCTAGATCTTTATCGCAAGCCCCTAGAGATATTTATACTCTTAGTGATGAATTGCAAGATGCTATAGATGATTTTACCTCATCTGATTTTACAAAGTGGGAAGAAAAGTATAAAAAAGCTGTGTCCGAGAGCGATACCAAGGGTATTGACGAAGCTAGCAAGGCTATTTTGGGCTTAACGAAAGATTTTGTTGGTAGCAAAAAAGAATTGGGCGAGTATACAGTAGGATTAGATGAATTTGCAATGGGAATGGAAAGGTCTTTTGGTGATAGCAATGCACTTAAAGACGCCACTTCCGCTCTAAATGACGGGTTAGGCGAAGGTGTAAACAAACTTTCTGAATATGCCAAAGCCATAGAGGGTGTAGGAAAAGAATTTGAAGATTCATCTGATAATCTTGACACCTACTACCGTCTACTTGAGGAGGTTAACTCTAAGGAAGGCTTGTCTGCTCAAACTAAGCGTAATATTATAAGTTCTCACAAAGAATTAATTCCGTATATACATGATGAACAAGAGTTGCGTAGGCAACTAATATCAATCATCGAGGATGAAGAAGAAACCCAACGCAAGGCCTATGCTAGCATGTTAGCGGAAAGCGAGTCCTTTTACGATACGAGAATTAAAGGTAATTCTGATTTAGTTAATAGCCTTAATGAGTATTATAATACGGACTTTAACAACTTCACATCACTAGCACAAGCTAAAGGCAAGGTTGAAGTAGAACTTGTAAGCAAGCTCTCTGGTATATGGGCACAATATTATAATGCAGTTAAAATTGGTATGGGTAATACCGATGCCATGCTTGAAGATATGGTAATGAAAAAAAGACCTGGTTGGGAAAAAGCTAATGAAGTTCTAGGTGTTGTGCACAAAGTTGGCGATATGGAAAATGCCTTTAATAATATTGCCTTGGATTTAGGTGGGACTGACTTCAAAAGTAGTGGTTCTAAGGATAAAAAAGGTTCTGGCAAAGGTAGTAGCAAGGAAAAGAAAGAAGAGAATAAAGCGCTACAAGAGTCTTTGAAATTGCTAGAGCATCGCAAGAGAATATCAGAAGAAACCCAAGGAAGTATTAGGAATGAGTTGGCTGAACTTCAACGGATTAGCTCCCTATATGTTAAGACTGACCAAGAACGTATGGATATGGCTGAACGTATTTACGCTGTTGAAAAACGTTTAAGGGATAGGAGATTACAAGACTCTCTTAGTTGGATTAGCGAGAAGAAAAACTTTAATGAAATGTCCACTGAAGATGAAATCGCAGCATGGACTAGGGTTAGGGATAGCCAAACTAATAACATCCAAGCTGTTAAGCAAGCAACTCTTGAACTGTATAAGCTTAAAAACCAAGTGATGATAGATGCTTACAATAGGGAAGAAAGTACAATTCAGCATTTAACTAAGCTTAGTGTACTTAGCACTGAACAACAGATTGTGCAATATAAGAAGTTATATGAAGTCAAAGCTAAAGACTTATCCGAACAACAAAAAAGAACTGAAAACCTATTCGCCTTACAAAAACAACTAATGTCCGAGCAACAAAAGAAAGCTAAGGAAGTCTATGACGAGCGAATTAATCAGATTGAATCTGAAACAAAAGCTAGAAAAGATGCTCAAGAAGATATTATTAAGGGTATTGAGAAAGAACTTGAACTCCTTGATAGACAAGAAGGTGAATACAATCACGATAAGAAGATGTCGGACCTTAGAGAACAACTAGCTTATTGGGAAGTAAGGACATCTGAAGATGCTAGGAAAAAAGTTATAGATTTAAAGAAACAAATTGATGAGGCCGAACATAAACGTGAAGTTGATTTAAAAAAACAAGGCCTCGAGGATAAGAAGAAGGTTTTACAAGATCAAGTCACAGCTATTGATGATACCGCCAAAGAAGAAAGAGAAAATCTTGATAAGTCTTACAAATTAATTGAAAATGCTTTTGATGATCACAGCTTAAACGTTGTTGCAATGGCCGAGGTCATGTCTAAAGGCGCATATGATGAATGGTTGAACAATTACATCATTCCGTTACAAAACGCATTAGCGGATGGTGATTTCGGCACTGCTGATAGTATTTTTGGGGACTTGGGTGGCTTTATTGATAGTCAAAAGGATAATGTCAATGGCTATGATGGTAATCTCAACAGCAATAAAACAGTTGGACAATCAAACTCTAGCAATGCTCAAGTATATAGCCTTGCTAATCAAATTTTAGAACTAAAGAGACAATATGAAATAGGTAAGGATAAGAGCGCTGCACAGAGGGCAGTATCAACTTATGATGAGTTATCTAAACTCAAATCAAGTGTTTCTGATAACCTCCACAGAATGGATTACCAAACTGCTCAAGAATACGTTAAAGGCCTCCCTAAGATGCACAAAGGTGGTAAATCTTTAAGCTACGGTGCTGTTGAAATGATGCCTGGAGAATTAACATTCCCACCTGATCTATCTGTTGGATTAGAGAGGTTATTCCCGTTACTTAGCAATCTAGCTAAGGGCAATGTGGCTACAGAAAGCACTTCTTCTACAGACAATAGAAAAAGCATCAAAATAGAGAACTTGTTAAGGATTGATAATAACCATATGCAGGATGATGTTGATGAAAGAAGTCTTTCAAGAGAGTTAGAAAGGCAATTAGCTAATATGCTTTAGCTAGGAGGTGCTTAGTGGATGAGGAAATATTAAAAAATGTGTTTGGATATATTGGTAAAGCATTTACTGGTCTAAAGCCAACTTTTGCTTTTGTGTTTAGTTGTGCGTGTTATGTCATATTCCCTGATGATTTGCACTTGTGGGCTTTAGTGGCTGTCCTAGTGGCTTCTCTTATGGATATATTTACGAAGAGTTATGCTATATGCATGACTAATGGTGGATATAAAAATGCTGTTAAAATCAAGCGGTTATTTTCTAAAAACTTATGGAAAGGTACAGAAATCAAAATTGTATCTTATTTAAGTATTGCTATACTAACTGGTATTTCTTATAGGGTTATCTATTTAAAAGAGGTTGGTATTATATTTGCATCTTTTATATATACGGTAATGTTTATGAGGGAATTTCAATCAAATGTAGAAAATCTCATTGAAGCTGGTGCCGATTTGCACTGGCTTTTATTATGGTCAAAAAAGAAGAATAAAGATTTGATGAGGGAAGTTGAAAAAGATGAAAGTGACAAACCAGATGAAACTGAAATAACAAATGAAGGTATTGAAGAAGAGGTGGTTGAAGATTATGAGCAAAGAATTTAAAATAAATCAGTTATTTGCCACGCAAAATGCTTGTTACAAAGCAAACAAAAAACATACACCTAAGGGGATTATGTGGCACTCTACTGGCGCTAATAATCCTAAGCTATCACGGTATGTAGGGCCTGATGATGGACAGTTAGGCAAGAACCCTAATAATAACCATTGGAATCAACACAAGCCCGATGGACGGTCTGTGTGTGTACATGCATGGATAGGAAAACTTGCAAATGGTGAAGTTGCGACATATCAGACTTTGCCTTGGGATATGGTAGGTTGGCATAGTGGGTCTGGCAGTAAAGGCTCTGCTAATACGCAAGGTTATATTGGTTTTGAGATTTGCGAAGATGGACTAAATGATAAGACCTACTTTGATAAGGTGTATAACGAAGCCATTAATCTTAGTGTTTTCTTATGTAAGAAATACAATATACCTGTAAATAGCACGACTATCATTGACCATACAGAAGGAAATAAAATGGGAATTGCAAGTAATCACGGCGATGTTAGGCATTGGTTTAGTAAGTTTGGCAAAACCATGGATGATGTGAGAAAAGACATTGTTTTCAAATTGAAAGGAGATGTTGTTGTGGGAAGTGTGTTCAAAGATGTTGCAGATAACAGATGGAGTGCTAACGATGTTGCCAAGGCTGCTAAGTTAGGCATTATCGTAGGTGATGATAAAGGAAACTTCAATCCTACTGGTGGATTAACTAGAGAGCAGGCGGCGGTTATTGCAGTTAGGATTATAGATCATGTCAAGGGGGTTAAATAGTGTATAACTTTATAGGTGCTCATTTTGATAGCATATTATTTGTTATGCTACTTGTCTTGTTTTTATTATTGCTTTTTAAAAGAGGTGCAAAAAAACAAGTTAATGAAATCTTATTCTATTTAGTAACTAAGGCAGAAAATGAATTTGGTAACGGTACTGGCCAGTTAAAGTACTCTGCTGTCACTACTTGGATTTATGAAAGGCTTCCTACTATTACTAAGTTCCTATTTACTTCTAAACAAATTGATAAGATGATTGAGGATGCTGTTGAGCGAATGAAAGAATATTTAAGTCGCAATACGAATGCAAAATCATTAGTTGATAACTATGTTTTATTTAACTAATTTATATATATTTAAGCCATTCAAGTCTTGAGTGGCTTTTTTATTGCAAAATTTAAGGAGTTGATGTTATGCAAGACAATGGATTTGGAATAGATACAGTGGCCATGACTGTTGGCACGGGCATTTCAGAATGTGCTAAGTGGCAACCTAAATGGACTATTGAAAAGTACGATAAGAATATGAAACTATATGATACAGAAGAAATCAATGGAAATTTACTTTTAAACGAGGGCATCACTTCCCTACTCACTTTACTTATAGGTGGCTCGGAAACCCCGTTTAACAATGCTAACGCTCATATAGGTGTTGGTGATGGCGCAGCTGTAGCTAACGCAACTCAAACTGACTTGCTCGGCACTAACAAGACATATAAACCTATGGATGCTACCTATCCTCAAGTATCTGGAAGTATTGTTACTTTCCGTTCCACATTTGGGCCTGATGATGGCAATCATAATTGGCGAGAATTTACTGTTGCTAATGGCACTTCGGGATCTGCTAAAAACTTAAATCGCAAGGTCGAATCTGCTTTAAGAACAAAGG
This sequence comes from Candidatus Epulonipiscium sp., assembly GCA_012841565.1. Next base: position 5,892 of record DUUM01000186.1, on the reverse strand, counting down.
CAAGTCCAGACACATGGGTAATTCAATTACAAGTAACTATATCTTAGGCGGTGATGTAAATGGCTAAAACAAATTGGCAAGACCCTAAAACTGGGGAGATTATATCTCCCCATATATCTGGACTCCAAGAGGCTGTTGGAAAAATTGAAGAATCTATCGGAATGGAATCAATTAATGAAACTGATATACCTTTATCGGAAGTCTTTATCTCTAATGACGATAGGTGCCGAATTTATCAAGCTCATGAAGGTAAAAGAAACTGGCTACCCTCCCCTACTCCCGTTGTAAAAAAGAATGGTGATATAATTATTAATGATTTTGAAATTGATTATGGTGGTGGGGCTGTTGTATTTACTACTCCTATTTTGGAAAGTGACGTATTAACTGCCGATGCTACTTATACAATTAATCAAAGCACTTTCAATGAAAATATTGAAGTAGCTAAATCACCTATTGGCTTTCCTAACCGAACTGACTCCACCTTCTCTTTTGATAAATCTACAAGGACATTTACTATTGAGCCTACAAGTGATAAATATGAAGCGTTTTTTAAAGGTAAGAAATTTATTAAAGATAGTCCAGAAAGTATCATTATCCCTAATACTACAGGGTTATATTATATTTACTTCAATGAAGATGGTATTTTATCGGCAAGTACAATATTTCCTGGACTTCAAAATATGATTTATATATCCTACATCTATTGGAATGAAAATCAAGCTATTACAAGCCTACAATTTGGACCCGGTGATGAAAGACATGGCACCGTTATGGATAAAGCTACCCACGAGCGATTACACGCTATAGATTGGACACAGTGGGTTAGAGGGCTACAACTGTATGGCTATGAAATGAATGACTCTACCTCTAATGATGCTCCTAAGGTTAGTATTACTGACGGAGTTGTTGCTGATGAGGATTTATTCCATGATATCACTCACTCCCCTACTTCATCATCATTTTTTAAACAAGCACTTCAAGATTTTGCCCTACTCCCTATTATGTATCGTGATGGTGATAATGGCGAATGGCGACAAGATGAAGCTACTGAATATCCCTTTAAGAATACGGATTTAGGTAGGATTAATTTTAATGAATTTGATGTTGAGTGGAAACAATCCCAAGTACCTAGCAATGGCTTTGTGGCTTATTATATTGTGTTTTCTGCTGATGTTGAACAGCCTATCAAGGTTGTACAAGGACAAAGAACTGATACAACTCTGGCAGATGCTCAAGCTAACAATGACGATAGGGATATATCTTGGGGTAACATACCATTTCAAGAGTTCAAGGTGCTCTATCGTTTAATCCTACAAACTTCTGATAATTTTGCCAATATTAGAAAAGCTATGTTAGTTGATGTGCTAGATTTAAGAACGGCAAGACGTTCTCCTGGTGGTGGTGGAATAATTCCATCTGCTCACAGTAATTTAACTGGCTTGGATTATGAATCTAGTGGTCATACAGGATTCGCTAGTGCAGTTGACCTTGCAAGTGTTGTGCAACAATCTAATGAAAATGTGACAGATGTTACTAACTTAAAAACCAACGCACTACAGTATAAAACTAATCCGTCTAATGATGCTAATGACTTTATAGAAACAGGCACTTATAAGTTAGGTACTACTATGACCAATATCCCGAAGATTTATGAAATGGGTAGTATCATTAGTACAGAGGGTACACTTAGTGTTTATAAGTATCAAAATGGATATATTATGCAGAGTTTTAAGTCAGTATATGGGGGTAGTGCTGAGAGACTTATGTTGTCTGGTTCGTGGGGGTCTTGGGAAGAAGTTGCTATATCTAGGTGTGTGGAATTAGACTTGTTAAACGGGTGGGTAAAAAATGATGTGTATGATGCACCAAGAGCAACCTTAAATGGTAGAGTTGTTACGATTGATTTTTTGATAGAAGGTGGTATTACAACCACTAACACAGCTATTGCCGTGCTACCTTATTACATGAGGTGCGCTAATAATAAATGGTTTAATATTGTATGTGGAGTTTACACCTCCCCACAACTTGCGCACATACAAATATACCCAGATGGGGGTATAAGAATCCAGTATGCACCATCAAATGTAAACTTGTCTGCTAGTATATCTTATACGATTTAGGAGGTTTAAAATGAGAGAATCAGAACTAGAAAAACTAAAACTAAAAAAATCAGAGGGTGTGTTTGAACCTAATTATTTATTTACTGAATGTGTAGCGGTAACAAGCGAAGATGATATGATAATTGATTATGAATATAAAGGTTTTAAGATAATAAAATCTGCGGAAGAAGTTTATCAAGATTATTTGACAGATAAAGATAAACCTGTAGTACCACCACTACCATCCGAATTAGAAATATTAAAACAAGAAAAGGAAGTATTAGCACAAAGCGTATATGAATTGTCAGCAATTGTTGAATTGATTTTAACTGGAGGTATTTAATAATGACAAAAGAAGAAATGTTATTAAAATTACAAGAAATTAAGAGAAACGTAAAGGAGTTGATGAAAGATGCAAGCGATACTGGAAATGTTGAAGAAGATAAAGGAGAATATGCTTAAAATGTTTGAGAGATAAGTCACAATCGCACCATATTGCTGATTAGTGAATAGATATTATATGACCTAACTGAATATATTTTAAGTAAACGTTAAGACTTGAGATAGTCTTTTTTTATTGCAGAAAGAAGGTGTTATAATGCAAAGAGTAAAATTAACCATTTCACCTGATAGTATAATTATTAGTTATTTCTTTATTGGATTAGCTTTATCAAGTTTCTTGATGGGATTAAACTTAAGCTTAAGAATTCCAGTAAATATGCTGCGCAGTATATTCGTACTTTATCATGGTGGTTTTTGGGTATTCTTTGGTTGGTATGCAACAAGGTTTTATAAAGCTAATTAACTACACAAAATTACCTTTTATAGTATAATGAGCCTATATCATAAAATATAGGGGGTAATTTAGTGGAAGAAATATCTAATGAAATTATGGGGATTAATGAAAAACTTATTAGCTTAGGAGATAAATATGATCATATTTATCAACAAACACTTCATAATGAAACTATGTTTTGGACTGTCGTATTCGGAGTATTTGCTGTCATTGGGCTGGCATTATATTTTATTGCCAAGGGTATGGTTCAAAGTGGAGTGGAAAAGGGAATAAAAAGGTTGTTGACAGATAATAAGGCGAAACTCGATAAAAGAAATCCTGAAATATTAGGCCCATTGACTTTAAACAACTCAGATAAAGATAATGTCAATGTTAGATTGATAAAACTGAGGGATGAAGCAGTAATAAATATAGAATCAGATAAAAAGGATGCTAGGCTTACGATAAATCATAAAAAAGTAAGTATGAGCGACTCAGTTGTTTTCACCACCATGCTTTTTAATGGTTGGTCTGGGAAAGTCTCAATGTTTGCTGATTCCCATGAAAACTATAGGTTGGTTGAAATTGTTTTTGAAGACTTAAGTAATCCTTTTGGGATGGATGGTGCTACGGTGAGTAGCCTACCTAGTGGATTTGCTCCTAAAACAAAAACTAAGTTTAAAGGATATGGTAATGAAAATGTAGAACTTCTTTTCACCGTCAGGACAGATGGAAGCATTGTTTTTAACGGTTCTAGTAGAGCTGTTGAAAATATAAATGCACACGTTGTTTTCATAGTACACGATTATGATGCTAATTAATATCTACTAAGAGCCTTCTGGCTCTTTTTTAATGCATCAAATCACATGCACCAAAAAGCGACGTTAGTTAAATAATAAAATAAGGGCAATAGGCTAAATGATAGTCTATTGCCCTACTCCTCAAGTTAATTATAAAATTTCCGATATCACTTATATATGATTATTATAATTAATAGAGTGGAGAGTGATAATATCATGATTTTGGTAATTGCTTATTTATTAGTCTTTTCATTTGTTTTAGAAGTATGTAATAAAAGATACTACAAATTAAAAGTAGGTGTCATTGTATTAAGTAGAAAAAATATGATACAAACAACTTTATGTATACCTTCATTGATACGTTATATATTAAAAGGACCAAAGGGAGAATTTGAAAAAGATGGAGATCGATTTTTTAATTTACTTAAACCAGGGGTAGAATATTCTACTAATACCAATAGTTTTGTAAGAAAAGGATTAAGGACTAAATTAGGAAAAGACAAAATTAAAGAAGAGAGAATAAAGGATATGTATGTGTTTTTACCTTCAATACTCATTGGTAACTTTGAAGGATTTTTTACTAAAAAGTATTATCAACGTAAACCTTATTATAAAATTACTTTTATTAAATAAAGAAACTAGAAAGAACTTACTTTAAGTAGGCTCTTTTTTTATGGAGGTGATATTATAGCTAATTACAATTCAAAAAGATTCTACAATAAAAAACTTACAAATGGTGGGGCAAACTATAACTCTGGCCCCTTTACAATTATAGTGCTAGACAATGGCACTGGTGTTGATGATGTTAAAGATATTATTGCTAATATTGATATTTCAGATACGGCTACTGCTGATGAAAAAATATTATTAGTTGCTAATGTCGAAGTCATAGACCAATCTATATCATCAGATGACAGTATTTCAGTCATTTCAAATATTGATGTATCTGATACTGCTTTTGGCAATGACCTCTTGTCTATCATTGCCAATCTAAAGATTTCGGATTCTGGAATTGGCAATGATATTAGTGTTAGTACAGTAGGTGCTTTCTTTGTAATTGATTCGAATAACATATTGCACCCTCTTGGTGTACGTGTAACTGGTGATAGTAGGACTGAACTTCTCCCCTCCACCCGTGATAGTACAGAAGAAATACCTGGTAGGCATGGGGAAATGGATTTCGGCACAGAGTTTAAGGCTAGGATGATGGAACTTAGTATAGTAACCAATAATGGCTATGCTCCACTTGAAAAGGCTCACTTACAAAGGTTGTTTGCTAAATACCTTGACCCTACTAAAGGTGCTAAGACTTTAATTTTCTCTGATGATATTGAGAAATCTTACTTAGTGAAGTACTCTGGGAAAATTGACCCAACTAACCACCCTACTTGGTTTGAATTTACATTGCCTTTTAAAATGAGTGATCCATTTATTAATGGCTCATTTGAAAAAACTTTAATTGGTAGTGGAAAGCTTATAAATAATGGTACTTTTGAAACTGGATTACTGATTGAAATTGCTGGGCCTGTGACCAACCCATCACTAACTATAGGTGGAGAAACAGTAAAGTATACTGGCGCTATCCCTAGTGGACAAAAACTGACTATTGATACTGGTTTAGAAACCGCTAAAATTGGCCCTACCAATGCTATGACTGGATATAACGAGGTATTCCCCCTACTCTATCCAGGAGAAACTTCTGTTACTGCATCTAGCAATATAACGATAAAATGGCGTGACAAATGGATTTAAAGGTGTCGAATTCGACACGGTTAGAAGGAGTTGGTGATTATGCAGGTACCCAAAAACATAAAGATTACGAATTTAGCAGGAAAGCCGACTGCTTTTTTATCGCCTAAAGCTGACGGACTTAAAGATGCCTACCCCGATATTAGACTTAATGGAGAATCTACATTAGAGTTTCTCCTTCCTGCCACTTCCGAAAAAATTAACGAATTAACTCCAGAATGTGAAATATGGGCTAATGGTAGGGTTTATAATCTTAGAAAAGACGATGCCATAGATACCGTTAGGGATGATAAAAACAAGCTGTGGACTAAGGTTATGGCTATTGAAAGATGGTCTGAAGTTGACACTAGCTATGTTGAGCCGTCTATTTCCAACGACCCTAATGCAAGACCGCCTGCTGACCTAGCTGTTATAATCGTTGGTGGCGGTTCTGACTTAAGTGGTGGGCGTTACCCTGTCGGTACTGCTG
>DUUM01000185.1 GCA_012841565.1 Candidatus Epulonipiscium sp. | reverse complement strand
TGTAAACATTTTTTACACTGCCTATTAACCCTTCTAGTTGTTTTAAGAGAACATTAATGTTTTTAGGGGTAGCTGGAATGTAATCTGCTGGGTCTAGCTCCCCTTCACCACTTTTACTAATTTTTTGAACATTGAGTTGGTATTCCTCTTGATATAAAATCACATTCCCATCTATATGTATATAGTCATAGGCCTCAAAATGATCAATATTACTATTAATATCCCATACCTTTGCTTCAATAACACCTGTTTTATCTTGCAATTTTAATGAAAAATAAGGTTTTCCGTTTCTATTTTTTAATTGCTGTTTAAATTTACATAAGTACTTTTCAGAAACCATATCCCCTTCTTTTAATGTGTTAATATATCTCATAAACAATTCCCTCCAAAATTTAAATAATCTTTAACTATTCTATTATACCAGTATATCATCTATAATATCCACTTTTGCACTAAAGTAACACCAAAAAGGTCGCTTCTTATAAAATTATATTTATAGGAAGCAACCTTTGTTTCTTGAAATTACCTACAAAACCTTATGGCACTGGTATATTCGATGGTTGTGGTATATTCGATGGTTGTGGCAAGAGCTTAACCGTTACTTCTTTTTTCTGCCTGCCCCTAACTAATTTAACAGAGACTTTATCTTCTGGGTTGTACTCACTGATTCTAGTTACTAATCCTTGCATAGAGGTTATTTTTTCTCCATCGAGTTCAATTAGAATATCACCTTGTTGAATTCCAGCCGCATAGGCCCCACTACCTTCTGTTACTTCTTGTACATAAACTCCAATAGGGATCTCTACTAAAGCTGCTGTTTCTTCTGTTACATCTTGGCCACGAATTCCTAAGTATGGTCTTACAATGGTTCCTTTGTTCATTAATTCTTCTACAATTGGCTTCACATCATTAATGGGAATTGCAAATCCCATTCCTTCTATTTTACTATCGACTAATTTAATTGTATTGATCCCAATTACTTGCCCTGCTGATCCGACAAGAGCCCCCCCACTATTTCCTGGATTAATAGCAGCATCTGTTTGAATTAAATTAAGCTGCTTACCAGGAAGCTGTACTTCCCTATTTAAAGCACTAATCACACCTACTGTTATGGTATTATGATAGGCCTCATTAACTGGGTTCCCAATAGCTACGGCCAACTCTCCTACTTGTAGGGTATCCGAATCTCCTATAGGTGCTGGTTTTAGATCCTCCCTTATTGCTTCCGGAATTTCTTCCTTATTAACCGCCACAACTGCTATATCACTCACTGAATCATTACCCACTAGGTGAGCTGGGACTCTTGTATTACCCAAAAAGGTAACAGTTAAAGCAGTTGCTTCCTCTACCACGTGAGAATTGGTAATAATAAAAACCTTCTCATCTGTTGTCGTAAAGATGATCCCTGAACCAAGACCTGGGGATGTAAACTCTCTATTCCAGTAATCTACAACAGTTCTTGTATTGGTAATAGAAACCACCGATGGGCCTACTGTTTTTGCAATTTGTACCACTGGTGCATTATCTGAATTATTTATTGTAGGAGTAGCAACGTCCCTCACATCATCAGCAAAGGTAAATTTTGGCTTTTCGTCTGCTAGCTTTTCCCCTGCTAGATCGTTGGTTACATCAGAATCCTTTTCAACCCTGGAGCCTATTATTTGCTGTGCAAAAGGTTGCATAAATGAAAAGCTTGCCCCAATGGCACCCCCGCCAATAGCACTTGCCACTGCAACACCAACAATGAATTTTAACCAGGATGTTTTTTTACGTTTTGGTTCTTGTTCATTTTTTATAGTTTCATAATAATATTCTCTTTTTGGCTCATGAGTTTCTACCTGGTAACTTTCATGATATTTCTCATCGCCTTCCCCACCTGTTTCGTTTTTGTATTCATATTTGTCGAAATCATTCATATTTATTACCTCCCAAGATTTATTATTACTTTTTTCTTACTTTTAGTATAACGATTCTTTTTGAATAGAATATGAACACATTGTAAAAAATCATATTCCCTTTGAAATTTTTGAGAGGCTAAAGGTAAAGGTCGTCAGCTTTTCTTTTTCTGAAACTACCCAAATCTCCTCATTATGGTGCCGTATAATTCCTTTTACAATAGCCAGTCCAAGACCTGTTCCTATCTGATCCTTACTCCTTGACCGATCAACTTTATGAAAGCGATCCCATATATAGGGGATATCTTTTTTTGGTATAAATCCCCCACTGTTACTAATGGCTACATGTACCTTATCCCCATTATATGTAGTTTCTATTAAAATAAGTCCCTTATCCTCTACAAACTTAAATGCATTTTCTAGCAAATTATGAAGCACACGAATTATTTGTTCCCTGTCTGCACTAACCCATGTTTCTTCCTCTGCTAAAACCACTTCAACGTAGATATTTCGCTCTCTACTAATAG
>DUUM01000018.1 GCA_012841565.1 Candidatus Epulonipiscium sp. | reverse complement strand
TTTAGTAGCCCATGGGTTGAACATATATGTTTCACCATCTTCTGGATGGACATAATCAAAAATTCCAACTTGATCGAAGTAGTCATATAATTGTTCTTCCGTTAGGGACAGTCCTAGGGCTGGAACATAGAATTCTTCGGTGTAACTTATCTCCCTATCTACATCATGATAACTAAGGAGTTGGTAGCCTTGTTTGCCATCAATAATGGCTGGCTTTAGGGTGGCCAGGGCATCACCTATATAGTCGTATGAATGGGTATTTTCCCAATTCTTTTTAGGTAAAAAGAAAATATCGTCAGATTCTTCTGCACCGTAAATAGATATTTCTACTGCATATGTACCATTTTCATTATCCTTTAATGTATTGAGCTGGGCATAATAGTTATAACTTTCACCGTCTGAAGCTTCGGTATAGTACTTTCCATTCTTATACTCAAATCCTCCTGCACTTTCATGTGCTATGTCTATACCAAAAAATTGCTTGATTGTCTTTTCAACATGACTTTGATCGATAAACATCCTACTATTTTCTATTTCAATAAAATTATTATTGTTGATATAATGATGTAGGTAAGCAAAGCTGATGAGTTCCCCTAAATCATAATCTCCCACATCGTAATGTGTTAAATACGCCTCTGGGAAGTTGCTGAAAAAAGCATTCATCTTCCTATATTCTTCATCCGATAATTGACCATTTTCTAGGTCCTTTGTTATGGTCTCAAGAATTGAAACTTCTTCTACCTTCTCCTCTTCTAACGGTACTGCTTTTATATTTTCTTTTGCACTTTCTTTTGCATCTTCTTTTATGCTTTTTTCTACAACAACATCTTCTGTCTTATTTTTATCATCTTTTGTAATTTCTATTTTCATACCGCATCCTGTTACTAACATTACTACTATTAGACATTTCCCTAGCAAAAACTTACTGTTTCTCATATGATCTCCCTCTTGATACTTATTGGCCTTATTGATATTTTATATACATTTTGTCATGCCATTGCTAAATTGTACATGATAGTACATTATTTTGCAATAAACTCGTCCATATGAAAGGAATAAAATAAGGGAGTGGTTACCCTTTGTTTCGTAGATAATAGAATTATATATGTATTTCATTTTTCTCTTACATTTAGAACACACGTTTGATAGATTAGTTGGGGGCCTTTTTTAAGGGCTATCCCTAACTTAGCTCGCTTTCCCAGTCCTCTCCGAAGGTATCACGTAGCTTTTTACGCAGCTGATTATATTGTCTGTTTTTATTTTGATATCTTCTTTCTACACTTGCTAACCGGCTACTTAATTTTTCTATTACTGTCTTGTCGTTGCTATCAATGATTCGTTCAGATTCCCTATAAAGAGACCGGATCATTGAGTTCTTTAATATTTGTTCATCTACTGCCAACTCTTGCCTTTTAGCATTTTTAGCTGAACACAGGGAATTCCTCTTGGGTATATAGACACCTATATGATTTGGTATTTCATCCTTAACTTCCTCAAATACCTTTTCTGGCATGACATAATA
>DUUM01000184.1 GCA_012841565.1 Candidatus Epulonipiscium sp. | reverse complement strand
TGCAAAGTAAAATATAATTTACTAGAAACTTTTTTAATGTCTAATCATTCCTCAAAAGAATAACATCAGTGATAAACGTTTCTCTTTTAGGATGGCTCGTACTCGCTTCGTTTGTCGGCTTTTCTGTATGGAAGAAGAGAACGCCGAAAAAACAAGCTGCTAAATAACATAAAATTCCTTATTCAAAGCAAAGTATTTTTGAATTGAACAAGGAATTAGTTTTTTAATAATTATTCGCAAGTTTCTGCTTGTTCAAGCCAAGTAGAATCAATCACAAGCCTTTTTAAGCTTAGCCCTTCTACAATAGTAGGGTCTATTTCTTCATAAGTAAATTCCGAACGTGGATCATTTTTTTCATCTTTAACAGGTCCGGTAAAGGTCAAACATTTTAGCGATGAAGACTCGAATTCTATAGATGCATCGAATGTTGCATCCGGATAGTGTTCTAAAAACCCCTCAATAAAAAGAGGTACCCCCATAGTCAAAGAATCACTAAAGTAGAGTGTTTTACCTTTTTCAATAGATATTTGCATCGAATCTTCAACTTCTTCATAGGCCCATTTAAATTCAATCTGAACATTCTCATCTAATACATTCACAATCTCACCTGGCTTGTATAGCTTTCCCCAAGAATCAGCTTGGCCCACTATTTTGTCAGAACAAGCAACCAGTAGAAGTATAAAAATAACATATAGTATCTTTTTCATTAGAGTGATCCCTTCCAATAATCAAACAACATATTTAAGTTTTTTTCCGTATAAGAGCGCCCATTCTCACCCGATTTTAAGTTTTTAATGATGTAACTCTTTAATTCATCCAAATTTCTAGATGCATAAAAAGCATTTTCCAAATCTACAATTTTAAAACCCGATACTTTATCAGAACCTGTTCCAAAACCATCAGCACAATCATTATTCGCATCAACCAAATCCTGAACAAGTCCAATATAATGTCTTATATAGAATATTCCGCAAGAAGATTTTAAATCTCCTGCACAATATCGATTGTTTATAAAATACCATTCAATCCCTCTTGTATATGTATCTCTATAGTTTTCCTCTTCTGCATAAAACAAAGAGCTCTTTTGATTTGTGTTTAAGGAAAAATGAGCAATCTCATGAATTAATGATCGAAATATTCCATCCGACATTCTATCTTTTGCACGAATCAAGATTCTATCATCATAGGTAGTAGATGCTGACAATACATAAAAACCATAGATACTAGAATCATATTCAAATCCAGCATCTTTTATTGCATTTTTAAAATCTGTATCATTTTTATAATACACCTCAATATCTAAACTCATATTACTGACAGAATTACTGCGAGGATTTTTCAATCCAAAATTATTTCCATACCAGTACTGATAAGCGGCGGTCCAGACCACACACCACTTTGCTTTATCATCAGCAAATGTCTCATTCCAATCAGAATGCTTATCATTTTTTTCAATTTCTAAATCTTCGCCATAAATCGAATGACCATCTTCAAGTAAAAAGTCATCTGAATCAAAATT
>DUUM01000183.1 GCA_012841565.1 Candidatus Epulonipiscium sp. | reverse complement strand
CTGCACCTTCAAAAGCAGCCAAATAAATCTCCCTTAATGTTCTTTCATCAATTTGCGAGTCTGAAGTCATTCTCCTTGTCTCTTGATTATTCGCTAAGAAATGTTTGATACTTGTTCCAACATTCTTACTCTGTATACCCTTTATTAATGCAGAAGATATTTCACTTGCTACTAGCGGGTCTTCTGAATAATACTCAAAATTACGACCACAAAGAGGGGATCGTTTAATATTAACAGCTGGACCTAAAATTACACTTACACCCTCTGCTTGACATTCATTTCCTAATGCTTCACCCATTTCAACTATTAAATCTCGATTAAATGATGCCGCATTACCACAACCTGCCGGAAAACATACTGCCTTAATACTATCGTTTATTCCAAGGTGATCAGCGTCATCTTGTTGTTTACGTAGTCCATGTGGTCCATCTGCTACCATAGAAGCTGGAATTCCTAATCTTTCTATTGACTCCGTATGCCAAAAATCATATCCAGAGCAAATAGATGCTTTTTCTTCCAATGTCATTTTTTCAATTAATTCTCTTAGTTTTGTCTCTGTCATTTTGTCTGTCATTTACTTTCTCCCTTTCATTCAAAATTAAAATTTTATTAAAGTAATTCTTTATACTTTTTAACATATAAATTCTTTAATCCCGTCTGGTAGTAACTATTTAAGAAGCCATAACCTAACACCCTATTATCACTAATGCCATCTACATCTAGATGATATTGAAGAACGATATTATCTTCAGTTATTGTTCCAGTTTTATCAGTACAAAGGATATCTATTGCCCCTAAATTTTGTATTGAATTCAAATTCTTTACAATTACTTTTTCCTTTGACATGGCAACAGAACCTTTTGCTAAACTAGTAGTTACAATCATAGGTAGCATCTCTGGAGTTAATCCTACAGCTATTGATATTGCAAATAGCAATGCATTTAGCCAACTTCCTTTAGTCATTCCATTTTAAAAAAATACAATCGGTACCATAATCATCATAAATTTAATTAAAACCCAAGAAACTGAATTTACACCTTTTTCAAAGCTTGTTACAGTTGGAGTATCATTCAATTCTTGTGCAATCTCTCCAAAAATCGTATCATTTCCGGTAGAAATAACTATTCCTATAGCATAGCCACTTATAACCGTAGTACCCATAAATGCAAGGTTATTCATTTCAAGCGGTGAACCATTCTCCTTTGAAATTGCTGGAGTTTTTTCTATACTATCACTTTCTCCAGTTAAAGCAGATTGACTTATAAATAAATCTTTTGCTTTAATTATTCTTATATCTGCGGGTATCATATCTCCAGCTGAGAAGTGTATAATATCTCCTACAACTATTTCATCCAAGGGAATTTCTTTAGAGCCCTCTTCAATTCTTTCAACATTTGCAGTAGTTTCAATCATTTCTAATAATTTCTCTGCCGCATTTCCACTTCTTGTTTCTTGTACAAATCTTAAAACTCCTGATATTAATACCATTGCAAAGATTATTATCACAGTAGCGAAATCTCTATT
>DUUM01000017.1 GCA_012841565.1 Candidatus Epulonipiscium sp. | reverse complement strand
TAATAGACTGCCCTTTATTTCTTCTACTATAAATACATAAGGTGGTTCTAATCTTAAATCCGGGTTTTTGACAGTTGCATAAGATAATAATCGCTGAAGCCATTGAAAAGGCTTTATTTTTTTGTCAAATTCTAGAAATAACCCTTTCGTAATGTTTCGTATTGTGTTATAATAAGAGTGATAGGGGGGATTATAATTATGAGATTATTGCAATCGAAATCTAAAAACGCTATATCTCTTTACGTTATTAAAGATGTTGTTGAAAGTAATAAACGTACTACAAAAATTGTTGAAAAACTAGGTACTGTAAGTGAACTAGAGGAGAAATTAGACGGACAAGATCCTATTAAATGGGCTAAAGAATATATTGAAAAGTTAAATAAAGATGAAAAGGAACAAAATAGAGATGTTCTTGTGAAATATAGTCAATCAAAACAAATTGATAAAGGTAATAAGAGGTCTTTTAATGGAGGCTATCTATTCTTACAACAGCTTTATCATCAACTAGGATTAGATAAAATTTGTAAAGATATTTCTGATAATTATAAGTTTACTTTTAATCTTGATTCTATTCTTTCAAGATTAGTTTATGGTAGGATTTTATTCCCTTCGTCTAAGTTAAATACCTACCAGGAGTCAAAAGACCTATTAGAGCAACCCGACTTTGAATTACAGCATGTTTACAGGGCATTAGAGGTTATTGCCAAAGAAAGTGATTTTATTCAGTCACAACTTTATGAGAACAGTTTATCTGTTTCAAAGAGAAATGATCGCATCCTCTATTATGACTGTACCAATTATTTCTTTGAAATAGAGGATGGTGATGGTCTTAAACAATATGGATATTCTAAGGATCATAAGCCTAATCCTATTGTAGGAATGGGATTGTTTATGGATGGAGATGGTATTCCTCTTGCATTTGATATTCATAGTGGTAACACCAACGAACAGACTACACTTAAGCCCTTAGAGAAAAGGATTTTTAAAGACTTTGGTCTATCTAAATTTGTTGTTTGTACAGATGCTGGATTATCCTCAGCAGATAATCGTAAATTCAACGATATAAATGGCAGAGCTTTTATTACAACTCAATCCGTGAAAAAATTAAAGAACCATTTAAAACAATGGGTTCTTGACCCAATTGGATGGAGTCTTGATGGTGAAAATAAATTATTTGATATTAGCTTACTTGATAATGACGAAGAAGAATATGAAAAATATAAGTCAAGGACCTTTTATAAAGAACGTTGGATAAAAGAAAATGGGCTTGAACAGAAACTTATCGTTACCTATTCATTGAAATACAGGAATTATCAGAGGAAAATTAGAACTGGACAGCTAGAACGTGCAGATAAATTAATTAAAAACAGAAAATCAGATATTAAGAAAAAGAATCAAAATGATTTTAGACGATTTATTTCTTCTACTAATGTTACAAAAGATGGAGAAATAGCAGATGAGACAATTTATGGTATCGATACTAATGTAGTTGCAAAAGAAGAAATGTATGATGGATTTTATGCTGTATGTACTAATTTAGATGATGATGCTTCAACTATTGCAAAGATTAATCATAGAAGATGGGAAATAGAGGAATGCTTTAGAATTATGAAATCAGAGTTTAAAGCAAGACCCGTTTACTTAAGTAGGGATGATAGAATACAAGCACACTTTACTACGTGTTTTTTGGCATTAGTTTTATATAGATACTTAGAAAAAGCTTTGGATGAAAAGTTTACAAGTCACGAAATTATTAGCGGTTTAAGGAGTATGGATTTTTACTCCGTTCCTACAGAAGGATATGTCCCAACCTACACCAGAACAGACTTTACTGATGCTTTACATGAGGCATTTAACTTTAGAACTGATTATGAAATAGTTACTTTAAAGAAAATGAAAAATTATTTTAAAGAGACAAAAAAGAAGAAAACATTACGCAGTTTTTAGAAAATACAAAAACTCTGAGTCGCCCTATTTGCAGGGTGTTTCAGAGTTTTATTGTCTTCAAAGTGTCAAATACAGGAATATGTCAAGAAATGTAAAAAAGAAGGCCTTTAGTTGCACTGCAGAATTATATGGTATATAGTTTTTATATCCGAAGTTTCGCAGCAACATTTCAATTATCATAACCCGAAG
>DUUM01000182.1 GCA_012841565.1 Candidatus Epulonipiscium sp. | reverse complement strand
TGACTAGCATTGCAAAAGAAAATGTATAATTATAATATACTAATATTATAAGATATATAGAAATATCATGGTTTAATTGTCATTGTAGAAGGATTACAATGAATTTTGAAATAAAATTAGAGATATTATCTCCAGGATTAAAAGAAAAAAATAAAAAGGATGTGAAGACATGACTCGAAAAAGTAAATGGTTAGGATTATCAGTACTCATTGTTAGCCTTCTACTAGCAGGGTGTAATAAAACATCTAATGGCTCTGATTTAGAAACACAGTTAAAAGAAGAAGCAGAAAAAATTGAGAATTTGGTTACTGAAAATACTGAATTAATAAAGCTTAAAGATAAACTACAAGATGAAGTGGAAGAAATAAAGGAGAAGTTAGCGATAGGACCAGTGGAGCCAGAACCCCCTGCCCCTCAGCAATTAGGACCTTCATCAAATGTACTTGCTACATCATTACAAGTGATAGAGCTAATAAAGGACAAAAATATGGATGATTTAGCTCAGTATATCCATTCTAGCCAAGGACTTAGGTTAAGTCCGTATTTTTATATTGATACTCAAAATGATCAAGTTTTCACGGCACAAGAAGTAGCAACCCTTGATCAAAATACAGCTGTATTTACTTGGGGTAATTATGATGGAAGCGGGGAAGCCATTGATTTAAACTTTAATGATTATTATGATGAGTTTATTTACAATCAAGATTTTATGAATCCACATCTTATAGGAAATAACACACCCATAGGAAGTGGAAATATGATAGACAATATAGATCAAGCTTATCCAAATGGACATTTTATTGAGTTTCATTTTACAGGTTTTGATGCTCAATATGCTGGGATAGATTGGAACAGTTTACGATTAGTATTTGAAGAAGAAAATGGACTTTGGTATTTGGTTGGTATCGTACACGGCCAATGGACAATCTAAGAATAAACCTAAAAAAAAGCTTATGGAAAGTATTACTTTCCATAAGCTTTTTTAATCATGTCCATTCTAGAAAGAATACGTGAGAAAACATAATCTACCAGGGTAATGGCAACCATAGCCTCAACAACAATAACAGCCCGTGGAACAATAATGGGGTCGTGACGCCCATGGATGGCTACCTTCGTGTTCTTCCCATCTTTTGTAACAGTTGATTGGACTTGGGCAATAGAAGCAGTAGGCTTAAATACTGTACGTATAACAATATCAGACCCATCACTAATACCACCTAAAATACCACCTGCATGATTGGTAATTTTGCCAAGCTCTCCATTTTCATCATAATACCAACTATCATTGTGAGTAGATCCCTTCATAGTGGCCGCCTTAAATCCACTACCCACCTCAAATCCCTTGGTTGCACCAATAGACATGACGGCTTTAGCAAGCATAGCATCAAGCTTTTCAAATACTGGATCTCCAGCACCTGCAGGCATTCCTTTGACAACACATTCAACAACACCGCCAACAGAATCTTGATTTTCTTTTGCTTTTAAAATTAATTCAGAAGCCTTCTTAGTAGCCTCAGAATCAGGCATGGATAAAGGAGTTTTGCCAATAAGGAGGGGATCGAATCTACTATAATCTATTTCTACAGAGCCAATAGAACGGGTATAAGCCAAAATAGATATATCTAGCTGAGCTAATATTTTTTTGGCTACCACCCCTGCTGCAACCCTAGCAGCTGTTTCCCGGCCTGAAGAACGACCACCACCACGGATATCTCTAAAACCATATTTATGATTGTATGTAAAATCCGCATGTCCAGGGCGATAAATATTCTCCAGGTGGGAATAATCTGTAGACCGGTGATCCTTATTGCGTATTAAAAGTGAAATAGGAGTACCAGTAGTTACTTCATCCAGCACGCCAGATAGGATTTCCACCTCATCCCCTTCCTTACGTTCTGTTGTAAACTCTGAGGTACCAGGTTTTCGTTTATCTAAATCACCTTGTATATCTGCCATAGAAAGGTTAATTCCAGCAGGGCACCCATCAATAATAACACCAAGTGCCGGGCCATGGGATTC
>DUUM01000181.1 GCA_012841565.1 Candidatus Epulonipiscium sp. | reverse complement strand
GAGCCAGGTGATTCCGTTGTACCGATCATATCAACATAAGTTTGAGCACCATATGCAGCGAAACATTCTTTCAAATTATCGCTTAGTCCATCAAAGAATTCACTACCTTGACCATCTGGTTTATTTGCGTTAATCCCATCATCACTTGTTCCTGAGTATTGTGGAAAATAGGAATAAGAACATGCATGAGCTGCTTTGTGAGTAGTATCTGAACCTTTTGTTCTCATTTCTGGTGTACGATAGAATTCACCTTTCTCATCAACTAGGTAATCTGTGCCTTCTTCACCCCAGAAACGCATATCATGAAGTTCTTGATCAAGTAGATCATCAACAAACTGTAATGCCGCTTCTACGTCATGACAGCTAGTTGTAATAGCAAGACCACTTGACACGTTTACAACAGCACCAGAACAGTTCCACTGGTTCTCTACATCTCTACTAATTGTAATTGGAAGTGGAACATATTCGCATCCTTGTTCATCAAGTCCGGCTTGCTTAATAGCATCGCCTGCTGTATAAGCAAAATTCCACCACTGATCAATCATTCCAAGTACACGACCAGTAGATACTTTTGCAATATATTCATCATAACTTTGTGTAAAAGATTCTTTATCCACAATTCCTTTATGGTATTCTTCATTTAATTTTTTAAAGTATTTTACTGCAGTTTCTGTCGTATTATAATCTATAACTTTCTCTGTAGCTACATCTACAATAGCACACCCATCATTTGGATATCCATCTAAAAACTGTGGTGCATTTTCAAGACAGAAATAACGCCAGTCTTCGCAAAGAATGGTATATGGTATGTTTGCTGTTCCATCTTCCATTGTTGGGTTTGCTGCATTATATGCTTCAATCAGGTCAAAATACTCATCCATTGTACGAATATCTGGATAATCTGCCCATTTTAGTACTCTTGTTTGAATCCAGAATGCCTCATCGTTATGAGTACAGACCTTTGCTGCCCCTTTAATATTACTAAATTGAGGAAGCCAGTAAATCTTTCCATCATCCTGTCTTAGCATATCCCATTCTTGGGCAGTAAAAAATTTTTTGATATTTGGATAATTATCTATATAATCATCTAAGGCAACCAATGCTCCTGCCTCATATAGCTGCTGTTGGCCACCTGCTCCTTCAATAAAATCTGGATATTCGCCACCTGCAATTAATGTTCCAACCGCTTCTTCTGGTGTTTGTCCTGTAAGCCAAACTTCTTTTACCTTAACACCAGTTTTTTCAGCAATGACGCCCTTCATATAGTTGTCATCGTTTAATTCTGAACCTGGTACACCAAAAAATGCTGTAAATTCTATTATTTCTTTAGGTCCTTCTTCTTCTGTACCTGTGTCGTCTTTCTCTGTAACTTTGCTATCGCTTTCCTTTTTCACACTAGCAGTTTTCTTTCCACAGCCACTTGTTACTGAGACTACCATAAGCATAACAAGTAATATACTAATAAAATGTTTCTTCTTCATGTTACATCCCCCTTAGTTTTGTTTTACTGTTAAAGACTTTGTTTAAATAATCCTTCAACAGCCCCCTTTTTTAAATATTTATATTTAAACCATCCACCTGTTGAAAAGATTTTTCTTTCATCTTTTACATACAAATAGATGATAAATATCCTTCTTTTGTTTATATTCCCATTATTAAAGATTCCCCCAATGAACCCATTAGATAATTTAAATCCACTAAGCTTTCCTAAGGCCATATGTACAACTAATTTGTCTACAATTGGAATTATATACCTTGAACTTCCATTTGTCAATAGCATTATTATGTGATTTTATACAATATATAGCCCATATTTTTGTTAATACCTAACACCTTACCCTAATAATATTCTTATTTTACATTTTATATAAAAAAGTTGACTCTTGTTTTATATAAAAAAGTCAACTTTTTAGATTTCTATACCTACTTTCATGACATTCTTTGCCTTCTGCTATTTCTTTCGATACATATGCAATTTCAGGAAACCCTCCTTGATCTCCACATCTGCTATAATAGCAATTTTCCTACATTTTGCCTCTTAAATCTATTTATGATACATTTTAAGCAATAAATGTAATATCCGGAGGCAACAATGAATCAAGAAAAATTCAGCAAGCTTGTTAGGCGTTTTAAAACCAGTAAAGATAATATTGTAGATATAGATCCTTTTACATATTTAGATCATCTTATAAATGAGCCTATCAAACACCAACCAGGGAAATATTACTTATACTCCAATGCTGGTTTTTACCTCTTGTCAGGAGTGCTTTTTCTCAATGAAACGCTGCACTACTATCATCTATTGGGGACTGCCTTGATTGTTCTCGGTGT
>DUUM01000180.1 GCA_012841565.1 Candidatus Epulonipiscium sp. | reverse complement strand
TTTGGGAACTTAATAGGAGGTACGGTTATTATGGCACTTTTATATGCCTCGCTCCCACAGTTGTTACAATTTGGAGTGCCATCTATATTGCATTTCTATTTTGATATATTTTCAGGAGCACTTCAAAGTTTTATATTTGTGATGCTTAGTATGACATTTGTTTCATCGTCATTAGAGTAAAATGAAAAATTAATATAATTTAAGGAGGATTTTATTATGGATCAAGTTACAGGGAAAGATTTAATACTCGCATGTTCAGCATTAGGTGCAGGAATCGCAATGATAGCAGGTTTAGGCCCAGGAATTGGGCAAGGATATGCAGCAGGTAAAGGTACGGAAGCAGTAGGAAGACAACCAGAAGCAAGAGGGGATATTGTTAGTACCATGTTAGTTGGACAAGCTGTAGCAGAAACAACAGGTATTTATAGTTTCGTTATTGCCCTTATCTTATTGTTTGCAAACCCACTAATTAGACTTTAAAAGATAGCTATAAAGAATGTATTTAAAAAGGAGGGATCTTCTCTTTGAATCCGCAGTATGTCGTATTAGGAGCAGTTGAAGTAACATCAAGGATTATTGAATTTTCGCCAAGAACTGTATTTGAATGGGCTGTTATGTTGTTCAACTTTTTCCTTATTGTTGGGATATTAAGTTGGCTTTTATTTAAGCCTGTTAGTAAGTTCTTAAATGATCGTATCACGCGTATTAAAAACCAAATAGATGATGCAAAAGGCCAAAACATGAAAGCAACCCAGTTGCGCAGCCAATATGAAACAAAACTAGCAGCAATTGAGCAAGAAGCAACTGAAATTTTAAGAAATGCTAGGTCAAAAGCAAAGCAAAATGAGCAAGAGATTATTCAGGCAGCACGATTAGAAGCAGAGGAAATTAGAAAGCGTTCACGTATTGAAATTGGACTAGAAAAAGAACGCGTTAAGGATGAAATGAAAAAAGAAATGATTGAAGTGGCTACCATGATGGCAAGTCAATTTGTAGCAGCTAATATAGATGATGCAAAGCAAAATGAAATGATTAATCAAATTATCAATGAAGCGGGGGATGTTCAGTGGCTCAGCTAGTGTTACGTCCTTATGCAACGGCTCTTTTTGATCTTGCAAAAGAGCAAAATCAAGTGGTAGAGTTTGAAGAACAGGTTAAGGTAGTAATAGAAACCATTGAGGAAAACCCTCAGTTTATGGACCTGCTTTTGCATCCAAAGATAATAGTAGATGAAAAGATACAATTAATAGATACAGTTTTTAGTGGTAAGGTAGCAGATGAAATTACCGGAATATTAACGATTATTGTTAAAAAAGGACGCCAAAATGTACTGATTAATATTTTGCAGTTATTTTTGGAGATGGTTAGTGAAGATCAAGGCGTTATAAAAGCTACTATAACGTCTGCAGTGGAACTAAATAATGAACAATTAGCGCAAATTAAAGGTAAAATAGAAAATTCAACAAAAAAAGATGTGAAGCTACACGCCGAAGTAAACCAAGACCTTATTGGTGGGATGATTATTCGTGTGGGTGATAAGGTAGTCGATGCAAGTATTGCAGGCAGACTACAAACATTAAAAGAAGGATTAACCAATTTGCGACTAGCTTAAAAAGGGGTGTAGTCACTAGATGAATCTCAGGCCAGAAGAAATTAGCGCTGTGATAAAAGAACAAATTAAAAACTATAAGACACACCTGGAAGTTTCTCAGGTAGGAACTGTTCTTCAAGTAGGTGACGGGATTGCCCGTATTCACGGACTTGAAAAGGCAATGTCAGGAGAATTACTTGAATTTCCAGGTGGCATATTTGGAATGGTACTAAACCTTGAAGAAGATAATATAGGGGTTGTACTTTTAGGATCAGATGAAAATATTAAAGAAGGAGACATTGTTAAATCTACAGGACACGTTATAGAAGTTCCAGTAGGGGATGCAATGAGTGGGCGAGT
>DUUM01000179.1 GCA_012841565.1 Candidatus Epulonipiscium sp. | reverse complement strand
TCCCTTGGTATAATAAGAACATAGCAGCTAAAGCAACGATTAACATAGTGTTATTGCCACATCCAAACATACTACCGATATCAAAGTTAAAGCCAAGTCCATCACTACCGAAAAGAAGGAAAAAGGCTAAAATAATCCAAATCCAGTTGTTGCCTTGTAAACCAAACATAAACAATCATCCTTCCATAGTTAACAAATTATAGTCGAAAAAGTAAATAATAACTATTTCAATATTAGTTTATGTAATAAGGATAAAAAGGTTACTAATTATTATTATGAGCTTTTATTTATCATCCTGAAATAGAAAAAATATAGTTATAGCCAGTAAAATAAAATCCCAGGGAATAACTGAAGGAGTATTTTTTTTATTAAAATTACCTTGAAATTCCTTAGGTAAATCAAGATGAAGGAGCTGGTCTTTAGTGTATTGCGCCATAATATCACCTCACTAAACAAAATAATTAATATAGTATTAAAAGATATGCAAGCTATTGGAAATTTAGTATACTTAATAGGGATGCAGTAAAAGTATACAATAGACTTAGGAAAATAGGGACTAGATGTTGACAAGAAGGTATGCGGTGTATACAATTATATAGGTATGAGTTATCAGACAATTGAAGTTGATAACACTCGGGAAGTCAGTATTTAGCAAAGAAAATATACATAAAATGAAAAGGAGTTACATATATGGGGCTTACATTAACCGAAAAAATTATTCAATCACATCTTCTAGAAGGGGAAATGATGCCAGGTAAGGAAATAGGAATTAAAATTGACCAAACCCTTACACAAGACTCTACAGGGACCATGGCCTACCTACAATTTGAAGCAATGGGAATTGACAGAGTGCAAACAGATAAATCTGTTGCGTATATTGATCATAATATGTTGCAACAAGGATTTGAAAACGCAGATGATCATAAATATATCCAAACAGTGACCAAAAAACATGGTGTTTATTATTCAAGACCTGGAAATGGTATCTGTCACCAAGTTCATTTAGAGCGCTTTGGTGCACCAGGAGGCACTTTGCTAGGGTCTGATAGCCATACCCCAACAAGTGGTGGACTCGGTATGCTAGCCATTGGCGCAGGGGGACTTGATGTTGCAGTAGCTATGGGTGGGGGAACCTACTACGTTACCATGCCAGAAGTGGTTAATGTAGAATTAGTAGGCGCATTAAAACCATATGTAGCAGCAAAAGATATTATATTAGAGGTACTTCGTATTTTAACGGTTAAAGGCGGCATTGGCCGAGTGATTGAATATACGGGTGAAGGGGTTAAAAGCTTAACGGTTCCAGAAAGAGCAACCATTACCAATATGGGAGCAGAGCTGGGGGCCACCACATCAGTATTTCCAAGTGATGAAACAACACTAGCATTTTTAAAAGCACAAAACAGGGAAGAAGTATGGAAAGAAATAAAGGCAGACGAAGACGCAGTATATGGCAAGAAAATTACCATCGACTTATCAGAGCTTGAGCCTTTAGTTGCAAAACCACATAGCCCAGATGATGTGGCTAAAGTAAGTGAAACAACAGGTGTTAAAGTAGATCAAGTAGCCATAGGAAGTTGCACAAATAGCTCCTATGTAGACCTTATGAAGGTTGCAGCTATGTTAAAAGGCAAAACAGTGCATCCGGATGTGAGTGTGGTAATTGCCCCAGGATCCAAGCAAGTATTAACCATGATTGCAAAAAACGGCGCACTGGCAGATCTTATTGCAGCAGGTGCAAGAATTATAGAATCAGGATGCGGACCTTGTATCGGTATGGGACAAGCACCAGCTTCTAATGCCAACTCAGTTAGAACCTTTAACCGTAACTTTAAGGGACGTTGTGGAACTGATTCAGCTAATGTGTATCTAGTTAGTCCAGAAACAGCTGCTATTACGGCTTTAACGGGTATGCTTACAGACCCAACAACACTAACAGAAAAACTTGAAATTGAAATGCCAAAGACATTTCTTACAGATGATAATATGATCGTAGCACCAGCAGAGCATTCAAGTGAAGTTGAAGTTGTTCGTGGACCGAATATTAAACCATTCCCACTCAATACACTTCTACAAGGGGTTGAAGGCCCAGCACTTATTAAAGTAGAAGATAATATTACAACAGATCATATTATGCCTTCTAACGCTTACTTATTACCTTACAGATCCAATGTGCCATACCTTGCAGAGCACTGCTTAGTACCATGCGACCCAGAGTTCCCAGCAAGAGCTAAAGCAAATGGTGGTGGGATAATTATAGCAGGAGATAACTATGGCCAAGGATCCTCGCGTGAGCATGCTGCTCTAGCGCCATTACAATTAGGTGTTAAAGTCGTTATAACAAAGAGTTTTGCGCGTATTCACAAAGCTAACTTAATAAACTCAGGGATTATCCCTTTAGTGTTTGAAAATCCTTTAGATTATGATACTATTGATGTAATGGATCAATTGCAAATTGAAAATGCAAGAGATCAAGTAACAAATAGCACTGAAATAACAGTTCTAAATAAGACTAAAGGTTTAACATATACAACCATTTTAGATGTGTCAGATAGAGAACGCACCATGTTATTGTATGGTGGTAAAATCAATATGATTAAAGAAACAGCAAAAAACTAGGAGGAACTATAAGATGGATAAGCTAAAAATCGCAGGAGATCACTTTGCAAAACTTGTAGAAGAACAAATAGAACGGGTAGAAAGAATGAAGCAATCTGAAGAGGCAGTAGATTTTAAAGAATTAGATCAGATTATCATAGGGTGCTGCGGGGGAGATGGAATCGGCCCAGCCATCACATATGAGGCGGAACGTGTTCTTCGTGAAGTTCTTAAAGATGACGTAGAAAATGGACGTATTGTATTTAAAACAATAGAGGGCCTTACAATTGAAAATCGCATTGCTCAGCTTAAGGCAATTCCGGAGGATGTACTTGCAGAGTTAAAAACATGTCATGTTATCTTAAAAGGGCCTACAACAACACCAAGTAAAGGCGATGGACCTAATATTGAAAGTGCTAACGTAGCCATGAGACGTGAACTTGACCTATTTGCAAACGTTCGTCCTATAGCAGTACCAGAACTTGGCATTGACTGGACATTCTTCCGTGAAAATACAGAAGGTGAATATGTACTTGGAAGCCAAGGAATAGACATCGATGAAGATTTATCATTTGACTTTAGGGTTATAACAACACAAGGTGTTCGCAGAATAGCAAAAGCGGCATTTGAATATGCCCGTGCAAATGGTAAGAAGCACGTCGCCATTATCACAAAAGCCAACATCCTTAAAAAGACAGATGGTAAATTTTTAGATATTTGCTATGAAGTCGCTAAAGATTATCCAGAGATTCAAGCAGATGACTGGTTTGTAGATATTATATCAGCGAACCTAATTAACCCTGAAGTCAGTAAAAATTACCAAGTATTTGTACTTCCAAACCTTTATGGCGATATTATTACAGATGAGGCTGCTCAAATTCAAGGTGGGGTAGGGACTGCAGGTAGTTCAAATATTGGAAACCGTTATTCAATGTTTGAAGCAATTCACGGAAGTGCACCACGTATGGTAGAGTCAGGAAGACAAATATATGCGAACCCAGCAAGCATGATTAAAGCGGCTGAGTTACTCCTTCGTCATATTGGGTACCCAGAACAAGCAAATAGAGTTATCAAGGCACTTGAAATTGCCAATGACAAAGTAAAATTAACAGGTAGAGATACAGGCGCAACGGGTGAAGAGTTTGCAAACTGTGTTATTGAAAACCTATAAATCTTGAAAATATAATAAATAACATTTCAAACCCTACCTTTTGGTGGGGTTTGTGTTATTATTAAGTAAAGATAGGAGGCTTGGCGATGAGAACAATTGTAATGTTATTCGTTCTAATGATAACGATTATATGGACAATACCCAGTATATCTATAAATGAACCGAGTACCATCAGCATTAATCCTCCACCTCAACAAGTTACGCCACTCATAAAAACGATACCTAGATCTTTAGGGAGTAATGGCGAATTACCTAACGAGACGGCAGGTAATAATACAAATCAAGGGCTAGCAATCGAAGATAATGAGAAGATTTATTATTCAGATGGCGTAGCGTTATGGTCTATGAATAAAAAAGGAACACTTAAAACCAAAATAATAGATGAAGCTTACGCTATGAATATTCAAATCTTAGAAGATAAGATATATTATATTAGTCAAGATACGCATGGCATATACAGTGTTAAAAAAGATGGTACACAGAGAAAAAGGCTTAATGAAGATAAAGCGTATAGCATCAATGTATATAACCGTAGGATATATTTTATGGATCGCTATAATAAGTTATATATTACATCAATGTCCTTAGATGGAAAAGATAAACGAGTTATAAAAGAGATTGTTGCCAACGATATGATGATCTATAATGATTATATTTATTATATTACCCGAGAAGGTAGTATTGGTAAAGTAAGAGTAGATGGGGCCAACAATAAAATTATTAAAAAAGGAGTTATACAATTTGATGTATCAAAGACAGGAATTTATTATACTTACGACCCTCGTAAGAATGATAAGCCTAAAGGATTATATCATTTAGGTTTCGAAAAAGATGAAGAAATACAACTATTAGGTGAAACGCCTTATAGCTTTAATATCTACAAAAACAAGGTGTATTATAATCATCCAAGTAAACTGAGCTTATATAGTATGCTTCTTGATGGTACTCAAAAAACAGAAGTAACAGGTACTAATACGACGCAAATTAATATAGCTGGAGATTATATGTTTTATAAAAATCTAGAAGATAGCAAGAAAATATATAGGGTTAACCTAGATGGTACAGGTAGAGTGTCCTTGCAAGGTAAAACGCTTATTACAAACGTAACTGACCTAGCAAATGAAATTGACGATTTAGCTGGAAAAGAGATTACCCCTAAACTACAAAGAACATATAATCGTGCCCAAGAAGTAATCTCCAAAATTATTAAGCCTGATATGACGGATTATAAAAAAACAAAAATAATACATGATTATGTTGTTAATCATACACAATATGATGTAGATGCAGCTGAACAGTTTCTGCGAGGAGAAGATTCAGATGCCAATGCTTTTATGGCATATGGTGTACTAATTAATCAAAAAGGCGTATGCCAAGGGTATGCAGAAGCAATGCACATACTGCTTAGTCTTGCAGGGGTGCAATCAGATTTGGTGATAGGAGATGCAATGGATGCAGAGGGGACTTATATATCCCATATGTGGAACATGGTACTTATAGATAATGAGTATTATATGTTGGATGCAACGTGGGATGATCCGGTAGGACCTAGAGACATACTTTCTCATGACTTTTTTCTTGTAGATAGTGAAACACTAAAAAAAACCCACAGGTGGGCATATGATGAATATCCCGTGTGTAACTTGAATTGGAGTGAATGACAGTGAATGATTTAACAACTGGAAATGAAACAATGGGCATACTTAAGTTTGCACTCCCAATGTTAATAGGTAATATTTTCCAACAACTGTATAGTACCGTTGATAGTATTATTGTAGGTAGGGCCTTAGGGAAAGATGCGCTTGCAGCTGTAGGGGCATCTTTTCCTATTGTATCTTTGGTTGTGTCTCTTACTCTGGGGATTACCCTAGGGTCAACTATTTTGATTTCCCAGTATTATGGCTCTAAAAATATGGAAAGGGTAAAAAGGACCATTGATACAACTTATATACTTTTATTTGTGGCCTCAATTGTAATGACGATTATAGGCCTTATGATTAGTGGACCTCTTCTTAGAATGCTAAAGGTTCCGGAGCATTTAGTGGCTGATGCTAAAAATTATTTAGACATTACATTTATAGGTCTTATTGGAATGTTTGGATATAACTCCGTCAGTGCAGTATTAAGGGGTATAGGAGATTCCTTTAGGTTGGCTCTTAGGTGCAGTCGTTGGGCTCACATATTATAAAAGTGGTAAATGGGAAAAAAGAGTTTTAGTAAACAATTAAAAACGTCATATATCCTTTAGCTTGTACATATAAATAGCTTATAACATATAAGATATTTGTGCATAGTTAGGGGGATCATATGGAGCTACAAAAAGTATATAAAAAAAGCAAAAGAAGAAAGAATATCCTATGGGCAGTGCCTGTGGTAGGTTTAATTATAGGTAGTTTTTACTTTTATCACTATAGTCCCCAAGCCTGTGCCTATAGATATGCTTTTGCATACAATAAAAATGATTTTGAAGAGGTATTTTCATTTTATAATGAAGAAGCCATGACCAATAAGTTTACGAAAGAAGAAATTATAGAGGTTTTAGAAGAACAATCTAAAAAAGGGAATAAAATAAAGCCTAAAGAGTTAACGATGATTAAAGATGAAAAAGCTAAAAAGTGGTTTGTAAAATTTCCTTATAGCCTCCAAAAGATATATGTATATACACCCACTGGGTCAACTGTTTATGTGGATAACAAAAAGATCATACAAGGGGTTACGGGGCAGGGAATAGAAGTTAAAGATATGCTCCCAGGGAAGCATCAGATAACAATCCAATATTACGATCATCTGTACCCGGACTTTACAACAGAAATTGACGTCCCAGAAGAAATAACAGTAAAGTCTCCTTATGATACTCTTGATATAGCCGTAATGGCACCCACAGGAACATGGGTTACAATGGGGGATATAACAAAGCAAAATAGAGGTCAAAAAGTATCCTTTGATAATATGTTACCAGGGCAATA
Organism: Candidatus Epulonipiscium sp.; assembly: GCA_012841565.1. The sequence continues at coordinate 147,065 of DUUM01000179.1, read as the reverse complement.
TGATATTTCAGTATTTATGGGGAACAAGGATATGGAAATATTTTCTCAAAAAATACAAATAGGGAAACAAAATCCAATAATCTATATAGAAAACATTGTGGGGAATGAAAACGTCAAAAAAAATTTACAAGTGTTTTTTAAAGAATTTAATATAGAATATAAAGTAGGAATTATGAAGAAAGATACAACTTTTTTACATACGTTTTTAACAGATAAAATAAATGAAGATATCATTTCAGATTTTAAAATGTGGTATATCGATCATAAAGATATAAAAGACGCCAAAAGTCTCATGGAAGTACGGGATATTTATCCTATATCAGGTAATGAGCTAAAGGCGTCAGTATTAGAGACCGTCTATTTAACAAACTTAGAAAAAGATGGGGCAGGTAAAGATATAGAAAGACAATACAGAGTAGTGATTGAATGGAACTATAAACTGCTAAGAAATAATGCTAAGTGGCAAATCATTAGCCGGGAGATACGGCAAAGTATGGTCGCCTACAAGGATGAAGAAAAGTGGATTAAGTACTAGTTATTTTCTTCAAGGGCCACAGAGTCTTCTTCCCACTGAGCGTAGAGTTTTTCTAGCTGCTTTTCTAAACCTGATTGCTGAAGAACAAATGCTTCAGACTTTTGAGGGTCTGTGTAGACTTCCTCAAGACACAGTTGGGCTTCTATAAAAGAAAGAGTCGCCTCTACCTCGTGGATATCGTCTTCTGTTTTAGCTAATTGGTTTTCCAGCCTCCGGAGATTGGTCTGAGTCTCTTTTGCCTTCAGCCACTGATCTTTAGAGTCGGAAATCACAGGGGTTTCTTCAGAAGATTGATCGATAACCTCAAGTTTCTTGAGGGCAAAATAATCGTAGTTACCAAGATATGTAGTCATACCAGTGGTTGACATATCAAATACCTTTGTGGCAGTTTTATTAATAAAGTAACGGTCATGAGAGATATATAAGACAGTTCCTTCATAATTAACTAGAGCGGCTTCAAGTATTTCTTTAGAGAGTATATCCAAATGGTTAGTAGGCTCATCTAAAAGCAGGAAGTTTGCTTTAGTGAGCATAATTTTAGCAAGGGCAACACGGCCTTTTTCCCCGCCACTAAGACTAGAAATAAGCTTAAAGACATCATCCCCTGTAAACAAAAAGGCAGCGAGCACATTTCGTATGGTTCCAGTTTTTGTATCAGGAAAGGCATTTTGGAGTTCATCAATAATACTAGAGGAAGGGTCGAGGGTTTGATGCTCTTGATCATAGTATCCCACTAAAACATTAGAGCCTAGTGTCACTTCACCAAAAGAGGGTTCTACTGTACCCATAAAAATACGAAATAATGTTGTTTTTCCAATCCCGTTAGGGCCTACAAGGGCTATTTTATCCCCACGCTTTATCTGGAAATTAAGGTTTTGAAAAAGCTTAAGATCATCAAAGGATTTAGAGAGTTCTTTTGCATCTAAAACATCATTGCCGCTTTGAATCTGAGGTGTTAAAGTAAGCTTCATGCCATCAGAAGATTCAAGCGGTTTTTCTATGCGCTCAACTTTATTCAGTAGTTTTTCCCGGCTATCAGCCCGTTTAATAGACTTTTCACGATTAAATTGACGGAGCTTATCAATGACTTGCTCCTGGCGCTTAATGTCTTTTTGTTGATTGCTATAATGTTTGGCTTCAATTTCTTTATTAATCGCTTTTTGTTTAATATAGAAAGAATAATTCCCTTCAAATATAACGGATTTATGATGCTCAAGTTCAACGACTTTAGTAACAATACGGTCCAAAAAGTAACGGTCATGAGAGATAATAATAGCGGCTCCAGTATAACTTTTTAAAAATCCTTCAAGCCACTCAATGGCATCAATATCAAGGTGGTTAGTAGGCTCGTCCAAAAGAAGTACCGTAGGATTTTGAAGTAGTAATTTAGCAAGAGCAACCCTTGTTTTTTGACCTCCTGATAAAATAGAGACAGGTTTGTCGTAGGCATCATCAGATAATCCAAGGCCAGCTAGTACGCCGCGGATTAAACTTTTATACATATAGCCTTGATTGTCCTCAAAAGATTCCCGTAAGAGATCATAGTTTTTAACAAGTTCATCTAAGTCATCAGGTTTTGCATTAGAAATCATAGACTCTGTGTGGCTAAGTTCTTCTTCCATTTCAATAAGATGATTAAAAACAGTAAGTAATTCATTATATACAGTCTTGTCAGAGTCAATAGAGACGTGCTGTGGCAAATAGCCGATAGAACAATTTTTACTTTTGATGATTTCACCTGAATCGGGTTCTAGAGCATTGGATATAATACGAAAGAGTGTTGTTTTACCACTTCCATTCATACCAATCAGTGCGATTTTTTCTTTTTCTTCTATGTGAAACGTAACATCGTCTAAGATGACATCTGTAATAAACGATTTATGAATATGGTTGCAAGCTAAAATCATGATAAACCTCCTAATTAAGTATCTAAACACTATCATAACAAAAAATAAAAGTAAATCAAAGCATTTTATGATATGATAGTTTAAAAGGATAGCGTTAAAACATTGACACTTGTTTTACTTGACTATATACTAACACTAATATAAAAGAGAGGGGATTAGGATAGAATGGCTGATGAGCGCAAAATTTCCATGGCTGTAATTAGAAGACTTCCTAGATATTATAGATATTTAGGGGAACTAATCGATAATGACATTACTAGAATTTCTTCCCGTGAGCTGAGCGAACGGATGAAAGTAACGGCATCTCAAATAAGGCAAGACCTGAATAACTTTGGAGGATTTGGGCAACAAGGATATGGCTATAATGTAGAATACCTACATGCAGAAATAGCTAAAATACTAGGACTCGATAAAAATCATAAAATGATTATTGTAGGTGCTGGTAATTTAGGACAGGCCCTTGCAAACTATACATCCTTTGAAAAACGTGGATTTGAATTAATTGGCATGTTTGATGTTAATCCTAGATTGCTTGGGATGACAATTAGAGGAATAGAAGTATACGATGTGGACGTATTAGAGGATTTTGTTAAAGAACACAAAGTAGATATTGCGATGTTAACAATGCCAAAAGCCAGTGTAAAAGAGATGGCAAATAATTTGGCGAAGTGGGGAATACGCGGGCTATGGAACTTTTCGCCACTTGACTTATATTTACCGGACACTGTTCAGGTTGAAAATGTTCATTTATCACATAGCTTAATGACCCTAGCTTACAAAATTAATGAAGCGAGTAACCCTTCTAAAGATCAGGAGTAGGAGTGTGTAATATGCAATGGGACGTATTAATTAACCCAGTAGTTGGGGGTGTAATAGGCTATGCAACTAATTATTTAGCAATCAAAATGTTATTTAGGCCATATAATACAAAATACATTGGTAAAATGAAAATACCATTTACCCCAGGCTTAATTCCAAAAGAAAAAGCCACACTAGCAAGGCAGATGGGGGAAATTACAGAGGAATACTTATTAACAGAAGATATGCTTGCGGATACATTAACAGGCCCTAAGGCAAAAGATGTCTTTTTGAAATTTAGTAATAGCATTCCTAAGTATATGGAAGAGAGTAATCAAACCATTACGGAAGCAGCTAAAGCAATACTGGGCGCAGATCTTGAAGCGAGTACAGATGCAGTTGTAGATCAATTTACCGTAGAAATTATAGCCATGCTAAGGTCGAAAGAGGTTATGGACTTAGCGATTCCCCATATAACCAATACCATCATAGAAATTGTTAGCAGGGAATCAGTTGTCCCATATATCAAACAATTTGGAGAAGAGGTATTAGAAAGTGACAAGGGGAAAGAGCATATAGGTCATACCCTTGAGAGATTAGAAGAACAAGCCTATAGGATGATTCAAGATAATGCTCCTAATATCGGAAAAGGCATTATAGGAACCATGGGGGAGGGGGATGAAGCTGACGCCATAAGAGAAACCCTGCAACACTGGATCGATGAGAATTTTAACCCAATGGTTTCTATGTTTATAAAGGTGGATAAAATATATGAAGGTATGATTAGCTTTGCAAATGAAGCGCTTGAAGATCCTGAGCGAGCCCAAAAATTTGGAGACCTATTATGCAAAGTAATTCAAGGACTGAAAGAAAGTCAACCGGATTATAAAGACAAGGTAATAGGTATCATAAAAGAACAAATAAATGAAGAAAATATAAGAATATTACTTGGGCTTATAAAACAGAATACTAAAGTTCAAATAGAACCTTGGATTTATAAAGAGTGGGATGGCTATGTAAATACTGAAGAATTTTTTGAAGTGGTCAAAAGGGTATTACGAGAGCTCATGCGATTTATTGGGGATACCTCACTTGCAAATGTAAGTATGATTATACCCAGTACAACAAAAAATCAAATAAACGAAAAGATATTTTCGTATTATACGGCCATTATAAAAAGCAATTCCAAAGAAGTAGCTGAAGTAATGGATATTTCACAGTTGGTGGAAAATAAAATCAGTGAATTTTCTTCGGAAGAAGCAGAGAAACTTATTTTATCAGTTGTTAAAAATCAACTGAGAGGAATTACTTGGATAGGGGCACTACTTGGGGCGATTATAGGCATTCTATCTAACTTTATCGGATAAAAGGTATAGGATGACCCTTATACCTTTTTTTTGCAATGATTTTTCATACCAAAAAAGGTATAATGTAAAGTAAATAGAAGTGGGTAAATAGAAGAGAGGTGTACCATTTTGTTCCATACAAAGCCTAGGCTCAAATCTAGATATAGAATCATAATACTGGCTTTAGCCATTAGTTTCATCATAGCCAAGGGCGTCTTTGCAGAAAGTCGGAGTGGATACGGTAATCCCCTTGCTACTTATAAAGCAGCTGAAGGATTTATAATTACCAGCTACGCAACCAAATGGAATACATCCTCAAAACTTAGGGAAGTTGCAAATGAACTACTTTCTAATGAGTATGGGGAGGAAATATCATCTCTGAGAAATATATATATATATCCTGATTCTCCAGATGGTATTTTAGCATACACCCATTATGATCTAATAAGAAATTATTTGGGGAAATATACTTATACGGATCATACATATATTGAAATATTTGATGGAAACCAATATAATAATACAAAAGAAATGGCTTGGGTGTTATCCCATGAGTACGGTCATCATTTTACAATTTATCATTTAATTAAAAAAGAAAATAAATTTTTTGATCAGTGGCAAAATACAGGTTATGCAATGGCTAGGCAGATTGTTGGACACCCTAAGATCAGTTATGAAACAGATGCTATCGGAAATATGTATAAGTGGGATATAATGGAGATAGCTGCAGAAGATTATGTACAGTTTTTTGGTTCTCCTAATGCTAGAAGGAGTATAATATACAAAGACATAAGGCAAAAGATTTATGAAGATAGAGAAAATAAGTTTAATGATACAACGGGATTTAACATGAGACCTCAAGAGAATCTAGAAATACCTTTGGCAGCGGATGTAAGAGGCTTAGAACAGTATTGGAGAAGTGTATCTAGGCTCCCGAAGCAAAGGAGTAGTAAAGTACCTATAAAGCCAAAGCTCAGAATAGTAAGTAAAAAAGAAATAGCTAGCGGGCGTTATCAATATAGAATAGAGTGGGATCAAATCCCAGGTAATGAGCAGTATGAATACACCTTAGTTAGTTACCCAGACAGGGAATATGCGTTTCCACACCCTATTAAAACCATAAGACCTGGGGAGGATACCTATGCTATTGTAGGGAATGGTTTAAAGACAAACCCTAAAACAGGCACCCAACAACTGATTTTAAATGATTATAATGGGAGGCACACTTTTAAGTTATACATGAAAGATCAAAACAATAAAATATATAGTGGCGAATCCCTATATGTCAATTTTAACTACCCAGTTATAGAACATAAAGGGTTGTACAAAGACACCCATCATACAGACTGGTCCTATGAGGCAATCAAACAGCTTAACAAACGAAAGATTTTGGTTGGATCCCCGGATCAATACTTTTACCCACTAAAGAGTGTTACCTACTCTGAGTTCTTAACGATATTAGGCAGAATTGATGGGAAGGTAGAAATTGGATCGTTTCCTATGGGGAATCCCTATGTGACGCGGGATGATGCGGCATTACTATTATACAAGTATATGAAAACTAATGGTATATCATTAAATGATATTAATAAAAATCTAACATTCAAAGATTATAATGATATTTTAAATAAAAGAGAAGTAGAATATTTATATAAGACAGGTATCATTGTAGGGGATAATGGCTATTATTATCCTAAAAATAATATAACAAGACAAGAACTAGCGTCTATGATTATAAGGCTATTAAAAGGGTGATAATTATATAAAGGTGGGATGAAATGTTCTTTAAAAAAAAGCAAACTAAAAGTAATCAGAAGAAGGATGTATTTCAAGAAATAGAGACACAGCAGCTCCAAAAGGAAAAGATACCAATTATTACATTAGATCATTCGTGGCATCAATTGATTGCAGAGATTAAAACACCTCAAATAGGGGTGTTAGAAAAAGAATTAAACAACTTGGTAAAAGAACAAGGAAGGCTTAATACAGACTACATAGAATACTCTAGGCTCAAAAAAGAGATGCTAGATAATATATTAGAACTCACTCCTGAAGCTTTTGACTTGCAGTCTGAGGAAGCCATTAAAAAAATAGATGATCAACAAAAGATGATATTAAAAATCAATGAGAAGTTAGAAAAAATAGAGCCTAGGTTAGATAGTGTTCCGGAAGAAATAAAACAAACAAATAGTAAATTAGTAGATGAGAGCGTCCGCCTGTGCTATGACTATATTAATAGCTATAGAGAAAAAAGTCATACTTTAGATGGAGAAATACAAGTCATCCGAATGACCTTAATGAAAAAAACTGAAGAAAAAAAGAGTTATGATAAAAAAGCAGATCAGCTTTATCGATATTTACATCAAATAGTAGGGCCACAATTTATAGAGAAACTAGATAGTGTCTATGGGGATGAATCAGAATGATTGCAGGAATTGGAACGGATATGATAGAAATTGAAAGAATTCGTAAAGCAGCCACACAAAATCCTAGATTTCTTACAAAAAACTTCACACTAAAAGAACAGGAGTACTTTAACAAAAGGAAAGGTGCCTATGAAAGTATAGCAGGGAATTTTGCAGCCAAGGAAGCCGTTAGTAAAGCTTTAGGTACAGGATTTAGTGGGTTTGGCCTGGTGGATATAGAAATTACGAGGGATGCAAAAGGCGCCCCTCTTGTTTTCTTATATGGAAAAGCCAAGCAAGTAGCAAGGGAAAAGGGGATAACCAATATATGGGTTAGTGTTTCTCATTGCATAGCGTATGCAACGGCTTATGCTATTGCCGAAATAAGCTTGTAAATAAAATGTTCTCATATTTTAGTGGACTAGGGAGTATATTAGAAGCAAGAGGACTTCCTGTCAATTAAATAAGGAGGGAACATGTCAAAAAAAATAATAGGCCTAACACTATTTATTCTCACTTTAACGTTATCGGGATGCAGGCTCATGAACAAAAACAGCTCACACCCGAGTAGTGTTCAAGAAAAACTAATGAATATGCAAGGGTATGCTTGTGTTGCTAAAATAGCCTATATAGAGGGTGAAAGCTTAAATACGTACGAAGCCAAGCAAGTCTATCAAATGAATGGGTATTATAGATTTGAAATTATGAAACCAAAACATATTGAAGGGCTCACAACGATTTATAATGGGGAAAAGGTCATTCAGTATAATCCACAAGTTGAAAATCCTAAAGCTGTAGAACTTCCAACTAATAATTTTAGAAATCAAATATTTTTAGGAACATTTGTACAAAATTATTTGCAATCCGAAGAGGTTGCCATGGCAGTGAATAAGACAGAAGGTGAAGTTACAACCATGTTGGAGGCGGTCATTCCAGGTGGCAGTAAACATATGAGCACCCAAAGATTATGGATTGATCAAAAGACCTATAAGCCAGTTCGAATGGCTATATACGACCAAGGGAAGAAAGAAACAGTGACCATAGAATTTACAGAATTTACTTATAATCCTAAAATTGATGAAAGCGTATTCATTATAGACTAAGGTGGAGGAAAAAATGATATCAGATATGCCACGTGTGGTTGCTAAGATAGATGTAGATGCCATTACACATAATTATAAAGAAATAAAGAAAAGTATCCCGAGGTACACAGGCATTATGGCTGTTGTTAAAGCAGATGCATATGGGCATGGAGCGGTAGAAATAGCCAAAATACTACAAAGAGAAGAAGTGGACTACCTGGCTGTAGCCATTACAATGGAAGGGGCTCAGCTTAGGGACGTTGGTATAACAACGCCTATTTTAGTCCTGGGATACACACCAGCAGCCAGTGTTGGGGTTCTTATAGAAAACGACCTAACCCAAACAATTTTTTCATATGAAATGGCAAAGTATATTTCTTACGAAGCCAGTAAATTAGAAAAAAAGGTAAAAATACATATTAAAGTTGATACTGGGATGGGTAGGATCGGTTTTTTGCCACACCCAACAAGTATTGAAGAAATCGTAGAAATCAATAAACTACCCAATATTGAAATAGAAGGAATTTACACACACTTTTCTAGTGCAGATGAAGAAGACCGGACTTACACAAAAAAACAAAACAGTATATTTAATGGATTTTTAAAAGAGCTTGAGCAAGTCGGTATAGAAGTGCCCATTGTCCATGCAGCTAATAGTGCGGCAATTATTATGCATCCAAATACCCACTCTAATATGGTAAGATTAGGTATTTGCTTATACGGACACTATCCTTCAGAAGTAGCAAAGTCATACCCTGTGGGCCTTATACCAACAATGTCATTAAAAACACAAGTTGTTCATGTAAAAAAGGTACCCAAAGGCCAATCAATAGGGTATAATAGAAAATATACAACCAAACATATGACAAAAATCGCTACTATACCCATTGGATACGCAGATGGGTATTCGAGAGGGTTATCTAATAAAGGACGTGTTCTTATCAGGGGTGAGTACGCGCCTATCATTGGGAATATTTGTATGGATCAATTTATGGTAGATGTAACCCATATAAATTATGTAGCCGTAGGGGATGAAGTCGTTCTGTTTGGAAAGCAAAAAGGCAATGAAATTGCCGTAGAAGAGATTGCAGACATATTAAATACAATTAATTATGAAATTATTTGTATGATTGGAAAAAGAATTCCACGGATATATGTATAAACTCCACAAACTTTGTCAATAATATAAATAGATAACGTGGAGTAAATCACCAATTTGGGTAGGGAGTGGTTTGCGGTGGCACAACGTAATCAGGGTATGAGGATTTGTTCCCAGCATTTAGATGGGAAAAGGGGAATTAAGAGCGAAAAAAGAACAATGGAAATAATGATTAAAGGGTACCAAGAAATGGCAGAAATCAACTTAAAAATCTCAAAACTATGTTTTGCGGTGGAAAGCGAGGCTGATGATATCTGTATTCGGCTAACGGAGTGTGAATAAATTATGGTAAAACGCGGAGATATTTTTTATGCAGATTTAAGTCCAGTTGTAGGATCAGAACAGGGCGGCGTACGACCTGTTCTGGTCATACAAAATGATATTGGTAATAAGTACAGCCCAACAGTTATATGTGCAGCTATTACATCCCAAATTAACAAAGCTAAATTACCCACACATGTTGAAATTGTGGCAACTAACTATGAGTTAGTTAAGAACTCAGTAATATTACTTGAACAAATACGAACAATCGATAAAAAGAGACTAAAAGAAAAGATATGTAACTTGGATAAGAACTTAATGAAAGAAGTAGACAAAAGTATAAGGGTAAGTTTTGGACTGTAATACATAGTGATGTTAGGGAAATATTTAAGACTAGAGTATCTCTAGTCTTTTTTTTGTACGCTATATGTAGTATACTTAGGATATTAAAAGATTGACACTATAGATAAGGGGTAAGACATGGATTTGAGTGCTGTATATAACCAGATTGCTATTTTGTTTTCATTGCTAATTACAGGATATTTACTTGGTAAATTGAAGATGATACAAGAAGAGATGATTCGAAGTCTTACTAGCTTTATTTTGAATATTGCACTGCCAGCATTAATTATAGCAGGGATGATCATACCAAGAACGTCAGAAAAATTGAAAGAAAGTATATTTATATTAATTATTGCATTTAGTACCTATGCAGGATCCTTTATAATCGCTAAAATAGTGACAAGTATTATTAAACCGCCAAAATCACACAAAGGAATTTTTGAGTTTTCACTTATGTTTTCAAATGTTGGTTTTATGGGTTTTCCTGTTATAGCGACTATATTTGGAGAAGAAGCAATATTTTATGCCGTTATCTATAATATAGCCTTTGTTACATTAGTCTATACACTTGGGATTTCTCTGGTTAATACGTCAGAAGAAAAATATGAAATAAATCTCAAAACCATTTTAAACACAGGTGTTATAGCTTCAATTATTGGATTTGTTATATTTGCACTAGCTATTCCAATCCCTAAGGTACTTGAAGGCGTTATAAGTTTGGTAGGTAATACAACGACGCCTATTTCCATGGTTGTCATTGGCGCGATGTTATCGACACTACCGCTATCACGTATGTTTAATAATTGGAGAATATATGTAATAGCGATTATGAGAGTTTTTGTATTACCTTTAATTGTGTTTGCTATTTTTAAATATATACTGCATATTGATAATATAATGCTTATAGGGGTACCTGTTATTATTACAGGCATGCCAGTAGCAGCCAATGCGGCTTTAGTTGTACAGGAATACGGGAGCGAGCCAGAAGTAGCGTCACAATGTATATTTATTTCAACATTAATAAGTATTGCTTCGATTCCACTACTATCATTATTATTTATCTGAAATTTAAATAATCATTAGAGAAGGAGCGTTTAATATGACAAATATTTTTGATAAACTGACACAAAGCGCAAAAGATATATCCAAAGGTCTTGTAGATCAAACCAAAACTACTTTAACCCAAGGGAAACTAGAGATTGAGTTACTACAAGCGAAAGCAGACCTAAAGAAGTTATATACAGAACTTGGTCAAAAGGCATACCAAGACCGGTTATACCCTGAATCAGATTTTAAGATAGATGCATTACATGAAAGAATTTTTGAAAAAGAAAATATAATTAGGGCTCTTGAAAGAAGTTCTGTTGATATGCGTAAAGAGCAAAAAAACACTTTTGAGAGTGTAAAAAGAAATGTTAAAAAAACATGGGATGGTGAAGGTGAGGAAACAAGAACACCAGAACCCGGAGAAGATGGATACTTACAGATGAAGTTTTGTCCAAATTGCAATATAGGGAACCACCCTGACGCAGAATACTGTATTGCCTGTGGACACAAACAAGATTAAAAAGGAGAATACTGAATGGAAGTTAATTATACACCACAAACACAAAGAGCTATTAAACATGCGGAAGAAGCAACAATAGCTTTTAATCACGGATATGTTGGTACAGAGCATTTGCTTCTAGGACTTATTAGAACAGATGGCTCCGTAGCTCAAAAAGCACTACGAAATCAAGGACTGAGTGAACACGATATTGTAGAAAAGATGAAAGTGTTTATTGGTATGGGCAATGTAGCAATTGCCCAGCCACGAGACTTTACCCCTAGATCCAAAAGAGTTATGGGAAATAGTCAAATAAATGCAATAAAATATGGAACTAATAAAATTGGAACAGAACACATACTACTTGCACTTCTTAGAGAAACCAGTTGCGTAGCTGTTAAAATAATAGAGAGCCTAGGCGTAGATGCTGATTTGATTTATAACCAAATAGTAGACATGCTATCAGGTGATGCTAAAAACACTGGAAAACCTATGGCAGGAAGACCTATAAAAAATCAAAAATCCAGTACCCCAACCCTTGATCAATTTAGTAGAGACTTTACTCAAATGGCAAGAAATCATAAATTTGATCCTGTTATTGGTAGGGATAAAGAAATTGAGCGTGTGGTGCAAATATTAAGCCGTAGAACAAAGAATAACCCTTGCTTAGTCGGAGAACCAGGAGTTGGTAAGACAGCAATTATCGAAGGGCTTGCACAAAAGATTGTGGATGGTACGATTCCAGAACTTTTAAGAGGTAAGCGGGTCATTTGCCTTGATTTATCAGCTATGGTATCGGGTACAAAGTACCGGGGAGAGTTTGAAGAACGAATTAATAAAGCTTTAGATGAGGTGAAAAACTCAGGGGATGTTATATTATTTATAGATGAGCTGCATACCATTATAGGGGCAGGTGCGGCTGAAGGGGCAATGGATGCCTCGAACATTTTAAAGCCATCTCTATCAAGAGGTGAAATCCAACTAGTGGGGGCAACAACTTTAGACGAGTATCGTAAGCATATAGAAAAGGATGCGGCCCTTGAAAGGCGCTTCCAACCAGTAACAATTGAGGAACCATCAGAAGAAGAAACAATCCAAATTTTGCACGGGATCAAAGATAAATATGAAGCCCACCATAAGGTGAAAATTACGGACCCGGCTATTGAAGCGGCAGTAACCTTATCAAGTCGGTATATTGCAGATAGACATCTACCTGATAAGGCCATTGATTTAATTGATGAAGCCTCTTCAAGGGTTAGGCTACGTTCTTATACAACCCCTATGGATGTAAAAGTTTTGGAAGAAAAACTAATAAAATTATCTGTAGAAAAAGAAGAAGCTATTAAAGAAGAAAAATATGAATTTGCAGGTCAAATTAAGCATCAAGAAAATGAGACAAAAGAACAACTTGCAAATGCTAAAATTGAATGGGAAGCTAAAAATACTGAAAGTACTCAAGTTGTGTCTGAGAGAGATATAGCCGATATCGTAAGTACTTGGACAGGAATACCTGTACAAAGACTTGAACAAGAAGAAACAGAAAGACTAAGGAATATGGAAGGTGTTCTCCATGAACGGGTAATAGGGCAAGAAGCAGCCGTAACAGCTATCTCTAAAGCTATTAGGAGAGGACGTGTCGGCCTTAAGGACCCTAACAAACCAATTGGTTCATTTATGTTCCTAGGGCCAACAGGAGTTGGTAAAACGGAGCTTACAAAGACTGTAGCCGAAGCCTTGTTTGGTGATGAGAATGCAATGATTAGGATTGATATGTCAGAGTATATGGAAAAACATACCGTTTCTAAGTTAATTGGTTCACCGCCAGGATATGTAGGGTATGATGAAGGTGGGCAGCTTACGGAAAAAGTAAGACGTAAACCGTATTCAGTTATTCTTTTTGATGAAATTGAAAAAGCTCATCCAGATATTTTTAATGTACTCCTACAAATTTTAGATGATGGACATATTACTGATTCCCGTGGTCGCCGTGTTAACTTTAAAAACACTGTTATTGTTATGACTTCTAACATAGGAGCTCGTAACATTATAGAACCAAAGCGTTTAGGATTCATATCAATAGAAGACAGAGAACAGTCCTATAAAGTTATGGAAAAGAATGTTATGGATGAGGTTAAGAAGCTATTTAGACCTGAATTTGTTAACCGTGTTGATGAGATTATTGTATTCCATGCTCTAACACAAGGGCATATAGAAGAAATTGCTACAATAATGATTGCAACACTCATAAAACGTATTACCTCTCACACAGGTATACAAGTAAAATTATCTGAAGAGGCAATAAAGTGGCTAGCAGTTAAAGGTTATGACAAAGCATATGGGGCAAGACCTCTTAGAAGAACCATACAATCAGAAATAGAAGACCATATGTCAGAAGAAATATTAGATGGTAATATTAAAGAAGGGGACAATGTATATATAGATATGCATGAAGAAAAGTTAACATTTGAAGTAAAAAATAAACACACAAAACAATAAAAGTTAATAAAAATATTAACTTAAATGTATCATTAAAATTTGGAGGGCTTGGAAATGGCGATCATAAATGAATTAATACAAGTAGAAGAAAATGGAACAATTAGTTTTGGAAACTATGAACTACCTAAAAAAACAAAAGTAATGGGTTTTGAGGTAGAGGGAAATCTTTACGATATAAGAACATTTAAAGAAATTACAAAACTAAATAAAGACGAAGCCTTAGTATATGAGTCTATTCCAGGAACAGCAGTTCATAACTTTACAGTTAAAGATAAGCTAATATCCTTCAAAGTGGCAGGCATTGCAGAATCACAAATTACTATGGAATTATCCCCAGATACAGATTACAATCTTTTTATTGATGAATTAAAAGTAGGTAAAATAAAAGCTAACTTAGCAGGAAAAATTGTGTTTTCGGTAGACTGTAGAAATACACCTAAGAAGGTGGAAATTAGGAGAGTTTAATGAAAATTAAATATGTACATGTTTGTCAAGAATGTGGGCATGAATCACCAAAATGGTTAGGAAAATGCCCAGCTTGTAATGCATGGAGCTCATTTGTCGAAGAGGCAATTGTGCCGGAGCCTAAAGGTTTAGGAAAGCAAGAAAAACTTGGCGCAATTCAAAAACCAGTCAGGCTAAAAGAAATTGGAAATGAAAAAGAAGATCGTTTATTAACCAAAATAAAAGAACTAGACCGGGTACTAGGGGGCGGGATTGTAGAGGGCTCCCTTGTCCTTGTAGGTGGCGATCCAGGCATTGGTAAATCAACACTGCTTTTGCAGATTTGCCAAACAATTGGAGAGCAAAAGAAATCAGTGCTTTATATTTCAGGTGAAGAATCCATAGCCCAAATTAAGATGAGGGCAGACCGCCTAGGTGTCAATACAGATTATTTGCAACTGTTTTGCGAAACAGATATGCAGACGATACAAACCCTTATAAAAGCCACAAAACCAGATTTAGTTATTATTGACTCCATACAAACAGTCTACTCAGGTGAGATTAGCTCATCTCCTGGTAGTGTAAGTCAAGTAAGAGAAGCTACCCATGCTTTTATGAATATTAGTAAGGGGCTTGGCATTTGTGTTATCCTTGTGGGTCATGTAACAAAAGATGGTTCTTTAGCAGGTCCTAGGGTGCTGGAACATATGGTAGATACAGTGCTTTATTTTGAAGGTGAAAGGCATGCTACTTTTAGGATTCTACGAGCTGTTAAAAATAGGTTTGGTTCAACGAATGAAATAGGTGTTTTTGAAATGAAAGCAGAAGGTCTAATGGAAGTTGCTAATCCATCAGAGTTAATGTTATCAGGGCGCCCTATGAATGTATCAGGCTCTATCGTTGCTTGTAGCATGGAAGGGACGCGTCCTATGCTGATTGAGGTGCAAGCCTTAGTAAGTTATACAAGTTTTGGAACAGCCCGCAGAACAGCAACTGGGATTGACTACAATAGGGTCGTTATCTTAATGGCTGTTTTAGAAAAAAGAGCCGGCATGGATCTTGGAAGTTATGATAGTTATGTTAATCTGGCCGGAGGTATAAAAATGAATGAACCTGCCCTAGATCTTGGTGTCGTAGTGGCTATTGCCTCAAGTTTTAGAGATAAAGTGGTTGATCCCTACACTATTGTATTTGGAGAGGTAGGATTAACAGGAGAAGTTAGAGGTGTTAATATGGCGGAAAAAAGAGTGATTGAAGCCGCCAAATTAGGCTTTAAAAAATGTATTATGCCAAAGGCAAATCTAAAAGGATTAAAGGATATTGCAGGGATGAAGTTATACGGCGTCAGTAATATATCTGAAGTTCTTGAGCTTATCATGAGGTAAATTAAACATATAGGGAGATATAAATGTATCCAATTAAATTTGAACCATTGTATTATGAAAAAGTATGGGGTGGAAGAGCGATAGGTGACTATCGCAGTGATTTTCCAGAAGGAGAAATAGGCGAGAGTTGGGACTTAGCATGCCATAACAATGGCATGAGTATCGTGTCAGATGGTGCTTTTAAGGGCAAATCATTACAAAATCTAATTGATACCCATAAGGAAGCATTAGTAGGAACAAAGATTTCTTTAGAAAGATTTCCGCTGTTAGTAAAGATGCTACATGCTCAAGATAAAATATCCATACAAGTTCATCCAAAAGATGACTATGCCCTAAAAAATGAAAATGATTTAGGTAAAACGGAAGTATGGTATGTACTAGATGCCCAACCAGATGCTAAAATGGTACTAGGCGTAAAAGGGTGTACGAAAGAACAATTTGAACAGGCGTCTAAATCTGGAGAATTAGAACCCTATTTAAACCGTATCCCTGTTAAAAAAGGAGATATCTACTTCATCGAGGCAGGACTCGTTCATGCTATGGAAGGTGTAGTAGTGGTAGAAATTCAGCAAAATAGTGATGTAACTTATAGGGCGTATGATTATGGTAGACCTAGAGAATTACATGTGAAGCAGGTTTTAGATGTAATGAATATAGAGTTACAAGGAGAAAAACTTAAAGGCTTGTTAGTTGCTAATGAAGCATATAACAAAACGTACTATTGTTTTGATAAAAACTTCTCATTAGAACGTTATGATATAAAAGGTGACTTACAAGAAGAAAGTAATGTAGAGCGATTTTTTATATTTTACTGTGTAGAAGGCAGAGGTAAAATAACCAGCCATGGATATGAACAGGAAATTCAAGTTGGAGATGCTGTTTTAATACCAGCTACACTAGGTAAATATAAGATTTCTGGCAACTTAAGTGTGTTAAAGAGCTATGTGCCGGATATAGAACAATTAACAGAAGAAATTATCTCAGTAGTCAAATACTAGCCATATGGAGGAAAATAATGATGTATTATATTGGAATTGATCTTGGGGGAACGAACATAGCAATAGGTTTAGTTAATACGGAAGGCGAAATTGTCAAAGATAAAAGCATTCCAACTTTAAAAGAAAGAGGAATAGAGGTCATTTGTCAAGATATGATAGAGTTATGTAAAGACCTTATGAGGCAAAACAACTTGACGAAAGAAGATATTCACTCTATAGGAATTGGAACGCCGGGAACCGTAGATTCTGAAAAAGGGATCATCGTATATGCTAATAATATTGCTATTGATAACTTTCCAATAACCAAAATAATGAGAGATAGTCTAGATATTCCCGTGTATGTTGCCAATGATGCAGATTGTGCAGCTTTGGGAGAAGTAACAGCAGGAGCTGCTAAAGGATGTACCAATGCTGTTATACTGACACTTGGAACAGGTGTTGGCGGAGGGCTAGTTTTAAATGGAGAGATTTACAAAAGTAGTTTTCCAGGTGCAGGGGAGCTGGGGCATCATGTCATTGCCTATGATGGAAGACAATGTAACTGTGGTAGAAAAGGATGCTTTGAAGTATATGGATCTGCTACAGCTTTAATTAGTGATGCACAAGAAGCAGCTAAAAACAACCCAGATTCTAAGCTCAATTATTATATAGGTGGAGATATCAGTAAAATGAATGCTAAAATTCCTTTCGATGCAGCCCAAGGTGGGGATGTAATAGCCCAAGGTGTTGTTGATCAATATCTGAATTATTTAGCGTGTGGTATTTCAAATGTCATTAATATATTTAAACCTGAGATGATTATAATTGGTGGTGGGGTTTCGAGGCAGAAAGAAAATCTGACGCAACCATTAACCCAGAAGGTTAGCCAACAAATATATGCTCAAGAGATGCAAACTAAAATTGAAGTAGCTACCCTAGGCAATGATGCAGGAATTATCGGAGCAGCTATGTTAGGGAAGTAAAACACAAAAGCCAGAAAAGCCACTACTATCAAATAACTTTAAAAGTTATTTGATAGTAGTGGCTTTTCTGGCTTTATAGATTAAAATAGTAATGCTAACATGGTAAGGCGTACCTATAAATGGGATATTATTACAAGTTATACCCAAATTGTGGATAAAATGTGGATAACTATGTAATTTTATATTTTCTAGACTGAACTATAAAGTATTAGATAAAAATAGTGATACAAAAAAGTATATATGTCGGAAATATATATAATATCAGGGAATATCTATTGTGAGTATGGCACTAGCTAAGATGTTGACATTTAGAATAACAAAACATATAATAGAATAATAGGCTAATCGTTTAGGTAAAATATACAAACTACTAAGTATGTCATTAGGAGGACTAATATGGATGCAAGGTTTATACAAGAAACATTAAGACGGGAAACAGAAAAAGAAGTAAAAGATAATATTTTGAAGTTTTGGTCAGATAAATCGGTTGATGAAAAAAATGGTGGATTTTTAGGTTCTATAGAAAATGATCTTTCTGTAGATTTTGAAGCACCTAAAGGGTCTGTACTCAATACTAGGATTCTTTGGACGTATTCAAAAGCTTATAATATATTTAAAGAAGAGAAGTATTTAAAATTAGCTAAGCGAGCATATGACTTTATAAAAGAAAGCTTATGGGATGCAGATTATGGAGGACTCTTTTGGATGGTAGATTATAGAGGGAATCCACTAAACACTAAAAAGCAAATATATGCTCAAGCTTTTGGTATATATGCCTTGTCTGAGTATTATATAGCCACTAAGAATCCGGAAAGTCTTGAATACGCTATTAAATTATATAGGGCAATAGAACAATATAGCCATGATAAAGAAAACAAAGGATATTTTGAAGCCTGCACAAGAGAGTGGGAGCCTACAGAAGATTTACAATTAGGGGCGGGAGATATGAATGAAAAAAAATCTATGAATACGCACCTACATATCCTGGAGGCTTATACTAACTTATATAGAATATGGAAAGATGAAGATTTAAAGGGACAATTTGAAGAGCTAATAAAGATTACAATAGATTATATTATCGATCCGGAAACATATCATTTCAAGCTCTTTTTTGATGAAAGATGGAATAGTAAGTCTGGTGTTATCTCTTATGGACATGATATAGAAGGTAGTTGGCTCTTAGTGGAGGCGGCTGAAGTCCTTGGGGATAAAAATCTGTTAAAAAGAACGAAGGAAATAGCTTGTTCTATGGCGCAGAAGGTATATGAACAGGGAATTGATGAGGCGGGGGCCGTTATGAATGAAATGCTAGAGGACGGATCATTAGATGTAGATAGGATTTGGTGGGTTCAAGCAGAAGCGGTTGTGGGTTTCATGAACGCTTATGAAATGACAGGAAAGAGCCATTTCTTGGAAGCTGCCTATAACACTTGGAATTTTATAAAAGAATATGTTGTTGATAAGAAAGATGGGGAATGGTTTTGGAGTGTCGATAAGACAGGCGAGCCGAATAATAAGTATTTAAAAGTAGACCCTTGGAAATGCCCTTATCATAATAGTAGAGCTTGCTTTGAGGTAATAGAAAGAATGACTAATAAATAAAACAGGGGAAATTGACAAGGATATATATGTATTACAAAGGCGGTGATATTATTGCGTAAAAACATTACAATGAAGGATATTGCGGAGCAATTAAATGTCAGTACAGTTACGGTTTCTAAGGCTCTAAATGATAAAGATGGCGTGAGTGATGAGCTTAAACAAAAAATCAAAGACTTGGCAGATAAAGTGGGATATAGGATTAATTCAGTGGCTAAATCCATGAAAGAAGGATGCTCATATAATATTGGCGTTGTTGTATCAGAACGATTTACAGGAGGAGTTCAATCTTTTTACTTGAATTTTTACCAGAATGTAGCTCAGATATTAGAAGCATATGACTATTATGGTGTACTTCAGATTTTATCCAAGCAAGATGAAAAGGATTTGATATTACCTAGGATTTATCATGAAAATAGAGTAGATGGTTTGATTGTATTAGGTCAAGTGAGTAGAGCATATGTAGAAGCACTGCAAAGTGCTCAAACGCCGGTTATATTTTTAGATTTTTACGATGAACACTTAGATATGAATTCAGTGATTACAGATAACTTTTATGGCGCTTATAAAATGACTAATTACCTCATGCATAGTGGGCATAAAAAGATTGGATTTGTAGGTGATATTTATGCAACAAGTAGTATTCAAGACCGTTTTTTAGGTTACTATAAATCCTTATTAGAACATAAAATAGAATTAAATCCTGAATTCATCATTACAGATAGAGATGATCAAGGAACGTATGTTGAGTTAGAGTTTCCGGAACAGATGCCTACGGCTTTTGTATGCAACTGTGATCAAGTAGCTTTTAATACCATTGAGAAGTTAAGGCAAATGAATTATGATGTACCCGGAGATGTCTCAGTTGTAGGGTTTGATAACGATATCTTTGCAACCATAAGTGTGCCTCAAATTACAACAGTTGAAGTTGATATTCAAGAGATGTCAGCTACGGCAGTGGGATATATTTTAGCAAAGGTCAAAAACGATGATAAGGAATATGGCAGAGTCTCAATTAAAGGTAAGATACTATATAGGGATTCTGTTAAACAAATATAAAAACACACTTATCTTAATAATATTATTAAGATAAGTGTGTTTTATTCTATTAGATAACTTAGTTGACAAAATGAACTAAGTATTATATTATTAGATTAAGCTAAACGATAAGTTAAATAAAATGGCGAAGTTAGTTAATAATACAGATAAATATCAAAAAGTATTATAGTCATTTAAAGTGAGAAACAAAGTCAAACATTTATTTATATATCATAGATAAATTATAAAAATAAATATATTGCTAAAAGATATTGACATTTAGGATAAGATTTGGTAAGATTCAAGATGTCGTTAATGATCCTCGATAGCTCAGCGGTAGAGCATCCGGCTGTTAACCGGAGGGTCGTAGGTTCAAGCCCTACTCGAGGAGTCTTACAATATAGGGGTATAGTTCAGTTGGTGGAACGTCGGTCTCCAAAACCGAATGCCGTAGGTTCGAGTCCTGCTACCCCTGTTTGCAATACAATAAGGCCTGGTGGTACAGTTGGTTAGCACGCCGCCCTGTCACGGCGGAGGTCGAGGGTTCGAGTCCCTTCCAGGTCGTTTGTTTTTTGCAATATTTTGGTCGCTTAGCTCAGCTGGGAGAGCACCTGCCTTACAAGCAGGGGGTCATAGGTTCGATCCCTATAGCGACCATAATATTAAACTAGCTACAGCCCTTCACATATGTGGAGGGCTGTTTGTGTATAATAAGAAAAAAGGAGGTTTTTAACATGAGAGTTGGAATAAGTTATGATGTTCACAAATTGGTACAGGGCAGAGATTTAATTGTGGGGGGGGTCACGATACCTTATGAAAAAGGTCTGCTAGGACATTCTGATGCGGATGTCCTAACCCATGCGATTATGGACGCCATCCTAGGAGCAATAGGCGAAGGAGATATAGGTAAACACTTTCCAGATACAGACCCACGATATAAAGATGTATCAAGTTTAAAGCTTTTAGGGCATGTGGGTAAGATTTTAGAGAGGGCGGGTTATGAAGTTGGCAATATTGATTCAACGATTATCGCTCAAAAGCCTAAAATGAGTCCTTATATAAATAAAATGAGAGAAAAGATAGCAGCTATATTAAAAATAGATATGAGCCAGATTAATATAAAAGCAACAACAGAAGAAGGTCTTGGTTTTACAGGTAGTGGGGAAGGAATATCTTCTCAAGCCATTGCGCTTGTTAAAAAAATATGAAATATCATATAGTCACTCTTTACTTCATATAAATATAGTAATTAAAGTAAAGAAGGTGTTTATATGATTATTTATACAGTGCAAAAAGGAGATTCCTTATATGATCTTGCCAAAACCTATAATTTAAACATAGAACAAGTTGTTAGGGAAAATGGGCTAGTAGAAAACCCTTATTTAATTGAAGGGCAAGCGCTGATTTTTGATCTAGAAAGATTAGAATACACGGTCCAAGAGGGAGACACAATAACAAGCATTAGCAAAAAATTCAATAGATCACCCATCAATATAGTAAGAGATAATAATTTAAGTAATTCGAATCAGTTATCAGTTGGAATGATGCTCGTTATTAATGGGCAAGATGAAAACTTAGGAACCATCGAGGTTAATGGCTATATTGTACCGGAGACACCTGAGATAGATACAGAAATCGTTAATCAAGTTGGCATGGACTTAACGTATATAACGCCATCTAATTATATTGTAAATGAAGATGGAACTTTACGAGAGTTTGATGACAATGCAGTTGTAGCAGCAAGCACCCAAATGGGAATCAAGATGTTAATGAGCATTAGTAATGCAGGAGGCCCAGGGTTTGACCCAGAAAGGGCAAGAATTATTATATCAAGCCCAGAAATTCAAGATACATTGTTTAATAATGTCCTAACAGTTATGCAGACAAAAGGGTATATGGGGCTTAATATTAACTTTGAAATGCTATTTCCAGAAGACCGCCAGTTATATAATGAATTCCTGCAAAATGCCGTTGATTTTTTTCATCCGTATGGCTACCCGGTTTCTACGGCCCTTGTTCCTAAGACATATGACATGACCACGGGGAAGTGGTGGGGAGCTCATGATTATAAAGCCCAAGGGGAAATACTGGATTTTGTCATTGTTATGACCTATGACTGGGGATGTGGTGCTTGTCCACCTATGGCAGTGGCACCCGTTAATGAAATGATAAAGGTATTAGATTATGCCGTTTCTGTTATCCCACGAAATAAAATTTTAATGGGTGTGCCTTTTTATGGGTTTGATTGGAAGTTACCATTTAAGAATGGTGATATGGCAAAATTGGTCGATTATACCAGTGCTTTGCAATTAGCAGCTCAGTATGGTTCTAGCATAGAGTTTGACGTTTTAGCACAGGTCCCTTATTTTTATTACTTTTCACCAGCAGGAGATCGGCATGTGGTTTGGTTTGAAGATGCAAGAAGCTTTAGAGCAAAATACAACCTAGTGGATCAATATAGCCTAAGAGGCGTTAGTTATTGGGTTTTAGGATTATCGGCACCTCAAAACTGGATAGTCCTTAGAAATATGTTTTTAGTTGCACAATAGATAGCCATATATTATAATGAAATAAGCAGTTAATGTAATAGATACAGTTAGCTTATTAGGAGGAAATTTGAATGAATAAACTGGAAAAGGTAAGGTTTGCACCAAGTCCAACTGGACATTTGCATATTGGTGGTGCTAGAACGGCACTATTTAATTATTTAGAAGCAAAAAACAAGGGTGGGACATTCTTACTTCGTATAGAAGATACAGATGAAGGAAGAAGTACAAAAGAATCTGAAGCTGTTATTATTGAAGATTTACGTTGGCTTGGAATCAACTGGAACGAAGGAATTGAAGTGGGCGGAGATCATGGCCCATATCGTTGCACTGAGAGGCCTGAAATATATAAGGAGTACCTAGGCGCCTTACTTGAAAGTGGTAAAGCATATAAGTGTTACTGCACAGCTGAGGAAACTGAAGCAGAGCGTGAGACTCAGCGTGCAAACGGAGAAATGCCACGCTATGTGGGTAAATGTAGGGATTTAAGTAAAGAGCAAATTGAAGCTTATGAGGCTGAAGGAAGAGTGCCAACCATTCGCTTTAGGGTGCCAGCAGATATGGATATTGTGATCCATGATAAAGTGCGAGGAGAAGTTGTGTTTGATAGTAACGGTGTAGGCGATTATATTATTGCCAAGGCAAATGGAACGCCAGTTTATAATTTTGCCGTTAGTATAGATGATCACTTAATGGAGATTACAACTGTCATCCGTGGTGAAGAGCATTTATCAAATACGCCAAGACAAGTTTTAATATACCAAGCATTCGGATGGGAACCACCCAAATTTGCCCATGTATCTTTAATTTTAGGAGAAGACAGAAGTAAAATGAGTAAACGTCATGGTTCTACTCATGTAGATCAATATAGAAATAAAGGATACTTACCCGAAGCAATTATTAACTTCTTAGCCCTTTTAGGGTGGTCACCAGAGGGTGAAGAAGAAATGTTTACACTTCAAGAGTTAGAGGAAATATTTACCCTTGATCGTGTGAGTAAAAATCCAGCTGTATTTGATGTTAAAAAACTTAACTGGATTAATGGCCAGTATATTAGAGCTAGTGATTTAGATTATATTACAAAGCTATGTATACCATACCTATTGGAAGCAGGTCTTGTGACAGATAAAGATGTAGAAGAGCGTTATGATTGGATTAAGATGGTGGTATCAGCAACAAGAGGGAACCTAGAGTACCTTGCTCAAATTACAGAGCATGTTGGTATTTTCTTTAGTGAGACCATTGAACTAGAAAACGATGAAGCACGTCAGGTGTTAGCACTAGAGCATGTTAAGGTAGTGCTTGAATCCTTTAAAGAAAAGGTTATGGCTGCAGACCATATCGATTTAGAGTTTGCAAAAGCTGTATTTAAGGAAGTTCAAAAAGATACAGGTATTAAAGGTAAAAATTTATTTATGACAGTCCGTGTGGCACTCACAGGCCAATGCCATGGACCTGAAATGCCAGATATTATTCAGATTTTAGGCAAAGAAGGAATGGTTAAGCGTATAAATACATTTATTTAATAAACCATAAACTTCGTCTCTGTATTAGGAGGCGAAGTTTGTGTTAAGGGGGATAATATGGGGCGGCTATCAGAAGAGATTAAGGCAATAAAACAAAGGGACCCTTCAATTAAAAGCTCGGCAGAAGCATTTTTATATCCAAGTCTATATGCCATATTATTTCATAGGCTAGCACATAAATTATACAAAATGAGATGTTTTTTTGTAGCCAGACTTATTTCCCAAATTTCTAGGGGACTTACGGGAATAGAAATCCATCCGGGAGCCACAATAGGAAAAAGATTGTTTATTGATCATGGTATGGGGGTTGTCATTGGCGAAACATGTGAAATAGGCAATGATGTAACTATTTATCATGGTGTGACGCTAGGTGGGACAGGAAAGCAAGAAGGTAAACGGCACCCCACCATTGGTAATAATGTGATGATCAGTGCAGGAGCCAAGGTCCTAGGCCCTTTTAAAGTAGGAGATAATGCCCGTGTAGCAGCAGGCGCAGTAGTGCTTCAAGAAGTTCCGGCAGATGCGACTATCGTAGGTATTCCAGGCAAAATAGTTAGGCATAAAGGAAAACGAGTAGATCCTTGTGACACACTAGATCAAGTAATACTGCCAGATCCAGTTCAAATGGAGATTTGTAAACTGACGCGTATGGTGAATGAGTTAAATAAGAAAGTCAATCATTTACACGGGGATATACAGCAAGTAGGAGATAGTGGTACAATATCATGCGATTGTGACCAAGGGGATTGTAAAATAAGAGGTAATTGTATTTTATATGAAACATATCCAGAGGAGTAACTAAACAAGTAGAAGGTGAGGAAGAATATGAGTATTAGGCTTTATAATACATTAACAAGACAAAAAGAAGAACTTATACCGGTTGAACCTGGCAAGATAAAAATGTATGTTTGTGGGCCTACGGTCTACAATTATATTCATATAGGAAACGCAAGACCTTACATTGCTTTTGATGCAGTGCGCCGTTATTTAGAGTATAGGGGATATGATGTTACTTATATTCAAAACTTTACAGATGTAGATGATAAAATCATTAAATATGCAAATGAAACGGGCCAAACGGCTAATGAGGTTGTAGAGTACTATATTGCAGAGACATTGAAAGATGCAGATGGTCTTAATGTTAAGCGTGCAACAGCTCACCCAAGGGTTACCGAGGAGATGGATTCTATTATTGAATTAATAGGGGAGCTAGTGAGTAAAGGACATGCCTATGAAGTTGATGGTACGGTTTATTTTGATGCAGGGAACTGGGAAAATTACGGGAAACTGTCTAAGAAGGTTTTAGATGAATTAGAATTAGGCTCTCGTATAGCAGTCGATGAAGAAAAGAAAAATCCTATGGACTTTATTCTTTGGAAGCCTAAAAAAGAAGGGGAACCAGCATGGGAAAGCCCATGGGGGGATGGTCGCCCAGGATGGCACATTGAGTGCTCAGCCATGAGTAAAAAGTATTTAGGAGATACGATTGATATTCACGCTGGGGGGGAGGACCTCGTTTTCCCACACCATGAAAACGAAATTGCTCAAAGTGAAGCAGCTTCTGGAAAACTTTTTGCAAAATACTGGATTCATAACAGTTTTTTAAATATGGATAATAGAAAAATGTCAAAGTCACTTGGGAACTTTTTTACCCTCCGAGAAGTAGCTGAAAAGTTTGGCTATGAAGTCGTACGTTTCTTTATGTTAAATGCCCACTATAGAAGCCCAGTTAGTTTTAGTGAAGAGCTTATGGAGTCAGCAAAAAGCAGTTTAGAGCGTCTTCAAAATTGTAAAATTAACTTAGGGTTTTACGTAGCCAATAACAAAGAAAAAGAAATAACACGTGAAGAAGCAGATATGTTGGGTCAATTACCACATTTTGAGACGAAATTTCATGAAGCTATGGAAGATGACTTTAATACAGCGGATGCAATCAGTAGTATTTTTGAGATGGTAAAGTGGATTAATATGACGGTTAAAGACCATTCATCAGTTGAATTTACTCAAAAGGTATATAATGAATTTATAAGAATATGTGATATACTTGGAATATTTTATGATGCTCCTAAACGACAGAATGACCAAGGTTTAAGTGAGGATGAAATAGAAACCTTAATCCAAAAGCGTACAGAAGCAAAAAAAGAAAAAGATTTTGCTTTGGCAGATGCTGTTAGAGATGAGCTTTTAGAAAAAGGTATTAGTATTGAAGATACAAGACAAGGTGTACGCTGGAAACGTTTATAATTAAGGAGATAGATATGATCGATAAAACAAAAGAATTACTAGCCCAAGCAAACTTAGGTAAAACGCATAATGCAAGAGAGTATTCTCCTCTTGCTCTTGCATACATAGGGGATGCAGTATATGAAGTCATGATTAGAACTGTTGTAATTGGCATGGGTAATGCTAGGGTTAACCAGTACCACCAAACAACCAAAGAATTCGTACAAGCAAAAGGACAAGCACAGTTTTACAATCATATCAAAGAAATACTGACTGAGGCAGAAGAAGATATCTTTAAAAGAGGACGCAATGCAAAAAGCAGTTCTTCAGCTAAAAACACAGATATACTGACCTATAGGCATGCTACAGGAGTGGAAGCTTTAATAGGATATCTCTATTTAGATCAAGATATAGAGCGTATTTTAGAAATCATGAAGTATGGACTTGAAAAGCTAGAAGAGGAAAAGATATGAAAACAAACTGTAAAGTAACATTATTAACCCACACCCCAGAGCCGGAAAAATATATAGCAGCTGCGGCAAGGTTATGCTACTCACCTGGTGATATAGAAGGCCTCCTAAAGAATCTAACAAAGGATAAAATAGATTCTTTTGTAGAAATGTTAGGATCCGTTGGTCATGAATCACCCTTTGAACATGTTAGCTTTACATTTGGAATTGAAGGCGTTTCCAGAACCTTGACTCATCAGCTAGTTAGGCACCGGATTGGAGCCAGTTACTCGCAAAAAAGCCAAAGATATGTAACAGAAGGCCAGTTCGAGTATGTTATACCACCTAGTATCGAAAACAATCCAGAGGCAAAAGTAATATTTATAAAAGCCATGGAAGAAGATCAAGAAAGATATGACGACATTGTAACTATCTTAATAAAACAACATATAGAAAAATTACAAGAAGAAGGCCAAGATGAAAAAAAGGCAAAGCGAAATGCAACCAAAATGGCTATAGAAGATGCCAGGTTTGTACTTCCAAATGCCTGTGAAACTAAGATTGTGGTGACAATGAACGCAAGGGCTTTATTTAATTTTTTTACCCTAAGATGCTGTACAAGGGCACAGTGGGAAATCAGGGCGTTAGCCAATCAAATGTTAGAGTGCGTTAAAGAAGTAGCCCCTCTTGTATTTCGGAACTGTGGACCTTCCTGTGTTAAAGGAAAGTGCAAAGAGGGTAAAATGAGCTGTGGCAGGACCATGGAAATGCGTGACCTATACCAAGGGCATTAGGAGGAACGAGTAATATGTCAAATCAAACACAAAAATTTGTAAAAGGTGCTCTTATTTTATCCTTAGCAGGTTTTTTAGCTAAAATATTAAGTGCATTTTTTAGAGTTCCATTAACAGCTTTAATCGGAGATGAGGGTATTGGATACTATGGACTGGCATACCCAATATACACACTTTTTAGCGCTGTTGCTATTGTTGGAATTCCATCAACTATAGCAAAATTAGTTGCAGAAAAGAGAGTTCACGGTAAAGATGCTGAGGCCCATCAGATTTTCACTCATGCCTTTAAACTGATGCTTATTGTAGGAACGGTCATGTCAGCTATTGTTATGCTTGGAGCACCTTGGCTTGTTAAAGTTTTAAACTGGGAAGAACAAGCAATTTATTCCTTATGGGGCTTAGGGCTTAGCCCAGTATTTGTTTGTATAATGGGCGTCTATAGAGGCTATTTTCAAGGTATGCAAGATATGCTTCCAACGGCTATATCCCAGGTTCTTGAAAATGCAGGTAGGGTCTTTATAGGGCTTGCTCTAGCAGTGTTTTTCATGCCAGATGTTGCAAAGGCAGCAGGAGGTGCTTCTTTTGGAGCAGTTGCTGGTGGTATATTAGGATCTCTTGTTTTAACAGGTATGTATGTAAGAAGGCGTAAGGGGATTATGATTGAGGTTAATAAAAGTAAAAAAATTAGTGCTATACTTCCTTTTAAAGAAACGGCTAAAACAGTTTTGTGGATAGCCATTCCTATATCAATTGGAACAGCAATCAATTCTATTATAGCTCTGATTGACTCCGGTCTTGTGGTTATGCGTCTAAGAGACTATGGCATTAGTGCATCTGTAGCCACAGGGTTATATGGCCAACTGGCCAAAGGAGCTACATTTATTAACTTTCCATTTGCATTTGGCTTGGCCCTAATCATTGGGCTTGTACCAAGTATCTCAGAAGCAATGGCTAGAAATGATCAAAAAGAACTACATGATAAAATAGAGCTTGGAACACGGATTGCACTTTTAATTTCATTTCCCGCTAGTATAGGACTAGCGGTTTTGGCAAACCCTATTATGGCATTGATTTATCCAACATACCCAGAGGGTGGAACGGTATTGGCAGTTGCGGCTTTTAGTATTGCATTTGCTATGCTAGGACAAGCTTTAACCGGAATCCTTCAGGGAATGGGGAATGTATGGGCGCCGATTTATGCGATTATAGGCGCTACTATGGTTAAAGCAATTGGTAACTACATCCTTGTTGCAACTTCTTTAGGCGTAATAGGCGCCGCCATAGCATCAATTGCTGGGTATGGGACCTATACCCTTATAAATTATTGGTTTGTAAGACGTGATACAGGATTTAAATTAAATGTTATGTTTGTTGTTATAAAACCACTAATAGCATCTCTTGTTATGGGTGGGGCAGCCTACGGGGTATCAAAGATACTCAGTGGCGTACTAGATATGACATCTAACAGGAATAATGCAATTATGACACTAGGATCGGTACTGGTTGGAGTCGTTGTGTATGCCATTGTTCTTGTCATGAGTGGCGGTATAAGTAAAGAAGATATTACACATATGAGAAAGCGGAAGATTTAATCCGCAAAGGAGTTTGTTATTATGGCACAAAGAACATCAAGATCAAGAGCACCAAAAGGGAAAAAAGGATTACAAGGATTTAGAGGACCTAAAACTGAAGAGGGTAAAGATGCAGCTGCAAGGCCAAGAAGCGAACATTTCAAGAAAGATAGAAATGCAGGACCAAAACCAGCAAGAGAAGAAGCTAAAAAGGATAGAAACTCAGGTTCAAGACCAGCAAGAGAAGAATTTAAAAAGGATAGAGAACCCGGTCAAAGACCCACTAGAGATGAGTTTAGAAGAGAAAAAAGATTTGACAAAAGATACGATACCAGGCCAGAAGAAGAAGTAGAAACAGTGAGTAATGAGCTTATGATTGTAGGAAGAAACGCAGTCTTAGAGGCCCTTAACGCAGATAGAACCATCGATAAGCTTTTTGTTCAAACAGGAAGCAGTGAAGGCTCTATCAGAAAGATTATTGCAGAAGCGAAAGATAAAGGAATCGTTATGCAAGAGACAGAAAAAATCAGATTAGACGCAATGGCAGGATCGGGTAAACACCAAGGTGTTATTGCATTTGCATCTGCTCATGAATATGTAAGAGTTGAGGATATATTAGCGGCAGCTGCGGCTAAAGGAGAAGATCCGTTTATTGTTATAATGGAAAACATACAAGATCCACATAACTTAGGCGCTGTTATTCGTACAGCTAACGCAGCAGGTGCTCATGGTGTTATTATTCCAAAGCGAAGATCAGTAGGACTTACCTCAGTTGTAGGGAAAGTATCAGCAGGCGCAATTGAATATACACCAGTTGCTAAAGTAACTAATATTGTAAGAACTATAGAAGAGTTAAAAAGCCAAGGTGTTTGGGTTGCATGTGCCGATATGGACGGAGCTTCTATGTACGAAACTGACCTTAAAGGTCCTATGGCTTTAATTATCGGTAATGAAGGCGAAGGTGTTTCAAGGCTTGTTAAAGAAAACTGTGACTACGTTGTATCTATGCCTATGAATGGTCAGATTAACTCACTCAACGCATCAGTAGCGGCATCCCTGCTTATGTATGAAGTCGTAAGACAAAGAAAATACTAAGGAGAAAAAA
This sequence comes from Candidatus Epulonipiscium sp., assembly GCA_012841565.1. The sequence goes on along the minus strand of DUUM01000179.1, from coordinate 116,548 downwards.
TGAAAACATTTAATGAATTAGGCTTAAAGGAAGAACTTATAAATGGTCTTAAAGCGCAAAATATATCTCAGCCAACAGAAATTCAAGATAGAGCTATACCACTTATATTAGATAATCAAGATATACTAGGTAAATCAGCTACAGGAACAGGTAAAACCTTAGCTTATTTATTACCTTTATTTCAAAAAATTGATACGTCAAAAAGAGAAATGCAAGTCCTTATTCTAACACCAACCCATGAACTGGCTATGCAGGTGTATGACCAGGTAGGGATACTCCAGAAGAATTCTACCATGGCAGTGACATCGGCAGTTGTTATTGGGAATGTTAATATTAAAAAGCAAGTTGTAGATCTTAGAGATAAACAACACATTATAATTGGGTCAGCAGGAAGAATCCTAGAACTCATTAAAATGAAAAAGATTAAGGCCCATACATTAAAAACAATTGTTATAGATGAGTTTGACTCATTACTTCACAAAAGTAATGTCAAAGATATTGAGGATATTATCAAAACAACTCTTAAAGATAGACAGTTACTATTTTTCTCAGCATCAGGGAGTAACGATGCGATTAAAACAGCCCAAGAATTGTCTAAGGATTTAAAAATACTAGAGATGAAACAAGAAAATCCCCTTAGCAATTCTATAGAACATTTTTATTTTAAAACGAAACTTAGAGACAAGATGGAATTACTGCGTAAAGTAATCCATGCAGCTAAACCTAAAAAAGCATTAATCTTTATTAATAAAAGCTATGACATTGAAAAAACAGTTGAAAAACTTAAGTTTCACGGGTTTTTAGTAGCAGGAATCCACGGCAGTGATGAAAAACAAAATCGTAAAAAAGCCCTCGATGGATTTAGGGAAGGTAATATTCAACTTCTTGTTGCATCAGACGTACTAGCAAGAGGCTTAGACGTATCAGATGTGACCCATATCATTAACTTAGATATGCCAGAAAGTCCAAAAGAATACCTGCACAGAGTAGGACGTACAGGAAGAGCAGGCGCAAAAGGAGTGGCTATTTCTCTTATATCTAATAGAAGAGATGAAGAAGTAATGAATAAATGTGGGAAAGAGCTTAAGATAGTTATGGTAGAGAAGGATTTATATGAAGGCAAGATAATAGATAATAAGTAGATAGGTAATGGCTAAACACTGAAGTAGAGGATGGTATGTTCTCTTACTTCAGTGTTTTATTTTTGCTTTTATATTTTAGATGGTTATGAGATGTGAGGTTTTTTTATTTGAACCCTTGACAAAAAAGATAAGTTTGATATAATTAAATTGAGCACAATGAAATAAGAATTAGTGAAATGCAGATGCACTACATAAATAAAAATTAATAGGAGGCTAAGTTATGAGTATATACGATTTAACAGTAAAAGACATTAAAGGTGAAGACGTAAACCTAGAAAATTACAAAGAAAAGGTATTATTAATTGTAAATACGGCTACAGGCTGCGGATTTACACCTCAGTATGAAGGTTTACAGAAATTATATGAACAATACAAAGAGAAAGGTTTTGAGATTTTGGATTTTCCATGTAATCAGTTTGGATCCCAAGCCCCAGGTAGTGGTGCAGAGATTAATAGTTTTTGTAAACTTAACTATGGAACGACTTTCCCTAGGTTTGAAAAAGTTGATGTGAATGGTGAAAACGAATCACCTCTTTACACTTTTTTGAAAGAAGAAAAAGGTGGAACCCTTGGAGCAAAAATAAAATGGAATTTTACTAAGTTTTTAGTTGATAAAGATGGAAATGTTGTTAAACGTTATGCACCAACTCATACACCAGACAAACTTGAAAAAGATATTATTGAATTACTAAAATAGAAAGGACATTAAAAAAATGGACGATTCCGTTTTAAAATTAGAAAATCAGCTATGTTTTCCCTTATATGCGTGTTCTAAAGAAGTTATAAAAAAATATAAACCACTGTTAGATCCTATTGGACTTACATATACCCAGTATATTGCAATGATGGTCCTATGGGAGCAAAAAAGCATGAATGTAAAATCTTTGGGGAATCATCTATATCTAGACTCTGGAACCTTAACGCCCTTGCTTAAGAAAATGGAATCTCAAGGATGGGTCATAAGAAAGAGAGATTCAAAGGATGAACGCAATGTTATTGTTACCATAACGGAAAAAGGTGAAAATCTTAAAGTAGCAGCAGCACATATACCTTTGGAGATGAGCCAGTGTATTTCTCTTTCTCCTGAAGAAGCAACACAGCTTTACCAATTACTATACAAGGTACTAGGTCAAATAACCCCTGAGAGTTAGAATGTGTGTTTGGTATAGTTTTAAACTATGGCAAACACACATTTTTTTGTGGATTTATAACTTTAAAGTTATAAATTAAATGCAAAAGCACCTCTTTGAAATATCTGTTAATTGTAAGGTGGAAATAAATATAGTACAATATGAATATACGTAAAACTAAAGGGGTTCTAACAATGAAACATTGGCTTAACATAAAATCTAAAAACGCAGTAACCAAATTTATGATTTCATATTCATTGGTACTTTTATTGCCACTCATTATATCCATGATAGGATATCAAATTAGCTTTAGTATCGTAGAAGAAGGTATTAAAGACACTAATCTAGCGATGATTAATCAAGGACGAGATAGTATAGATAATGAATTGTTAGCTTTAAATAGTATCATTATGCAGCTATCTACAGATCCTCAAATCAATAGTCTAACAGAAGCTAGAAGAAGAAACGAAGTGGGTTTATATGAAGAGGTAACACAATCTATAAAGCTACTTTCCAATTTGAGTATAAACTCTACTATTAGCATTATAGACCGATTATATATTTATTTAAGAGATACAGACTATATTATTACACCTGAAACACTCTATAGAGCAGATTTTTATCACAAATATATTTTAGGGAAAGAAGAAGGTAACTTTGAAGACTGGAAATCCAGTCTATTTGATGCATTTAATTATAATAAATATGTTATACATAATACAAAAGTAGATAACATCCAGTCTATCCCTTTTAGTCATATGAAAGATCCTAAAGGGGCAGTTGTCGTATCCGTTAAGAAGGATAAGCTTACAGGGTTCTTTTCTGGATTAAATGAAAGTACGGATAAAGGTTCCTATATGTATATCCAAGATAAAGATGGAAATCTTATTACATCCCTATCCCATGATAATAAAGTGCCGGGGTATATTGATTTTACAAATATCCCAAATAAAGAAGGCTTTTTCAAACAAAAAATACACAATCAAAATATGATTGTTATTCATACGGTTTCCAAAGTAAATGGATGGAAGTATGTATTAGTCATGCCTAATAATGTCGTAATGAGTAAGCTCATTACCTTTAAAACGACTATTATATCCCTCTTTTTTGTGGCCCTTATTATAGGAGGTCTTATTTCGTATTATATGGCCTATAGGAATTCCAAACCACTTAATCGAATTGTACAAGAACTAAGGGAGTTCATAGGTGATGATGAGGAGAAATCGGAAGATACGTATGAAAAATTAGGTGGGGCTGTTTCTAGTCTTATTATAAATAATAAAGCCTTGGCTAGTGAGCTTACAAAGCAACAACCTCTTATTGAAGCTGCTTTATTACAAAAGCTTATAAAAGGTGAATTTACAAATATCAATGAGATAAAGGTCGTTTCTGAAAGTGCTGGAATGAATATCATGTTTAAGAAACTTATAACGGTTACCTTTAGGATATTTGCTCAAAATGAGAACAATATTATTGATAGTCATACATTGCAAGAATTAAACATAGCCCGTATTGTAACTAAAGAAGCTTTGAAAAGACAAATTGGAGATAAGGTTTATTTTTATGATATAGATCACCTAACATCCGTAGCTATTATAGATATAGAGGGGATAATTGATCTTAAAAAAGAAGTAGGAGCAATTCTAGAAAAATCAAAAGCGGAAATCTTAAAAGAACATGGCATAACACCGTTTTTTGGGATTAGTAACGAATGCACAAATTTATTAGGAATGTGGCGCTCCTATGAAGAATCAAAAACAGCCCTAAATATTGCACTAAAGACAGATACAACCAATTTAATGTGGTATAGCAACGTGCATGAAGTGGGGAAAAAGTACTACTACCCCTTAGACTTTGAGCAAAGAATGATAAAGCATACAAAAGCTGGGGAATCTAAAAATATCGCTGAGCTAATCGACATACTGTATCAAGAGAACTTTGAAAAACGTCAACTGGAAAATGCTACAGTTGATAAACTATATAATGAGGTTATTAGCACGATTATTAAATTAACCCAGCCAGATACTGATTTAGATATGGTAGAGAAACTAAGCTCATTTGTTGGAAAAACAGGTAAAGATTCAGCGGAAGCATTTTTTCAAAATATAAGCACTGTATTTTCAGAGATAAGCGCATTTTTTAATAGTGATACAACCTCAAGGCATTTAAAAATTATTAAAAATATTAAAGATTATATACAAGACACCTATCCAGATCCAGATCTTGGCCTTAGTATGGTAGCAACTGAGTTTAATTTATCGGAAGGTTATTTATCATTCTTTTTTAAGGAACAGACTGGCATTAACTTTACAGATTATGTAGAGCGGTTAAGAATAAGCAAAGCATGTGAATTATTAAAAACCAGTACCTTAACGATTAATGAGATAGGGGAGAAAGTAGGATACAATAGTGCCCAATCTTTTAGAAGGGCTTTTAAAAGAATTGAAGAAACAACACCTAGTGCAATGAGAAAAAGTAAATAAAAAAAAGGATCTGTTAGGAAAGATATTAGATATCTTTACCAACAGATCTTTTTTTATTAAGAAAGGTTCGGTATTAAAGCATGTAAATATTAAGAATTGTATCATATGAGTAAATGTATCATGAATATAGAAAGGTGTATCTTTACACGTGGTATAGAGCAAGCTAGTATAAAGGTATACAAAAACGAGCGAAGGGGGATTACATGGACAAGACAAGTAATAAAACGAAAAATGCACCAGCAGTAATAGCTAGTAATAAAAGTTTAAAGAGCAGAATATTTCAGTACAGACACTTATACATAATGTTTTTACCCGTATTGGTACTATTAATTCTTTTCTACTACTTACCAATGCTAGGAATAAGAATAGCTTTTTATGATTGGGGGATGTTTGGCCCAATCGAATTTGTAGGATTTGATAACTTTAAAACAATCTTAAGTAGTAATATGTTCCTAAGAGCTTTTAGAAATACATTAACACTTAGTTTTACAAATCTAGTTTTAGGAATGTTTTTTTCTATTATATTTGCATTACTTCTTAATGAAGTAAACAATCTAAAGTTTAAAAAGATCAGTCAAACAGTACTATATTTACCTCACTTTTTATCATGGGTAGTTGTAGCATCAATATTTACGATTATATTATCACCACAAGGTGGCTTTGTTAATACAGTTTTAGCAAAGTTTGGTCAAAAATCTATTTATTTTTTAGTATCTGAAAAATGGTGGACACCTATTTATCTGTTCATTAATAGATGGAAAGAAACAGGATGGGGAACAATCATCTTTATAGCAGCAATCATGGGAATTGACTTATCAATGTATGAAGCGGCAGGTATTGATGGGGCAGGGAAGCTCAAGCAAGTTTGGTATATTACATTACCAGCCATTCAAAACACAATTCTTGTAGTCTTTATATTAAACTTAGCAAAAGTGCTGAACGTATTTGAATCAGTTCTTGTTCTATACAACTCAATGGTATATGACGTAGCCGACGTTATTGGAACATATAACTATCGGGCAGGGTTACTAAATCAAGATTATGGTATTGCAACAGCAGTTGGCTTATTTAAGTCAGTTGTATCACTTATACTTGTAATCTTAGCAAATAGAATAAGTAAACGAATAAATGGAAAAGGTATTCTATAGAGGAGGGATTACATGAAGGAAAAAATAAGCTTTAAAAAAGGTCATAGGGGCAGAAGTGCTTTCATTATAGGTAACTATTTTTTACTCACATTGGTTATGATTATGATGGTTGTACCTATCCTTAAAGTATTAGTAGACTCAGTGGATCCTACAGGGACCTATGGACTAAATTTAATACCAAAGCAAGTTTCTTTTGCAGCCTATAAATATATCATAACGAATTCTACATTATATAGACCCTTTATTGTTTCTATTATAACAACAGTGATAGGTACTGGTGTAGGACTGATTATAACCACACTGGGTGCATATGTTATTATCCAGGATGAAATGCCAGGGCGAAAATTATTTGTATCTTTAATCATGTTTACAATGCTCTTTAATGGGGGATTAATCCCAACTTATATGGTCATTAAAGATTTAGGTTTGTTAGATAGTATGTGGGCTGTTATTTTACCACTTAGCTTAAATGCTTATAATATTATCTTAATGAAAAGCTTCTTTGAAAGTCTGCCAGCTAGTTTGTTTGAGGCAGCAGAAATAGATGGGTGTACACCAATAGGAACATTCTTTAGAATTGTTTTACCTTTATCAAAACCAGCTTTAGCATCAGTTGGATTATTTATAGCAGTATCTTTTTGGAATGATTTCTTTCACTTCCAAATTTATATTAACGATCCAAAGTGGCTTAACTTCCAAGTTAAGGTGCGTGATATGATTTTAAATGATACCTTAATAGGGACCCCTACTTCAGCAGGGATGCAAGCTGAGATGTTAAAGAGTGCAGCAATAATTGTCGTTATATTACCATTTATGGTTATCTACCCGTTTTTACAACGTTATTTTGTTCAAGGTGTAACCTTAGGAGCAGTTAAAGAATAACACAAGTTGAGGGGTTAGAATATAAAGTATACATATAAAATAGGAGGTTTAGCATGAACACTAAAATGAAAAAGGTTTTAACAATGGGTCTAGCAGCTACACTATTACTAGGAAGTTTATCAGGCTGTGGTAAAAAAGCAGAAGAACAACCTAAGGAACCAGTAGCAACAGAAGCAGGAAAAACAGAAACAGAACCAGCACAAGATGATGTAAAAAAACCTGAAAAAATTTCAGTAATGGTAAACGTAGGAATATTAGAAGAAGATGGCCTCAATGAATTTGCGCAAGATTTTGAAGCAAAAACAGGTATCAAACTAGAAATACAAAGTGTAAGGGGTGCTGAGTATTACCAAAAGTTAGAGCTTGCATTTGCATCTAACCAAGCACCAGATGTTTTTTCAGTAGGAGATGGTAAATTACCTATCTATGCATCACAAGGAGCTTTAGTAGACTTAACAGAATTAGCAGGAGAATCTAAAATTGTTAGAGGAATGGAAAGCAGTGTAATCGAAGGGTCTAGAGTTTCAGGTAAGATTTATGGAATACCATACGAAGGTGGTGGTGGACCAGTTACCTACATGAGACAAGACTGGTTAGATCAGTTAGGTAAAGAAGTTCCAAAGACTTACGATGAATTTATTGACGTTCTTAGAGGATTTAAAACAATTGCACCAGATGTAATTCCTCTTACTTCACCAGGGCTTATGGCTGGAGAAGCAAAAATGTATTTAACACAATTCTACCAAGACTCTAGCCCAGAGTTTGTACAAGTAAACGGGGAATGGGTAGATGGTATGGCTGAGCCAAACATGAAAGACGCATTAGTTAGAATGCGCGATGCTTACGCAGAAGGACTAATTGATACAGAAGTTGTAACAAATAAAACATCGACATGTCGTGATAAATGGTATGCTGGTCAAGTAGGCGTATTTAGCTACTGGGCAGGTAACTGGAATACATTATTAGAAGATAGAGTTCAAGCAACAGATCCTAATGCGAAAGTTGTAGCAGCACCAGCACTTGAAGGAACAAAATATGATATAAGAGTACCAGCAGTATTTGCAATTTCTTCACTAGCAGAAAATCCAGAAGGAATCTTTAAATACTTCATTGAATACATGCATGATGGCGCTGAAGGATCAGTTTTATTCCGTCACGGTGTAGAAGGGCTTCATTGGGAGCTAAAAGATGGCAACTATGCTCACTTACCAAAAATCTCTAAGCCAGAAGAAATTAATGATAAAGCATTTATAACACCAGTTCTTGGACTTGAAGATATTACAATACCAGGTTACAAGCATGAATTAGACCCAAGAGTTGTTTCATCTGTTAAGTTAATTAAGCTAGATGGTGTACAACAAGTTTCAGTTCCAGTATCTAAAGCTTTAGGTAAAGTAAGTTCTGATTTACTTGCACTTAGAGAAAAAACAATCTCAATGGTTGTACTTGGAGAAGCTGAACTTGACAAAGCGTTAGAAACATACGCAGCAGAATCCAAAAACCTTGGCGTAGAAGACATCTTAGTAGAGCTTAATGCAAACAAATAATAACAAGCAATAAGGAATAATAAATTAAGATAAGGGGCAAATACATATAACAATGTTTTGTCCCTTATTTTATATAGGAGGAAATTATGATAAATATAAAAGATTTTGGAGCCATATCAGATGGTGTAACCTTAAACACTCAGGCTATTAAAAAAGCTATAAATGCTGCCTATGATGCGGGCGGAGGAACTGTATTAATCCCAGCAGGAAAGTTTTTAACGGGAGCCATAGAACTTAAAAGTAATATTAACTTGCATGTAGATGCAGGTGCCTTTTTAATTTTTTCTAATGATAAAAATGAGTACCCAATGATTACATCTAGATGGGAAGGGGCAACAAGGTCTGTACATGCGGCATGTGTCTATGGGCAAAACTTAACCAATATAGCCGTAACAGGTAAAGGAACATTAGATGGGCAAGGTAAGGTTTGGTGGGATGGGCGAGCAGCGGACAGGGAATACCCAAGGCCAAAGCTCATTAGTTTTGACTATTGCACAGATGTATTAATTGACGGGGTAAAGTTAATTAATTCTCCATTTTGGACGGTTAATCCAATATGCTGTGAAAATGTAACAGTCAATAATGTGAGTATTTTAAATCCACCTAACTCCCCAAATACAGATGGGATTAACCCAGAGTCTTGTAACAACGTTCACATATCTAATTGTCATATAGATGTAGGGGATGATTGTATAGCCATTAAAGCAGGAACAGAAGATGCAGATCAGATGATACCATGTACAAACATTACCATTACAAATTGCACCATGGTACACGGTCATGGTGGTGTTGTCATAGGAAGTGAAATGAGTGGGGATGTTAAGAATGTTGTTATTAGCAACTGTATCTTTGAAGGAACCGATAGGGGAATCCGCTTTAAGTCTAGAAGAGGTAGAGGTGGGGTAGTAGAAGATATTCGCGTTAATAACGTTATAATGAAAGATGTGGTGTCCCCTTTTATAATGAACTTATTTTATTTTTGTGGGCCAAGAGGAGACGAAAAGTATGTATGGGATAAAAATCATTATCCTGTAACTAATGAGACGCCAAGCTTTAGGAGAATCCACTTTAGTAATATTACAGCCACAGAGGTTAGAGCCTCAGCTGGATTTATCTATGGATTGCCTGAAATGTTTGTAGAAGATGTATCCTTTGATAACGTACAAATATTAATGGCTGATGATGCTGAACCTGATGTTCCAGCAATGCTTGCAGGTGCCAAGGCTGTAGAAGGTAAAGGGTTTTATATCCGTAATGCCAAAAATATTTTATTTAACAGAGTGAGTATTAGCAATCATACTGGAAAAGGTTTTAATGTAAAAGACAGTGAGAATGTAGAAATCATTAACTGCCGTGAAGATGTTAAATACATTAATCATTGGTCTGAGAAAATGGCAAAATCAGTTATGGAAAGACCTCTTACGAATCCTAATAAATGGGCCTATGAGCATGGGGTAATTTTAAAAGGAATTCTAGAAGTGTGGGAAAGAACAAAGGATAAAAAATACTTTAACTATATTCAGGATGTTATGGACCGGTTTATAGAAGTAGATGGGACCATCAAGCATTATGATGGCTCATTATTTAATATAGACTATATTAATAATGGAAAGCTGTTATTTATATTATTTGAACAAACAGGTCAAGAAAAGTATAAAAATGCTGCGTTTTTACTAAGAGATCAGCTGAAAAACCACCCTAGAACTAAAGAAGGCGTTTTTTGGCATAAGCAAATATATCCACATCAAATATGGCTAGATGGGCTTTATATGGGATCTCCTTTTTATGCTGAGTTTGTAGCAAAATTTGGTGAGCCAGAGGAGTTTGATGATATTACAAAGCAGTTTATAATATCGTACAAGCATCTAATGGATAGCAAGACAGGTTTATTGCATCATGCTTGGGATGAGCAGAAAGAGCAGTTTTGGTGTGATCCACAAACGGGCCTGTCAAAGAACTATTGGACAAGGTCAATCGGGTGGTATGCCATGGCACTTGTAGATGTGCTTGACCATTTACCAACAGACCATAAAGATAGACAAGCTTTAATTAATATATTGCAAGAAACAATCAATGGGCTTATGAAGTTCCAAGATAAAGAAACAGGCGTATGGTACCAGGTAACAGATCAAGGTAACAGAACTGGCAATTACCTAGAAGCCTCAGCATCTACAATGATTGTTTATGCAATGGCCAAAGGTGTACGCAAAGGTTATTTAAGCACCCAGTTAACACAGGAAGTTAAAAAAGCCTATAAAGGGATTGTAAAAGAGTTTGTTACAGTGACAGAATTAGGTCTGGTAAACCTCAATAAAAACTGTAGCGTAGCAGGACTTGGGCCAGATGATTCAAGACATAGAGATGGTAGTTTTGAGTATTATATTAGCGAGCCAATTATTGTTAATGATGGTAAAGGTGTAGGTGCCTTTATACTAGCTAGCGCAGAAGTAGAGAAAATGTAGTACAATAGATTATTCAGGGTAGAAAGGGCATATATATATGAAAATAGGACTAAGAGCACATGACTACGGGCGGCATAAGCCAGAGGATTTAATCAGAAAAATTAAAGAAGATGGATTTGAAGCTATTCAATTAGCGATGCCTAAAGCAATTGAGGGTATTAATAGCCACGATGAGGTAACACAAGAACTAGTTGATGCAATTCATAATGAATGTGTCAAACATAATATAGAAGTAACTGTATTAGGATGCTATGTAGAGCCATCCTTGTTAGATACAGATGAAAGAAATACTCATGTCCAACGGTTTTTAAGAACAATGGATTTTATGAAAACATTAGATGCCACATGCATAGGAACAGAAACAACAAACTTTGAATACCCGGAATCTCAAAGGGAAGAAGTGTTTAATGTTTTAGTTGACTCGGTTCGTAAGATGGTAGAAAAAGCAGAAGAAATTGGTGTAGATGTGGCAATAGAGCCAGTATCAAGGCACACCCTAAACACACCAGAACTGACAGCAAGACTCTTAATAGAAGTACCTTCTGAGAGACTAAAGGTTATATTTGACCCAGTGAATCTTTTAACCGCACAAAACATCACAGACCAAAACAACTTATGGGATAGATCATTTGAAGCATTTGGGGATAAAATATGTGCTGTTCATATTAAAGGGGCCAAGTTAAACGATGCAGGAGAACTGATTAGTACGAGTTTAAAAGACTCTCAGGTGAACTATGCTAAAATCATTAACTGGTTAAAGCAAAATAAGCCAAACGTAACCTTATTAAGAGAAGAAATAAAAGAAGAAATAGCAAAAGATGATTTAGAATTTATAAAATCATTCCTATAAATTAGATATAATACCACTGCTCAAAGACGTACCAATCAGATTAAGGTGCAATCTTTGGGCAGTTTGTATTATAATAGAGTAAGCAAGTAAAAACAAACAAGAATGGAGACAGCATGAGTAACCAGTTAAGTGAAAAGGATAACCAAAGACGAAGATTTATATTACAAGCAAACATGTGGGGGGTCGTTTTAGCAGTTTCATTACCACTGGCTATCTATAACTCTCTTAATAGTATCTTTACGTTTTTAGATAGCCTAATGGCATCCTACATAAGCTCAGAAGTCGTTTCAGCTGTTACTTACGTGTCTCAGATCAAGGGGGCCATTGGCGCCGTAGGAATGGGACTAGCCCTGGGTGGAGGGATCATCATTGCAAGACATTACGGGGCAGGCAATATGGAAAAGGCTAAAAAGGTGGCCAATACCTTACTATTTTTAGCCATTGCTATTGGACTTGTTCTAATCGTTTTAATCGTACCTTTTACACGGCCAATTTTAAGAATACTGAATACGCCCGAAGAATTAATAAATGTTGGTAGCAGTTATTTTGCAGTGGAGATTATTGCGGTCATATCCATGTTTATTAATAATGTGTATATTGCTATTGAAAGAGCTAAAGGAAATACAAAAAAGATACTATACTTAAATTTAATGGTTTTGGCCATTAAACTTCCCCTTACAGCACTTTTTATATATGTCTTTCACATGGGCGTTACAATGATGGCTGTTGGCACCCTAATTGCCCACATGGTTCTAACAATAATAGGTATGAGGGACATGCTAAAACCAGATAATATCTTTAGACTCTCTATTAAGGACATTGAATTATCTAAAAAGATGATATGGCCGATTCTTATACTAGGAGTCCCTATATTTTTTGAGAAATTTGCTTTTAGTTTTGGAAAGGTTATTGTTAATTCTATGAGTGTAGCCTACGGCGGAACCGTAGTGGGGGCCCTTGGTGTTTCAAATAACATAGGCGGTATTATAACAGGAGCAGGTGGGGGATTCCAAGATGGAGAATCAGCCATCATTAGTCAAAACATAGGAAACAATGATTTTACAAGGGCAATAGATGCCTTTAAGAAAACCCTAATTGTTAGTTTGGCCCTTGGCCTTATAGGATTTGTCCTAACGGGGATATTTGGAGATCAACTTATTGCTATTTTTGCAAAAGGAGATATGGTCTTTGCCAAAGAAATAAAAAATATCTTTCAATATGAACGGTACGCCTTAATTACCTTAACCATTGCATCGGCATCTATGGGATTCTTATACGGATTTGGGTATACAAAACTATCATTAATCATTAACTTTATGCGGCTCTTTGCATTTAGAATTCCTATTTTATATGGCCTACAAAAATTTACCACCCTAGAAAGTAAAGGGGTAGGGATTGCAATGATGGTGAGTAATTTATTAGTAGGCATCCTGTCTTTAAGTATAGTTCTTATAGTTATTTGGAGAATGAAAAAGGGAAAAGATATAGATGTTGTAATATAATTATGAAAAATGTGATTCAAATCAATATAAAAATCCGTCATTTCAGATATAATAGATACACACTAATGAAATAAAAAAATGGAGGTATTATATGAGCTTATATTTAGGGAAAATACATTACTGGCTATACAATAAAATAAAATGGGCAGAACAAATGGAAGATGATATTATAAAATGGACTAAAAGCAAAGACTTACCAGCAGACCAGTGGATGAAAGATGCTATTCATAAATACGGAGAGCCTGTCGGTAACAAGTTATTAGAAGATGAAATTGATACAGGCAATATCCATGGCTGGCTACACAGCAGGATTGAAGGTGCTGAGCTAAGACTAGCCTATATTGTAACAACAATCATAGAAGCTAATCCAGAATTAAAAGAAGGTATTATTGAACTTTTTGAAAATCAAGGTGAAAGAGCAGCGAAAAAGTATACAGCTGATATAAAAACACCAGAAGATGCATTTACTGCCCTTAATGATTTTATTTTAGAAGGAATGCCTTGTGATCGGGTTAATGAAGTCATCAGTTCAGATGCAAATAAATATAGTTGGCGAACAACGGCATGTCTTCATAAGGCTTATTGGGATAATGTAGAAGGCGATGTTAGTATTTTTTATACACTAAGAGATACATGGGTCAAAGCTTTTGTGGAAACATTAACACCGAAGTTTAAATATACCAAAACCGAAGATGCGGTTCATGAGATTATAAAGCAATAAAAATCATTTATAAGCAAAAAAAGGTCACAGCGGAAGTTGCGGCCTTTTTTTGTTTTTAGGAAAGGGTGAATTCTCCTAGAAGTATATTATTAGCGAAATCATAAAAGTACTGTTGCCCACAGTTTTTACATTCAATATACTCACGACTATTTAGCATATCCCTTTTATCAAATAAAAAGGGAAGGGGCTTACCTTGAATAGTACAATCATTAGTAAGAGGATTATCTAATTCATAAGTATACAAATAGGTAGCCTCTTTTTTCATTTCAAAATTGACACATTGGCATTTAGGACAGATAAGATGTTCTTTAGAATTCATAAGTATTTTCCTTTCTATAAAAAAGTGATATCTTAGTATTAGCCAAATTAGGAATATATATTAAAAACTTCTAAGTATAGATATAACACAAAAAGTCGTAACGAAAGTTACGACTTTTTGTGTTATTGTATGGTATTATAAAATAAAATACTTAAGGAGGTTTTGCAATGTTTAGTGAAGAATTTAACAATGTTATAGGTTCAGCTAAGTCAAAAGTACGCTTACTAAAAACCAACCCATTAGGATACATAATTAGCTCTATGTTAGCAGGAATTTATGTTGGGTTAGGAATCATACTGATATTTACCATAGGAGGCCTATTAAGCAGTGCAGGTTCCCCTGCAACTAAAATTATTATGGGGATATCCTTTGGTGTAGCCCTTAGTCTAGTTGTTTTTGCGGGGTCAGAATTATTTACAGGCAATAACTTTGTGATGGGGGCAGGCTCCTTAAGTAGACAGGTTTCTTGGACGGATACCATGAAAGTCTGGGCGATGTGCTTTGTTGGCAATCTTGTAGGCTCAATATTAATTGGCTATATGTTTTATTTAACAGGCCTTGCAAGTGGACCAGTGGGGGAATTTATTGGAGCTACATCAGCTGCTAAGATGAATATACCATTTATGCCATTATTATTTAGGGCCATATTTTGTAATATTTTAGTATGTTTAGGAGTATGGTCTACTTTTAGATGCAAAGAAGAAACAGCAAAATTAATTATGATTTTTTGGTGCCTGTTTACATTTATTACAGCGGGCTTTGAACATAGTATTGCTAACATGACACTCCTAACCATTGGCCTTTTAGCACCAAACGGGGCAGATGTAAGTGTTATAGGGTATATCTATAATATAGGCGTTGTTACCCTAGGGAATATGATTGGCGGCGTCCTTTTTATGGCAGTACCATATTATATTATTTCAAAGAAAGTAAAGGAGGCATAACATGGGATATAAAATAAGTTTAGAGGATATGGATATAGCCTTAAAAGAGCTTTCAAAAGATTATATGCTGTATGCACCAAAGTTCTTTAAAGGGGAAGCTAGGTTTTCAGATGTGGATAGGATTCGCTATGGAGAGATACAAAAAATAGAAGAAATCGTATTTGACCAAAAATCAGATTACTCATTTAAAGAAGCTTTAACACCTATATCAGAAACACTATTTTATTTTACGGAGGATGAGGTTAAAGAAGCTGATAAACCAGCAGAGCGATTAAAGCGAGGTGCTATTATTTTCTTAAGAAGTTGTGATCTTCACTCTTTAAAACGTTTAGATGATATTTATTTAAATAATAAATATGAAGATTACTATTATAAACGCCTCAGAGAAAACACAAAATTTATATTAATGGGCTGTGAAAGCTCATTTGAAAATTGTTTTTGTGTTAGCATGGGAACCAATAAAATAGACAGCTATGATAGTTACATAAAAGTGCAAGAAGATGGGGTTTATATTGATAACAAATGTGAAGGGCTAGAACAGATATTTACAACAAGGGATTTTGAAACTGTAGAAGTCCTACCAGACTATGTTGTAGAGAACGATATTAAAGTAAATATTCCTGAGAACCTATCATTAGATGTTATGGATGCCACCATGTGGAAAGAATATGACGAGAGATGTATAGCTTGTGGAAGATGTAACTTTGTATGTCCAACCTGTACGTGTTTTACAATGCAGGATATATTTTATACGGATAATGGTAAAGTTGGAGAGCGCCGTAGAGTTTGGGCTTCATGTCACGTTGACGGGTACACAGACATGGCAGGGGGACATAGCTACCGAAAAGGCAATGGCCAGCGCATGCGGTTTAAGACCATGCATAAAGTATACGACTATAAAAAAAGATTTGGCGACCATATGTGCACAGGCTGTGGTAGATGTGACGATATTTGCCCTGAATATATTTCCTTCTCCAATTGTATTAACAAACTAGAAGATGCTATGAAAGAGGTGGAGTAAATGCCTATCAATGAATATATACCATTTAAATCAGAAATTAAAGATGTGATTAAGCATACAGACATTGAATATACGTTTAGAATGGCATATGAAGGGGATATCAAACCAGGACAATTTTTTCAAGTATCTTTGCCAAAGTTTGGGGAAGCACCTATTTCAGTCAGCGGTATCGGAGATGGAACGATTGACCTTACCATTAGAAAAGTAGGCAAAGTAACCAATGAGATTTTTGAAAACTATATCGGGGACAAGCTGTTTTTAAGAGGACCTTATGGAAACGGATTTAATATAGAAGATTACAAGGGAAAAGAAATTATCATTATAGCAGGAGGTACAGGCCTCTCACCTGTTAAGGGTGTTGTGGATTATTTTTCAAATAACCCCGAAGAAGCCAAAAGTTGTACCCTTATCGCAGGGTTCAAATCTGTAGGAGATATATTATTTAGACCGGATATAAAAAACTGGGAACAGACTATGAAGGTTGTTATAACCGTTGATAAAGATGCAGATAAAACCTGTAAAGTAGGGCTTGTAACTGCTCATATTCCAGATGTTGTCATTAATAATATTGAAGAAACTGTGGCCATCGTAGTAGGTCCACAGATTATGATGGATTGTAGCGTTCATGATTTACTTGGCATAGGTGTAAAAGAAGAAAATATCTGGATTTCTCAGGAACGTAAAATGTGCTGTGGTATTGGAAAATGTGGCCATTGCAAAATAGATGATGTCTATATTTGCCTTGAAGGACCTGTTTTTAACTATACCAAAGGTAAGCTCTTAAGAGACTAAGGGGGGAATATGATGGATGTTAATACAAAAAAACTTAAGAAAAATGCGTTTAGGGTAACCAATAAACGTGGCCTGACAGCATCTAGAATTAGGGTGCCAGGAGGAAGCCTTAAAGCTGAATATTTAGTGAAGCTTAAAGAAATTGCCGAAACGTATGGTAATGGGTTACTCCATATTACCAGCCGACAAGGATTTGAAATTCCAGGGATTAAATACGAAGATATGGATAAGGTTAATGTTTTACTTCAACCTATTATAGAAGGACTTGAGATCAATCAAGATATTCCAGGAAGTGGCTATACAGCAGCAGGGACAAGGAATGTGTCAGCTTGTATTGGCAATAATGTTTGTCCTTATGCTAACTACAATACAGCTGAAGCAGCTAAGCGGATGGAAAAAGAGATATTCCCAAATGACCTTCACTTTAAGGTAGCTTTTACAGGGTGTCCTAATGATTGTATTAAAGCTAGAACTCAAGATTTTGGTATATTAGGTATGACAGAACCTCAGTATAATAAAGATAGATGTGTTGATTGCGGGGCATGCGTGAAGGCTTGTAAAAGAAAAGCAGCAGATGTACTAACCCAAGTGAACTATAAAATAGAGCGCAATGCAGATAAATGCATAGGGTGCGGAGAATGTGTTTTAGCTTGCCCAACAGATGCATGGACTAGAAGCTCTGAAAAATATTACAGACTGGTCATTATGGGGAGGTCAGGCAAGAAGAATCCAAGGCTCGGGGAAGATTTCTTAATCTGGGCATCTGAAGACAATATCACGAAGATTGTTAAAAACACATATAAATTTGTAGAGCATTATATTGACCGAGGCGCCCCAGGTGGCAAAGAGCACATAGGTTATATTATTGACCGAGTGGGATTTATGGAATATAAGAAATGGGCTCTTGAAGGAGTTGAATTTGGGGATAGGGTTGTTATTAAAAACAATGTTTATTGGAGTGGTGTGAGTTATTAATAAATTAGACATGTTTTTTGCATCAATCTAATTAGGGTTGACAAGATAGGAAAGAACAAGGTAAAATTTAAGCAGAGATTTATCGTTAACTATCATATAATTACTTAATCCATATTTATAATTAAGGAGTAAAATTTAACTTAAATTCTACTATGATATAAGGAAGTGACCTAGATTGAGAAAAAATATTACCTTGAAAGATATCGCCCAAAAGCTACAGATAAGCAGTGTTACAGTTTCTAAAGCCCTCAATGATAAAGATGGGGTGAGTGAGGAATTAAGGCAGAAGATTAAAGACTTAGCCAATGAAATGGGGTATCGCATAAATACCGTGGCCAGGTCCATGAAAGAAGGATGTTCTTATAATATTGGAATTGTTATTCCAGATCGTTTTACAGGAGGCGTGCAATCTTTTTATTTGAATTTTTATCAAAGTGTATCCAAGGTGTTAGAGCAGTATGACTACTATGGCATACTGCAATTACTATCAAAAGAAGATGAAGAAGATTTGATTTTACCAAGGATTTATAATGAAAACAGGGTAGATGGCCTTATTGTACTAGGGCAAGTTAGCAGAAACTATGTTAAGACATTACAAAACATGGAGATACCTGTTGTGTTTTTAGATTTTTATGATGAACATCTAGATATGGATTCTGTTATTACTGATAATTTTTATGGATCCTATAGGATTACCAATTATCTCATGAATAGTGGTCATAGAGAAATAGGATTTGTAGGTGATATTTATGCAACTAGTAGTATTCAAGACCGTTTCTTAGGCTATTATAAATCTTTATTAGAGCATAAAATAGAGTTGAAACAAGAATTTATCATTAAAGATAGAGACGAACACGGAAAATATATTGAGCTAGAATTTCCAGAGCATATGCCAACAGCTTTTGTATGTAATTGCGATCAAATAGCCTATGACGTAATAGAAAAACTGAAAAAGATGGACTATGATGTCCCAGGAGATATTTCAGTTGTAGGATTTGATAATGATATTTATGCAACCATCAGCTCCCCACAAATTACAACAATAGAAGTGGATACAGAAGAGATGGCAGCCACAGCAGTAGAGTATATTTTAGAGAAGATTAAGAATAATGAACGCGAATACGGCAGGGTTTCCATAAAAGGTAGAATCATTTATAGAGAATCTGTTAAAGAAATATAAAAAGTACGTATCTTATTAGGGATAATAAGGTGCGTATTTTTTTTTATCATATTGACAAAAGGTACTAAATATTATATTATTAGTATAACTTAAACGATAAGCTAACAAACAACATTGGAGGCGCTAATATGAATAAAATGACCGTAGCACCTATATTTAGTAACCATATGGTTCTGCAAAGAAATAAGAAAATAAATGTATGGGGCACAGGAGTAGAAGGAAATGAAGTAGAAGTTACCATTAAAGATAGTCGTGTAAAAGGAAAAGTTAAAGATGGCCAGTGGATGATTCAATTGCCTAGTATGGTAGCAGGTGGTCCTTATACTTTGACAGTTACTGATAACATAGAAGAAGTTTGTTTTGAGGATGTTATGATTGGTGAAGTATGGCTTGCAGGTGGACAATCCAATATGGAGATGAGACTTAGAGAAACTGAAGATGGAGAAAATGCTGTCGCTAACGCAGATAATAAACAGATTAGATTCTATAATACGCCTCCGATTCCTTTTATAGATGAAAATACGCCAGAAGAAGAACGTAAAGCAATGTGGCAGCTTTGTAACAGTAGGACAGCAGGGGAATTATCTGCAGCTGGATATTATTTTGCAGGGGAACTAGCAGAAGAATTAGATGTAACCGTAGGAATTCTTAGTTGTTCTTGGGGCGGAACATCTATTACATGTTGGATGAGTCAAGAATACTTGGAAAAAGATCAAGATGGCTTAAGTTATCTTGAAAACTATAAAGAGCTATCAGGGGATAAGACAGAGGAAGAATATGATGAAGAGGTTATGGCCTATAATAGAACTCATAAAGCATGGAATGATCAACTAGAAGACTTTAGAAGAAAAGACCCTGATATTACCATGATGAGTATTATCAGTAAAATAGGGGATTGTCCATGGCCACCTCCTGCTGGAGAGAAATCACCATTTAGGCCTGTTGGCTTATATAAAACCATGCTCTCTAGGGTAAAACCTTACACCCTCAAAGGATTTATTTATTATCAAGGTGAAGAGGATGCTTATAAGGCATCGTTATATAGCAACTTAATGGGAAGATTAATTGCCCAGTGGCGAGACGATTGGAACGATGATACACTTCCTTTTATATTTGTACAACTTCCTATGTATATAAATGAAGGTGACACAGATTGGAAAGAATGGGCAGTTATAAGGGACCAGCAAATGAAAGCATTTAAAACAATCAAAAACACAGGAATAGCTGTTATGATTGATGGTGGAGAGATGGGGAATATCCATCCATTAGATAAAAAAACCGTAGGACATCGATTAGCTCTTCAGGGGCTACAAATAGCCTATGGCTTTAATAATAATGCTGATGCACCTACTTTAAGAGATTATGCATATGAAGGAAATAAAATAAGACTCTCTTTTAATGATATGGGGGAAAACATTATCATTAAGCCTGATGAAAGATTTGGTATAGAAAACCTTAAAATAGAAAAGCTTGAAATAAAAGGCTTTGAAATAGCAGGAGAGGATCTTGAATATGTACCTGCAAAGGCCATTGTAGATGGCGCTGAAATAGTTGTATGGGCAGAGGGGATAGATACGCCTAAAGAGGTCAGGTATGCTTGGACTAATTATGGGCCTGCACCTGTTCATAATCAATATGACTTGCCTTTAGCACCCTTTACAACAAAGAATACCCTTTACTTTAATAGTAAAAAGGAAATTCCTAAGTGGATATAAACAAGGGAGGATTAGAGATGCAACCAATTAATAACAGAGAAAAAGTATCTGTAGAAGGATTTGATTTATCATGTGTAAAACTGGTAGATTCTAAAGCAACTCCTGAAACAGTTTCATTATTTTCTTATTTGAAAAATATAGGAAAAACCAATATGCTCTTTGGACATCAAAATACGAACAGTCAAGGAATTACCTTTAAAAATACAGACGGAACTCATTCTGATGTTAAGAATGCCGTTGGGGCTTATCCAGCAGTTTACGGATGGGACACCTTAGCTTTAGTAGGAGAAGAAGGAACTTATGAAGAACTTGTAAAGTGGAGTCAGGCAGCTATTGAAGAAGATGCCATTATTACCATTAGTGCCCATGCCCCTAATTTTACAAAAGTTAAAAAGGTTCATGGTATTTATGACTTTAGAAATGCCCCAGAAAAGACTGATTCAGAAGAGGATGTGGTTGTTTCTATATTAGAAGAAGGAAGCGAAACCAACCAAGCATTTTTAGCCTATTTAGATATATTTGTAGCCTATGCAAGAGAGATTAAAGGTAAAGATGGAAAGCCCTATCCTATTATATTTAGGCCATGGCACGAGAATACAGGGGCTTGGTTTTGGTGGGGGATAACACATTGTACACCAGAGGAATATATCAAGCTTTTTAGATATACCGTAGACTATTTAAGAGATGAAAAAGGACTGCATAATCTTCTATATGCTTATTCACCAAATGGTCATTTTGAAGATGAAGCAGATTATTTAAGCCGTTACCCTGGAGATGACTATATTGATATCATTGCATATGATATATACCATGACAATCCATATCCAGGAGATGGCAAGATAGAAAAGATATTAAAGGATGCTGAAATTATAGTGAATCTTGCTAATGCAAGGGGAAAAGTGCCGGCTTTATCTGAAGTAGGCATGCGCCATGAGGAGAATTATGGGATTCATCCAACTGATAATGGACACAAGAGTTGGTTTACGGCATTATCAAAAGCAATTCAAGGGCATGAAGAAGCAAGACAATTAGCCTATATGCTTGTTTGGAGAAATGATAGTATTGACCATAGTTGGGTGCCTTATAGAAATCATCCCATCCATGGTAATCATGAACTACTAGATGATTTTGTTACGTTTTATAATGACGACTTTATAGTTTTTGCAGATCGCTTGCAAAATGTATATGATTTAGATGTAAAAGTAAAAAATATAACAGTTTAGCAATTAACATATAATAAGGAGGGTCATATAATGTTTCAAGAAAATTATAAAAAACAACTGGATAAGTATAATACGCTTATTACAAAGCAAAACAAAGAATCAGAAGACTATAACGGAATTTACACAAGGTGGATGAACCCGGTGCTTACAAAAGACCATGCGCCTATTCACTGGAAATATGAATTAAACCCAGAAACAAATCCATATTTTATGGAAAGACTAGGCATTAACGCAGCCTTTAATGCAGGTGCTATTGAATTAAATAATAAGTTTTATGTCGTTGCTAGGGTTGAAGGATATGATCGAAAGTCGTTTTTTGCAGTAGCAGAAAGTGATAATGGAATTGATGGTTTTAAGTTTTGGGATTATCCAGTATTGCTTCCAGATACAGAAGAAGATGAGGTAAACGTATATGATATGCGTATTACACAACATGAAGATGGTTATATTTACGGCGTTTTTTGTTCAGAGAGCAAAGATAAAGAAGATAATGATTTGTCTGCTGCAGTAGCACAAGCTGGAATTGTACGCACAAAGGATCTTAAAACATGGGAGCGATTACCCAATCTAAAAACCCAATCGGCCCAACAAAGAAATGTCGTGTTACATCCTGAATTTGTGGATAATAAATATGCTTTCTATACAAGACCTCAAGATGGATTTATTAGCGCAGGTAGTGGTGGCGGAATAGGATTTGCCTTGTGTGATGATATTAATAATCCTATTATAGGGGAAGAATTGCCGCTAAGCCAAAGAAAGTACCACACCATTACAGAAGGAAAAAATGGTGCAGGAGCGGTTCCTATTAAGACAGAAAAAGGGTGGATACATATTGCCCATGGTGTAAGGAATACAGCAGCTGGCCTAAGATACGTAATTTATGTATTTGCAACAGATATTAACGATCCTACAAAAGTAATTGCAGAACCATCTGGGTATCTAATAGCACCTTATGGGGATGAAAGAGTAGGGGATGTTTCCAATGTTGTCTTTACAAATGGGGCAATCGTGAGAGAAAATGGCGATGTTTATATTTACTATGCATCCTCAGATACGAGGCTTCATGTTGCAACAACAACCATTAAACAACTAGTGGATTATACCTTTAATACACCTGAAGATCCACTCAGATCGGTGGACTCAGTTAAGCAAAGATGCGAATTAATTGAAAAAAACCTAGAGTATTTAAGTGGGAAATAAAAAGTTAGATATAAAAATCTCTATAAGGATATTGAACTAATACTTATAGAGATTTTTATTTGCCAATATTATAATGAAGTAGGAGTGAGACAATGAACATCGGAATATTTTATGACCCAAGGATTCCTTATGAAGGAACTAGGCCAAATCAAGAAGTTATAAAGCAAATCAGTCAATATGCCCAAATTATTGACTTAAATAATTATACAGAAAAGCTTAAAGAGCAATATGATACCCTTATTAATTTACATGGGAAATATTTTATAAAAGAAACATGGGGGGCTATTAAACACCATCTTAAAAGAGGTGGAGGCCTTATTAATGTGGGAGATGGGTCGCCATTTTCAAAACCAGTTTCCTATAAAAATGGGGAGTGGATGTGCGAGAGAGAGCAAACGGCTTATCATGAAGAAATAAAAATATTTCAAGCACCAGTGGTTGATAAAGAACGGATATCTTTTTTAAAGGTTAATGAAGACATGCCTGTTTTAAAAGGATTTGAGGATTGTTTTAGGATTAAAGACACAGTAGGCTATGTTGTAAGTTTTGCCAAAGGAAAAGAGAACCAAGATGAATCGGGAAGTTGTGGTTCTATTGATGCCGTATTATACCCTCTATTAGATGGATTTTTATCAATCAGCAAACAGATAGCACTTTTTGGGGCAATAAAGGGGTAGAACTCCTTAAAAAACTATCTGCTTATGTTGCAGCAAAAGGATACGAAGTAGAAGCTAGAACCAACTATGCAAGCTATTATCCTGGCGAACAACCCACCGTGCTATTACAACTAGAAAGCTATAGAAAAGAAGAAGAAAAACTGTTTGTAAACGTAGAAATTTATAAAGATGACACCCAAGTCTACGAAAAAAAGATGCAAATTGATATAAACCAAGCATTTCAACTTATTTCTATACCAACAGATATAAAAGTGGAAAAAGGTCTCTACACCCTTAAAACGATGATTTATTTGGATGAAGTAATTGATAGAGTCTTGCATAACGGATTTTGGGGTTATGACCAGGAACTATTAGAGTCTGGCAGCTGTGTTACCTGTGATGAGTACTATTTTTATAAAGATGAAAAGCCAATGCCTATTATAGGAATGACTTATATGCAACCAGATGTCCATAGAAAGTTTATTCATAGACCGAATGTATACCTATGGAATAAGGACTTTAAAACAATGCAAGAGGCAGGCATAAACATGATTCGTACAGGCATATGGACATCCTTTAAATCGATTATGCCAAGTGATGGATTTGTGAGTGAGGAAGTTCTTAGGGTGTTTGATGCAATGTTTTTAACAGCTAAAAAATATGATATTCCAATTGTATTTAAATTTTTTGCTTTTTCCCCAGAAATGTGGAGTGGAATCAATCCATATATGGACCCAAAAAGTTTACAAGCTCAAAAAAGATATATCAATGCAGTTGTATCAAGACATAGAAATAGTACAGGGGTTATGTGGGATCTGATTAATGAACCGTCTGTTAGTAATCCAAAGCAGTTGTGGCGAACAAGGCCTAATGGAGATCATTATGAAGTGGCTAATTGGCGAACTTGGCTGAAAGAAAAACATGGAACCATAGAAGAATTACAAGAGAAGTGGAACTATTCAAGTGATACTATTTCGAGTTTTGATTCCATAGACCTTCCAAAAGAGGAAGATTTTGGTGGGAACTTAACAACTCTAAGACATGAGATAAAAATTCACGATTATTATTTATTTACCCAAGAAGCAGTAGACTATACCAGCAACCACCCATGGTGGGAGTTAGATGATCTATATTGGGACACAATCTTCTGCAAATCACCTAACAAGCCGAATTTAAGTCAAGAAACAGGCATTATGAATGTCAATGATCCAAATGGGAAAGGGAAATTAACAGAAGTTAGTATGCGTAATTTACTAGAGAGAAAATATGCTTTTGCTTTTGCAGGAGATAACGCGGGATCTGTTCAGTGGGTATGGAATATCAACACTCATATGGATAGCCTAAATGAAAGCACAATAGGGGTCGTTAGACCTGACGGAGGGCAAAAGCTAGAATCAGATATTAGCTACGATTTTGGAGGATTCATGAAAGAAGTAGCCTATTTATTTGAAAATCGTCAAAATGCGGATGTGGTTGTTATTAATCCTTTTGCTAATAATTTTTCTCCAATGGATTTCAGTATGGCAAGCGCTAAAAAGGTATGCCAAATTTTAGGCCATGACATGAGCACGAGTTTTAATGTGTACAGTGATTTTTATCTTGATGATTTAAAAGCAGAAAAATTGATTCTTTTGCCTTCTCCTAGGACACTAACCAATAAAGCTTTTGATAAGCTCTTAGAATGTGCCTATAAAGGAAGTGTTTTATATATGAGTGGTCCTTTTAGCTATGATGAGTTTTGGGGGAAAATACCTAATAGATCCAAAGCAGTGGGTATACAAACACGGTTAACTTCTGTTTACCAAGAAGAAACTGTTATGATTAACAATCAAAAATACCGTGCAACATTTAGAGATCTTAAGAAAAATTGGGTAGATAAAGAAACTGAAGAGGCAACCAATAGCAATGACTTAAAAGTGATTGAATATGGCCAAGGTAAAATTATATGGTCACCACTTCCATTAGAAATGAATGAGCAAAACCAAGTCATTCAAAAGGCATACGAGTATGTTACAGATTTGGCTAGTGTCGTGCCAGACTTTACATGGATGATGGAAAATCACTATGGCATATTTGGAAAAAAACTAAGATTTGACAAAGGAAATCTCTTTATATTTGTCTCAGAACTCGGCAACCATGAGGAAGTTGAGATTAAAGATAATGACCACAATACAACTTATCATTTTGTACTTCCAGCTCAGAGAATTATGATGTTTGCAACAGATGCTACAGGCACTATTGTAAAAACATATAAAGACTGGAAAGTAGAAAACAAGTAATATAAATAACTAAGTGCCGTAAGCCTATTAAGAGGTTTACGGCATTTAGTTATTTATATTGACGGCTAAACACACCTATGCTATACTAAATAAATTAGTTAGCCGACTAACTAATAAGACGAGTTAGTTTGAAAGGAGAGAGTAATATGGATGAATGCCAAAAAAATTCACCCTACCATATATTTCATCAAGTAATAGGGCTTCATCATTACCGGACCCATCAATTATTAGATAATCAAGGCGCCTATCCAGGCCAGCCACCCCTACTTTTTGCTTTGCACAAACAAGATGGTCAAAGCCAAAAAGAGTTATCTGAGAAACTAGGGATACAACCTGCGACCATTACAATGATGGTTAAAAGAATGGTGAAGGCGGGGCTCATAGAGAAAAAGCAAGACCAAGAAGATCAAAGGGTCTCTAGGATATATCTAACAAAAGAAGGAAAAGATACTAGGGAGCGAGTTGCTATTATTGCGAAGAAAATTGAAGAGGAATGTTTTAGTAGTCTGACAGATGAAGATAAAGAAGTATTTGGAAAGTTATTAATTAAAATGAGAGAAAATTTATTGGCGGTGTGCGGGGATAAATGCCCCCTCACATACTTAAAAAAGGACGTGAAACATGAGTAAGGTTACGAAATTTCTAAAGCCATTTACAATGTCTATTATTGTTGTCGTGGTACTAATGCTATTACAATCATTATCAGAACTATACTTGCCAAAACTAATGGCAGATATTGTAGATAAAGGAATCGTAAGTGGAGATACGGGGTACATTTTAAAAATAGGCGGATTTATGATAGCTGTGGCAGCAGTTGGTACAGTGCTAAATATTATTGCTAGCTACCTATCTTCAAAGGTTGCAGCAGCATTTGGCAGGGATCTTCGCCAAGAAGTATTTTCACATGTGGAAAATCTTACGGTAGAGAAATTTAGTGAAATAGGAACATCATCACTGATTACAAGAACAACCAACGATATAACACAAATACAGCAAGTACTTACCATTAGCATGCGTATGATGTTAAGAGCACCTATGATGGCGATTGGTGGTATTATGATGGCCACATCTAAAGATCCAAAATTATCCATGGTACTCCTTTTTTCAGTACCGATTGTTATTATCGTTATTGCAGCAGTAGCCAAAAAAGGTGTTCCGCTTTTTAAAGTCATGCAAGAAAAACTAGATAATCTTAACTTAGTCGTAAGAGAAAACCTTATGGGCATACGCGTTATTCGTGCATTTAATAGGGATGATTATGAAAAGAAACGCTTTGACGGTGTTAGTATGGACCTTAAAGACACCTCCATTAAGGCTAATAGGATTATGGGAACATTAATGCCAGCTTTAATGCTCATTTTAAACCTAACGGTTATTTCAATTATTTGGTTTGGAGGCGTTAGAATAGAAAGTGGGGGCATGCAAGTAGGGGACCTAATGGCCTTTATTCAATATGTTATGCAAATTATGTTTTCACTTGTGATGCTTTCCATGATGTTTGTTATGATTCCAAGAGCTATGGTTTCTGTAAGAAGGGTCAATGAAGTCTTAGAAAAGATTAATGAAATTAAGGACCTGGCAGATAGTAATATGACGGTAGAAACAAGCAAGAGACAAACAAGTAATAAACAAGGCGTTGTAGAATTTAAAGATGTTTCTTTTAAATATACAGGCGCAGAAGAACCTGTTATTTGCAATATTTCATTTACAGCTAACCCTGGTGAAACAACGGCTATTATAGGGGGGACAGGGTCCGGGAAATCCACTTTAATAAATATGATTCCTAGATTTTATGATGTAACCCAAGGCAGTGTTTTAATAGGTGGGATTGATGTTAAAGATATGAAACAAGAAGAATTAAGGGCCAAAATTGGATTTGTTCCTCAAAAGTCTGTTCTTTTCTCGGGAACCATTGCAGAAAACATTAGGTATGGTAAAGCAGATGCAGCAGATGAGGAAGTTAAGCTTGCAGCAGAAATTGCTCAGGCAACAGAATTTATAGAGGGTATGAAAGATGGGTTTGATTCTCAAATTGCTCAAGGCGGAACCAATATCTCGGGTGGACAAAATCAAAGGCTTTCTATAGCCCGTGCACTTGTTAGAAAACCAGAAGTTTATATATTTGATGATAGCTTCTCAGCTTTAGATTTTAAAACAGACGGAAAACTTCGTGAGGCTCTAAAGGCTGAAACTAGGAACTCAGCTATGATTGTTGTGGCTCAAAGAGTGGCAACCGTTATGGATGCTGAGCAAATAATTGTTCTCCATGAAGGGCAAATTGTAGGAAAAGGAACACACAAAAAGCTTTTAGAAAGTTGCAAGGTATATGAGGAAATTGTGTTTTCACAACTTTCCAAAGAGGAGGCATCATAATGAGTGAACAAAAACAAAAAGGTGCTCCAAGAGGACCGGGCGGCGGAATGGGGCACGGGGCAGCAGGTATGTCTATGCCACCGGAAAAGGCAAAAGATTTTAAAGGAACACTTAGAAGGTTAGGCACTTATTTAAAACCGCAAACATTAAAACTTGTTATTGTCGTTTTAGCTGCCATTTTAAGTACCGTTTTTTCAGTTGTAACGCCAGTTGTTATGGGAGAAGCGATTACAAGCTTATACCAAGATGTCATGACGAGTATTCAAGGCAAATTAGCTTTAAGTATTAATTTTGATATCATAGGTAAAGTGCTTTGGAAACTAGGGGCTCTTTATGTCCTTAGTGCATTATTTAGTTATGTGCAGCAGGTTTTAATGGCATCAGTTACCCAAGATACAGTGTATGATCTTCGAAAAGACATCAATGGTAAACTATCAAGATTGCCACTTAAATATTTTGATTCAAGGACCCACGGGGAAATTTTAAGCCGCGTTACAAATGATATAGATAATATAAGCAGTACCCTGCAGCAAAGTATTACTCAGCTGATTACATCAATATTAACACTAATCGGTGTAATCGCTATGATGCTTAGAATCAGCTGGGTCATGACCCTAATTTTAGTTATTACCTTGCCACTCTCTGTTTTGATTACAAAGAATGTAGCTAAAAAATCTCAATTATTTTTTAGAGACCAACAAAAATCAGTTGGTAATTTAAACGGACATGTAGAAGAAATGTATACAGGTCATAAGGTAATAAAAGCATTTGGATATGAAGAAAGAT
This sequence comes from Candidatus Epulonipiscium sp., assembly GCA_012841565.1. The sequence goes on along the minus strand of DUUM01000179.1, from coordinate 87,218 downwards.
CAATTAAAAAATTTAATAAAATTAATGAGGCGTTATATGACTCAGGATGGAAAGCACAATTTGTTTCAGGGCTTATTATGCCTTTAATGAACTTTGTCAGCAATATAGGCTATGTATTTGTGTGTATTGTAGGCGGAATATTTGTTACGAGAGGTCTGATTACAATTGGTAATATCCAGGCATTTATTCAGTATGCTAGACAATTTACACAGCCAATCGTACAAGTAGCTAATATTGCTAACGTTATTCAATCAACCATTGCATCAGCAGAACGGGTTTTTGAAGTAGTGGATGAAGAAGAGGAAGTAGAAAATATTGGGACACCTATTGTGATTGAAAATCCACAAGGTAATGTTACATTTGATCATGTGGAATTTGGATATAAACAAGACGAAGTCTTAATGAAAGATATGAGTATAGATGTTAAAAAAGGCCAAACCATTGCAATTGTAGGGCCTACAGGAGCAGGAAAAACCACCCTCGTGAATCTACTGATGCGTTTTTATGAGATTAGTAAGGGAAGTATTACCGTTGATGGTATTAATATTACAGATTTAAAAAGAGAAGACCTAAGAAGCATGTTTGGAATGGTACTTCAAGATACATGGTTATTTAACGGCACAATCAAAGAAAATATTATGTATGGGAATATTAATGCTTCAGAAACAGAGATGATCAGTGCGGCTAAAGCGGCTCGTGTTGATAAATTTATTCGGACACTTCCAGAAGGCTATGACACAATCCTAAACGAAGAGGCATCTAATATTTCACAGGGACAAAAGCAGCTTATAACCATAGCCCGTGCAATCCTTGCGAATCCGGTGGTTCTTATTTTAGATGAGGCCACAAGTAGTGTTGATACGAGAACAGAAATCTATATCCAAAGAGCAATGGAAGAACTGATGAAAAACAGAACCAGTTTTGTTATTGCTCACAGGTTATCCACAATTAAAGATGCAAATCTGATTTTAGTTATGAATGATGGGGATATTATTGAAACAGGAACCCATGATGAGCTAATAGCCCAAGCAGGTTTTTATGAAGATTTATACAATAGTCAATTTACAGGTACTAAAAGGCAAGGGAAAGCGATTTAAGCTTCCTTGCCTTTTGGCATTTTACCCCATAGAATAGGGCACGAATTGTTAATAAAGTAACAAAGTATATAAAAAAGCAATAATACCATTGAAAACCTTTTCTATAAGGTTTATAATATAAATTAGGTACATATGTAGTTACCATAATATATTGGAGGAACATAATATGAAGAAGCCAGTATTAGTTATAATGGCAGCAGGTATGGGAAGTAGATACGGTGGCCTAAAGCAAATAGATCCAATTGATTCGGAAGGACACATTATGATGGAGTTCTCCATCTATGATGCGATCAAAGCAGGATTTGAAAAAGTAGTCTTTATTATAAAGCATGAAATAGAAAAAGACTTTAAAGAAGCTATAGGCGATAAATTGTCAAAACACATTGAGGTAGTATATGTTTATCAAGAAATAGACAATATACCAACCGGATATAAAGTGCCAGAAGGTAGAGTTAAACCTTGGGGGACAGGCCATGCAATCTTAAGTTGTAAAGACGTTATAGATGGGCCTTTTGCAGTTCTAAATGCTGATGATTACTATGGACCAACTGCTTTTAAACTTATTTATGATTACCTGATTACAACAGAAGATAATGACAAATATAAATATACAATGGTAGGCTATAAGCTTGATAAAACCCTTACAGAGAATGGCCATGTTTCAAGAGGAATATGTGAACTAGATGCCAATGATTTTCTAGTTGATATTATAGAACGCACCCAGATTGAGAAAAAGGAAAATGGGCCAGCCTATACAGAAGACGGTACAACTTGGATAAGCCTTCCTGAAAACAGCGTAGCCTCAATGAATATATGGGGATTTAGCAAGAGCCTTTTAAAAGAGTTAGAAATGGGATTTGTTACCTTCCTAGATAAAAACATAACCCTAAACCCATTAAAATCAGAGTACTTTTTACCAAGTGTTATACATGATTTATTAAAACAAGACAAGGCAAATGTCTATGTGTCAAAAACGACTGATCAGTGGCATGGTGTCACTTACCAAGAAGATAAAGCCACAGTAGCAAAGGCAATAAACCAACTTAAAAAAGACGAGAAATATCCCGTTATGTTATGGGCAGGAAAATAATATAGGGACAGTCCCCACTTCAATGCATTGAAGCAGGGACTGTCCCCAAATAGAGAAGGATGATGCAAAATGTCAATTTTAGTAACAGGTGGAGCAGGATATATTGGAAGTCACACATGTATAGAGCTTTTAAAAGAGGGGTATGAAGTTGTTGTTTTAGATAACTTATCTAACTCAAGCGAAGAATCTTTAGCAAGAGTAAAAAAGATTACAGGTAAAGACGTTAAGTTTTATGAAGCTGACATATTAGATGCAGACGCGTTGGATAAGATTTTTACAGCAGAAAAAATTGATGCAGTTATTCACTTTGCAGGACTTAAGGCAGTGGGGGAATCAGTGCGAAAGCCTTTAGAATACTATTACAATAACGTATCTGGAACACTTGTATTATGTGATGTTATGAGAAATCATAATGTGAAAAATATTATATTTAGTTCTTCCGCTACTGTATACGGTGATCCAACTAGCGTGCCAATAACGGAGGATTTTCCATTATCAGTAACCAATCCATACGGACGTACAAAACTGATGTTAGAAGATATCTTTAGGGATTTATATGCTGCAGATCCTGAATGGAACATTATCCTTCTGAGATATTTTAATCCAATTGGCGCCCATAAGAGTGGAACCATTGGCGAGAATCCAAAAGGAATTCCAAATAACTTAGTACCTTATATCACCCAAGTTGCAGTTGGTAAATTAGATTATCTAAGTATATTTGGGGATGATTACAATACGCCAGATGGTACAGGTGTACGTGACTACATCCACGTTGTTGACTTAGCAGTAGGCCACGTAAAGTCAGTTGAAAAACTTAAAGAAAAACAAGGTGTTATAGCCTATAACCTAGGAACAGGAATAGGCTATAGTGTATTAGATGTTGTTAAAGGATTTGAGAAGGTTACAGGTAAAGAGATTAAATACAAAATGATGCCAAGAAGAGCCGGAGACATTGCTACCTGTTATGCGGATTCAACAAAGGCTAAAAATGAGCTGGGCTGGGAAGCAATTAGGGACCTTGATGAAATGTGTGAGGACTCTTGGAGATGGCAAAGTGGCAATCCTAACGGATACGAAGCATAGCTAAAATAGATAGGTCTTGATAATACGAGGCGTATGACACAATAAGCCAGGTGGGATGGAAATCCTATCTGGCTTATTGTGTGTGAACAAAAAATAAAAATTCACAAAAGAATAGTGGTTTTCAATATAAAATTTATGTTTAAATACAAATTAGTGTTAACAACGAATAAATTACATGGTAATCTTGTTTTAAATAACGACGTAAACGATTAAATGAGGTGTAGATATGTATTCCGATAACCAAAATCATCAAACTTTGATGAAATGCTTATCTTCCAGGACCTAGAAAAGGAGACTAATGTACATATAGAGTGGGAGAACATTCCAGATACTGATTATCAAACCAAGAAAAACTTATTATTAGCTAGTGGCGATTTACCTGATGCATTTTACAATTCAGGATTTAGTGATTTAGATATTGTTAATTATGGTGAAGGTGGTACAATTATTCCACTAGAAGACCTAATTGACGAACATGCTCCTAATTTAAAGAAAATCTTAGAAAAAAGACCTGAAATTAAACAGCTAATGACTGCACCAGATGGCCATATTTATTCGCTACCACGAGCTGAAGAAATGGGGCTAGGAGCAGTACCGTTTTTTGTATCGATTAATAAAACATGGCTAGATAATTTGGGGTTAGAAATTCCACAGACAACATAGCAATTTTATGCAGTACTAAAAGCTTTTAAAAACGGAGATCCAAATGGTAATGGTAAAGCAGATGAAGTTCCTTTTAGCTTCATGTCAGATGAGTGGTGTATGGATATTGCAGACTTCTTTGGATCATTTGGAATGCCTGACTTTATACGTCAAGAGATATGTATAACTGGACATATCGAAATTTTATTATGGAATATGACTATGCCTTGTGTGAAGAAGTTGGCCATATATGGGAACTTCCTGTATTATTACCCCTTAGAAATAAACACGGAGAGATTAAAAAGTATATTTTATTGCTATGCGCTTGCCAGATAGATAATGAAATTGTAGAGACTTATTATTGGACAGGAAGCTGGGATAAAGAAAACTTTAAATTTATACCAGAACATGAACTACCAAAGCTTATTGACTTAGGAAAAGGAACATTCACTGGGGCAAGTGGATTTGTGACGCCGGATAATAGAAGTGTGGTTTTTACCATTAGCCAGGGAAAGAGAACATCCAAAGATGAATATGAAGCAGGGTGGGCACATAATGGAGGACTACCAGTAGAACTGTTTTTAAATAATGATGAATCTGTAGGGGTAAAACCCATTGAGGAATTAAAAAAGGTTAGAAAAAGTAAGTTAGTAGATTTGGAAAATGTTAGCTTAGAAGATGCTAATAAAGCATTAGATTTAATTTCAGGCAATATGTTTGAAATTCAGGTAGAAGCAAGTGTTGATTATTTAGGTGTTGGCGTAGAGTATGGCGAAGATAAGACAGTAGAAGTTTATTATGACAAAAAGCAAATGGTATACGGTGCTAAAGATAATGGGGTAGAAGTTGGAAGGTTAAGGGGGGATGTTGATAAAGTAGACACACAAGAAGAGTTAACATCCATTCATTTTTATTTAGATCATTCTATGATAGAAAGTTATCTTAATGAAAGGAAATCTATGACCCTTAGAAATTATACAGAAAATGAAAAAAGAAAACTAAGCTTGCATGGGGCAAGTGCAATTACAATTGATAAACTAGAAGTGTGGGAGTTACAGGGTGTTTATTAGAAGCTACAAGAAGATATAAGTTTTACAACTGCTAACAAACTAACAAGAGCACAATGTGCAAAAATAATTTACGAACTAATAACAAGCAATTAATAAAGAGAACAGTAGTATATAATATTGCCTATAAGGTCAGCTTTATATAGACTTTTAGGCAATATTTAAGTATATTAAATCCGATATATCATATAAGATAGCTAAAACAAACAAATAGTATTGACAGAGCAAAATAAATAGAGTAAAATAAAAATAAGTAAACGATTACGTAAACGATTAACTGTACATAATTAAAATTCTTATTTATAGAAGAAAGGAGTAGATGAGCATGGTTCCAAGTATTAAAGATGTTGCACTGAAAGCTGGCGTTTCAACAGCAACTGTTTCTCATGTGATTAATAAAACAAGATATGTTGCAGAAGATACAAAATTGAAAGTAACGAATGCAATGAAAGACTTAGATTATAGACCTAATTATGTGGCCCGAAGTCTACGCAGTCAAAAATCAAAAACCGTAGGCCTATTAGTACCAGTACTAGAAAATGACACTTCAAACTCTTTTTTTATGTCTGTGGCCCAAGGGATACAATCTGTTCTAAAAGAAGATGGATATAACTTAATACTATGCAATTCAAATGAAAGTGTAGAAGATGAACAAGAACAAATAAGGATATTAAATGCACAACAAGTAGATGGTATGATTATAGCGCCAACAGCTAAAGACCACTCTTATTTAAAAGAACTTTTACATCCAGAGTTCCCTTTAGTATTTATTGATAGAAGACCAGAGGGGTATGAAGGAGACTGTGTTCTAGCAAATGGGTATCAAGGAACATATGAGGCAGTAGAGTCTCTGATTAAAAAAGGACATAAGAACATAGGATTTGTTACCGGTGCCCTAGATGTTTCATCAACTATTCAAAGATTAGAAGGATATAAACAAGTCTTCTTGGATTATAAGTTAGAAATTAATCCAAAACTAATTAGAGAGGGGATTTCTAAATTTGAAAGTGGATACCAATTAGCACAAGAATTAGCGGATCAAGAAAGTGTAACCGCCATATTTGTGAGTAACAATGTAATGACTATGGGAGTATTTAAGTTTTTACAAGAACATAAATATAAAATCCCTGAAGATGTTGCAGTAATTGGGTTTGATGATTATGAATGGGCCAAGGTAACGACACCGACACTTACAATGATTAAGCAACCTTCAATTGAATTAGGGAAAAAAGCAGCTGAGATACTTTTAAGTAGAATACAATTACCTGGTAAAGAGTATAAAGAATATAAATTACTGACAGAAATAATAAAAAGGGAATCCTGCTAGATTCTGCATCTAACAGATAGATGCAGACAGTAAGGTAAACGATTACGTGAGTAATCTACATAACAAAAAGAGGGTGGTTATTGTGGTAGAGACAAAAAGCAAAGTATCAAAACAAAGCATATACTAGAGAAATATCAATTATACTTGTTTCTTCTCCCGACACTTATATGGGTCATTATTTTTAGGTATGTGCCAATGTATGGGGTTCAAATTGCATTTAAGAAGTTTGTTGCTAGCAAGGGTATTTTGGGTAGCTCATGGGTCGGGTTTGATCATTTTGTTAGATTTTTTAATTCATACAATTTTGTAGATTTACTAAAGAATACAGTAGGCCTAAGCGTATATGGATTGCTTTTTTCTTTTCCACTTCCTATTATCTTGGCACTTTTACTCAATCAATTTAAACATGAAAATACAAAAAGTTTGTACAAACAGTTATTTATGCACCCAACTTTATTTCTGTAGTGGTATTGGTAGGAATGATGATGGTGTTTTTATCGCCATCATCAGGGCTTATTAACAAAATTATTCAATACTTTGGGGGGGAGACAGTATTCTTTTTTGGGGAAGCTGGATGGTTTCAACCAATGTATATTTTGTCAGGTATATGGCAAACCACAGGATTTGGAACAATTGTTTACCTTGGGGCATTAGCAGGTATATCTCAAGAATTACATGAAGCAGCGATTGTAGATGGGGCTAATAAACTACAAAGAATAATACATGTAGACATTCCTGGTATATTACCAACAATTGTAATTATGCTTATTTTAGCCTTAGGTGGCATTATGGGAATTGGTCATGAAAAAGCATTGCTTATGCAAACAGCACTAAATATGCAAAAATCATCTATTTTACCTACTTATGTATACCAGGTTGGTTTAGAACAAGCACAATATAGTTTTTCAACGGCTGTGGGATTATTTAACTCGGTAATTAATTTAGTATTGGTAGTAGGCGCTAATAAATTATCAAGAAAATTATCTAACACTAGTTTATGGTAAGGGGGAAAGAAAATGCGAATATTAAATAGAAGTGCAAGATCTACAGAAGACTGGATTTTTGATATGCTTAATTTCACCATATTAACGATTTGTGTAATATTAGTTTTATATCCGTTATATTTTATGGTTATTGCATCTATTAGTGACCCAAGTGCCATCTATGCAGGAGAAGTATGGTTACTTCCTAAAAATATCACACTAGAAGGGTATCAGAGAATTTTTAGGGATAATTCTATATGGGTAGGATACAAAAACTCACTAATATATACTATTGTAGGGACAATCATTAATATAGTCTTAACATTAACAGGGGCATATGCCTTATCTAGAAAAGATTTACCAGGCCGTAGGTTTTTACCTTATTTATAACATTTACCTTATTTTTTAACGGAGGACTTATACCTACTTACTTAGTAATAAAAGAGTTAAAGATGTTAAACACAATTTGGGCGTTAGTAATACCCAATGTCATATCAGTCTTTAATTTAATTATAGCACGTACATTTTTAGAAAATACCCTACCTGATGAACTGTTGGAGGCAGCAGTTATTGATGGCTGTTCTGATGCACAGTTCTTTAGTAAAATTGTGTTACCACTTTCTAAACCAATTATTGCTATTTTAGTTCTTTACTATGGCGTAGGTCACTGGAATTCATTTTTTGATGCTTTAATTTATCTGAGGAGCGAATCTTTATACCCACTCCAAATTATCCTAAGAAATATTTTAGTTCAAAATCAAGTTAATACAACACAAATGTCTATGGATGCTGCCTCATATGCAGCCCAGCAAAGGGTTTCAGAATTAATTAAGTATGGGGTAATAATGGTAGCAAGTGTTCCTGTTTTGATATTATACCCATTCCTACAAAAATACTTTGTAAAAGGTACAATGATAGGATCGGTTAAGGGATAAAAGTCTTAGGTTATTCATAGGTAATAAGAAAAGTAAACCAGAATAAGAACTTGTATACTTATTCTGGTTTATTTTAAATTAACATGAAAAGGTAATGTGATTATTAATTTACATAAGGAGATGAGTAGTATGAGTAATTTACAAAAGGCACGTAATTATATTGAAGAAAATAAATTTAAAGTAGACCCTGAATATCGACAAAAATATCATGTTATGGGAGAGATTGGTTGGATTAATGATCCCAATGGATTTTGTATGTATAAAGAGGAGTATCATCTGTTTTATCAATACCATCCATATAGTAGTGAATGGGGGCCTATGCACTGGGGACATGTAAAAAGTAAAGATTTAATAAAGTGGGACCATCTACCGGTGGCATTAGCACCAGATTCAACTTTTGATGCTAGTGGATGCTTTTCCGGAAGCGCCATTGAAAAGGATGGGGAATTATATTTAATGTACACAGGACATTTAGATCCTGATCCAGGAAATCCTGCAAATATTAGGCAGGTACAAAATATAGCAAGATCTAAAGATGGTATTGAATTTGAAAAGCTTGCAACTAATCCTGTAATTGGAAGTAAAGACGCACCAGATTATACAATGCCACAAGATTTTAGGGATCCTAAAGTCTTTCTACGTGGCGACTATTACTACACAGTAATAGGTGCAAGGCATAAAGATAAAAGTGGTCAAGTTTTATTATATAAATCTAAAGACTTATTAGAATGGGAATATGTGGGCGAACTTGCACGTAGTGAACATAAAATTGGGGATATATGGGAGTGCCCTGATGTGTTTCCTATGGAGGGAGAAGATGTATTAATTATTTCTCCACAGTTTTTAGAAAAAGAGGGGGAAAAGTACTCTAATATGCATTCTAGTTTGTATCTTGTTGGTAAATTAGATTTGGAGACTGGAAAATATGATTATCACACCATGGATCAGATTGATGATGGATTTGATTTTTATGCACCTCAGACTTTGGAAGATAACAGAGGACGCCGGATTATGATTGCTTGGATGAATATGTGGGAAAGGAATAATCCTACAAATACTCAAAACCATAATTGGGCTGGAGCCATGACTCTTCCTAGGGAATTGAAAATGATTAATGGGAAGTTATATCAAATTCCTGTAGATGATATTAAACAATACCGCATAAATCCTGTAACTTATAAGGACATATCAGTACTAGATAAAGTAGTACTTGAGGGCGTTCAAGGTCAACATATAGAGTTAGAAATAGAAATAGATGCCCTACAAGCAAAAAACTTTGGATTAAGTATTTTGAAAAATAATAAACAAGAGACAAAATTATATTATAATAGGGAAGAGTCTAAGTTTGTTTTTGATCGTTCTAATAGCGGACAAGAAATAGATCAAGATAATGTAAGAAAAACTATTATTCCTCTTTATGATAATATATTAAAGTTAAGAGTTTTTATAGACCGAAGTTCCGTGGAAGTTTTTATGCAAGAAGGTGAGCGCGTTATGTCCGCTACTGTGTATCCAGATTCAGATGCAGCAGGCATTGAGTTTTTTGCAGACCAAGAGATTATTATACGTCGTATTAATAAGTGGGATATAGAAGTATAGGAGGGATTATGATGGCACAGGTATGGACGATTGGAGAGGCTTTAATTGATTTTATTCCTGAACAAAAAGGGGTAGGTTTAAAAGATGTTGTTACATTTAAAAAAGCACCTGGTGGTGCCCCAGCCAATGTAGCTGCAGCGGTATCTATATTAGGTGGGAAGAGTGCTTTTATTGGAAAGTTAGGAAAAGATGCCTTTGGGGATTATTTAGTTGAAGTACTAGAAGAAGTAGGAGTCGAAACAAAATATATAAAACGAACGAATCAGGCAAATACAGCTCTGGCCTTTGTTTCATTAAAAGAAGATGGGGAAAGAGATTTTTCCTTTTACAGAAATCCCAGTGCAGATATGTTATTAAATGAAGAAGAAATAGATAGAGGTTCTTTTAATCAAGGAGATATATTACATTTTTGTTCCGTTAGCCTTGTAGATGCACCTGTAAGACAAGCTCATGTAGGGGCTATTAAAGCAGTACAAGATGTAGGGGGAATTATCTGTTTTGATCCTAATATCCGTTTGCCACTATGGGACAATCACGCAGAGTATAGACGTGTGATTCAACATTTTTTACCAGAAGCAGATATATTAAAAATTAGTGAAGATGAGCTAGAGTTTATTACAGAAATAAAAAATGAAAAGGAAGCCATCAATTCACTCCTACAATTAAATGCTAAAATACTAATTGTTACAAGAGGGGGCCAGGGAGTAAGTGCCTACGCTCAGGGAAAAGAAATCAATGTGCCTGGATATTCAGTCGATACAGTCGATACCACAGGAGCAGGAGATAGCTTTATTGGTTCATTTCTCCATCAACTAGTAGATAAAAAGATTGACCTAAATAATATACAAGAAGAAACATTAAAGGAAATGCTGCTTTTTTCAAATGCAGCAGCGGCCCTAACCACAACCAAACAAGGGGCAATTACAGCCCTACCAGGGGCTAAAAAAGGGGACAGTCCCTACTTCACTATAGTGAAGTAGGGACTGTCCCCTTCTAGGCTTAAAATACAGGAACAATAGCACCTTTATACTTGTCGTTAATAAAATCTCTTACAGAATCACTCATAAGCACTTCTTGAAGAATCTTGAGTTCCTTACGGTTTTCATCACCCTTGCGGATGGTAAGGATATTAACATATGGTGAGTCAGCATCTTCAATTACAAGGGCATCAGCTGTAGGATTAAGATCTGCTGCTAGTGCAAAGTTAGTGTTAATAACAGATGCGTCAACATCATCTAATGTTCTAGCAAGCATTGCTGCGTCAATTTCTTGGAACTTAATATTTTTTGGGTTTGCTTTAATATCCAAAATTGAAGATTTTAAGTTATTGATATCTGTCATTTCAATTAAACCATTACGATGAAGGAGTGCAAGTGCACGGGATTCATTGGACGGGTCATTTGGAAGAGCAATTGTTGCGCCATCAGGAAGTTCATCTAGAGAAGCATATTTCTTAGAATAAACACCAAGAGGCTCAATATGAATTTTACCAAACTCTTGAATTTCGTAATTAAAATCAGCAATTTGATCTTCTAAGAATGGAAAATGTTGAAAAAAGTTTGCGTCTGTTTCTTTTTCGGCTAAGGATCTGTTGTGAATATTGTAATCATCAGCTACTGTCAGATCCAGTTTTATACCTTTTTCTTCAAGTGCGGGCCTTATATGTTCCATTATTTCTGCGTGGGGTACGGATGTAACAGAAACTTTAAGGGTTCCACTGTCAGCCTTGCCTTTACCGCAGCCTACAACACCTACTAGTACAAGTGCTGAAAGGGTTAAAATTGATGTTAATTTTGATAGTTTTTTCATGTAAATCATCTCCTTTGATTTTTTTATTTGAAAGGAAGGTTCTACTTTCCTTACAGATGATACCGTGTCTGACACCTTTATTTTTTATTAATAGCTTGAGCAAGTGTGTTGCCTAGCCACTGAATAATCTGCACTAATATAACAATAAAAACAATTGTCGCAATCATAATAGGCGGGTTATATCCTTTATAGCCATATTGATCAGCAACTTTTCCAAGTCCACCACCACCGACCATTCCAGCCATGGCGCTGTAACCAATAAGGTTAATAATAGTGAGTGTAACACCATTTATAATCCCGGGCATGGCCTCGGGTACAAGAACTTTGTGGATAATCTGCCAGGTTGTTGCCCCCATGGCCTGGGCTGCCTCTATAATCCCTTTGTCCACTTCCATCAGTGCGCCTTCAATGATTCTTGCTACAAAAGGAATGGCGGCGATAGACAGTGGCACAATAGAAGCTGTGGTTCCTAGGCTTGTGCCAGCAATTAACCGGGTAAGAGGTATAATGGCAATCATTAATATGGAAAAAGGAAATGAGCGCCCAACATTAACAATGGCCGATAAAGCTTGGCTAAGAGGAATGTTTTCTTGTATGCCCCCCCTTGCAGAAATAATAAGGACTACTCCTACGGGGCCACCTAAAAGGATAGCAACTACTGTTGAGAAAAATACCATATAAAGTGTTTCAAGAGTTGCGCCGGGTAAAAGTTTTATCATTAACCTTATAAACTCATTCATTTCGCTCAACCCTTTCACATATGACGTTATTTTCTTCTAAATAGTTAATAGCAGCTTGGATTTGATCCGCATCACCGGAAAACTCTACAACCAGGTTACCAATAATACTGGTTCCTAAATTATCAATACCCCCAAGTAAAATATTAGCATCAATATTAAACTTTCGAATAGCTTTGGAAAGGAGTGGTTTTCCGACTCTTTCTGATTGGTAGCTAATACGCATAAGAGGATTATTAGGATTTTGCGTCAGTAGAAACCCTGGAAGATCATGTGATACGCTACTGACAAATTGGCTGGTTATAGGGTGCTTTGAATTTGCAAAGATATCGGTTAAAGTACCTTGTTCTATGACCCGGCCACCATCCATAACGGCTACCCGGTTGCAAATCTGCTTAATCACTTCCATTTGATGGGTAATCATAATCATGGTTACACCAAGCTCAAGATTAATCTTTTTAAGCAGTTCCAAAATAGACTGGGTTGTCTTAGGATCAAGGGCTGAAGTTGCCTCATCACATAAAAGAACAGATGGATTATTAGCTAAAGCCCTGGCAATCCCTACTCTTTGTTTTTGGCCACCACTTAATTGAGAGGGGTAGCTATGCCTTTTATCTTCTAATTCAACAAGACGAAGAAGATCTGTAATACGCTCTTCTTTATTAGGGATATTCGAGATCTCCAGAGGAAATGCAATATTTTCCTCAACTGTTCTCATATTAAGAAGATGAAAATGTTGAAAAATCATGCCTGTTTTTTTACGCATCTCGCGCAACTGTTTTTCAGAGGCCCCTGTGATTTCCTCACCGCCGATGTAAATATGACCACGGGTAGGTTCTTCAAGCCGATTGATACATCTGACAAGAGTAGATTTGCCAGCACCACTAAGTCCGATAATCCCAAAAATATCACCTTTATCAACATGGATAGATACGTTGTTGACAGCCGATACGGTTTGGTCTTGGGCAATAAATTCTTTATACAAATCTTTAATGACAATCATCGGGTCGTTCCTTCCTTTCTTGTAATATAACAATAAAACCTCTTTCTATTAAGAGAAAGAGGTACGTATACAATCATACTAATCATCTTTCTGCTAGACGCAGCTGGAATTAGCACCTTACAATGTAGGTTGCTGGGTTTCACAGGGCCAGGCCCCTCCACCTCTCTGGATGATCAATCCAAATATTTAATTTATATTTAGCTAAGTATAGCAAGGCTAGGCCTGGGTGTCAAGTTTTATGAATCAAGTAGTATAATTTTGTTAAAAAGTATATAATAATAATATGATATAACGGAAAAATCAGTTAAATGAGCCAAATCAAAAGAAGTAAATCAAAAAGCGATTCCATTAATGTACTTAAAGGTGGTTTATATGAGACGAATTATATTGTGTCTAATTATTTTAATACTAGGTATGGGGATTGGCGGATGCGTTAAAGTAGAAGAAAGGTTGCCCCAAGAGATTCAACCTCATCAGGAAGAGCTAGCACTGGATAAGGAAGAACTAGCTCTAGATAAGATAGAAGAGCCAGGTTTCACTAATATTTCGGAAAAAATCCAGGAATATATTAAAAATATGTCCCCTAAGGAAAAAATAGGACAGTTACTCATGCCTGCGTTTAGAGATTCTCAATATACAGATTCTGTGGAGATAATAACGGAGTCTATGGAAGAGGTTCTTGAAGTGTATCAGGTTGGGGGCATCATTTTATTTAAAGAAAATATTAAAAACAAAGATCAGGTTCAGGACTTAATACAAGGTTTACAGAAAAAAAGCAGACTTCCTTTATGGATAGGGGTAGATGAGGAAGGTGGCATGGTTAGCCGGATTGCATCAAATCCCGAAATGGGATTTGACCCGGTTCCATCGGCCTTTGATATTGGGCAAGCTGGTAATAAAGAAGAGGCTTACGAAGTAGGTAAGCGCCTAGGAAGTATGTTAAAGGAATTAGGGTTTAATATGGATTTTGCTCCTGTGGCAGACATATGGAGTAATCCCAAGAATACGGTTATTGGGAAAAGAAGTTTTGGAACTAACCCTGAGACAGTTAGCGTAATGGTTAATGAAGTGACAAGGGGAATTCAGGATCAAGATATAATTTCCGTTATTAAGCATTTTCCAGGCCACGGAGATACAGCAGAAGATTCCCATGTGGGTAGGGCTTTTGTGGATAGGTCCCTAGAAGAATTACGCCAAAGAGAATTAATACCATTTCAGAGCGCCATTGATAAAGAGGTAGAAGGAATTATGGTTGCCCATGTAGAACTCCCTCAAATAGATGAAGGGGTGCCAGCCACGTTATCTCATACAATAATAACGGATATTTTAAAAAATCAAATGCAGTTTAAGGGCCTAATCATAACTGATGCCTTGGATATGCAAGCCATTACGAGCCAGTTTGGCAAAGGAGAAGCTGCTTTGCAAAGCTTTTTGGCAGGGACGGATATCCTACTGATGCCAGATGTTGAAGAGGCCTACAATCACTTGTTGAAGGCCTACCAAGATGGCGTCATTACAGATGAAAGACTTGAGGAATCGGTGTATAAGATTTTATATACAAAGTATAAGTATGAAATAATAAACCAAGATTTTTTCAACTAGACAAATATTAAGGTATAGCAATACCCTCTTAAGCTAAAGCTAAGAGGGTATTTTGCTGCCCAGTATACTTTACATAGACTTTACACAACCTATATGTAATGTACATGCCCCACGATTATAATACAAATTGTAATAAAAACTAAATGATAGAAAAAGGAGGCAAATATGAATAAAACACTAAGAATAGGATTAACATTGCTATTAGGGGCTACTCTTCTAGTAGGATGCGCAGACAAAGAATCAACCGGTATAAAAGAAGATAGCACCATATCTGTCATTAGCCGAGAAGATGGATCGGGAACCAGGGGAGCTTTTACTGAACTAATTAAAATTGAGGAAAAGGATGCCAATGGTAACAAAGTTGATCATACAACGAAAGAAGCAACAATAGCACCCAAAACAGATGTTATGCTTGCCAATGTATCAGGGGACGAATTGGCAATTGGCTACATATCTTTAGGGTCAGTCAATGAGAGCATTAAAGCAATGAAAATAGATGGTGTAGAACCCACATCAAAGAATGTAAAAAATGGAACCTATAAGATAGCAAGACCCTTTAATATAGCAATTAAAGGAGATGCTACTGGCTTAACAAAAGATTTTATAATCTATATATTAAGTGCAGAAGGTCAAGAAGTCGTTGCAGAGAGTTATATTCCAATTACAGATGGTGCCCCCAAATATTCTGGTGATGCCCCAGCAGGTAAAATCGTGGTTGCAGGATCATCTTCTGTAACTCCAATCATGGAGAAATTAAAAGAGGCCTATGAACTAATTAATCCAAATGCAGAAATAGAAATTCAGCTTAGCGACTCAACTTCTGGGATGAACGCTGCAATAGATGGGATATGTGATATAGGAATGGCATCCCGCTCACTTAAAGATAGTGAAAAAGAAGCTTTAAACGGAATAGAAATAGCAATAGATGGCATAGCAGTTATAGCAAACAAAACCAATAGTAGAGATGATTTAACAACTGAAAATGTAAAAGATATTTTCACAGGAGCCGTTACAAAGTGGAGCGAGATAAGGTAAGGAAGTGAAATGATGCCTCAAAAAATAAAAGAAAAAACAATGGAAATAGTATTTATTATATGTGCTACGGCCTCAATTATTGCAGTGTTTTTAATATGTATTTTCGTATTTGTAAATGGTATCCCTGCAATAGCAAAAATAGGATTATTTGATTTTTTATTAGGGAAGAACTGGGCCCCAAGTGATGTGCCAGCTTCATTTGGGATATTACCCATGATTTTAGGAAGTATCTATATAACAGGAGGGGCCATCCTTTTTGGCGTTCCTATTGGTATTTTAACAGCCGTATTTATGGCGTTCTACTGCCCTAAAAAAGCATATAAAATACTAAAACCAGCCATTGAACTATTAGCTGGGATTCCGTCCGTTGTGTATGGTTTTTTTGGCATAGCTGTATTAGTGCCAGTCATGCGAACAGTCTTCCCGGGAAATGGAAACAGCATCTTAACTGCTAGTGTGCTGCTTGGAATAATGGTTCTCCCAACCATTGTTGGCATAAGTGAAGCTGCCATGAGAGCTGTGCCAAATAACTACTATGAAGGAGCCTTAGCCCTTGGTTCCACTCATGAGAGGAGTATATTCTTTGTTGTGCTACCTGCAGCTAAATCGGGAATATTTGCCGCAGTCATTATGGGAATAGGTAGAGCAATCGGGGAAACCATGGCCGTTATAATGGTTGCTGGCAATCAAGCACGTATGCCAGCAGGAATATTTAAAGGTGTCAGAACATTAACAGCTAATATTGTAATTGAAATGGGATACGCGGCAGAGCTTCATAGAGAAGCACTAATTGCAACGGCAGTGATACTTTTTATCTTTATTTTAATTATCAACCTATCCTTTACAATGATTAAAAAAGGAGCCAAATCTTATGAATAGGAAAAAAAGACCAGATCCCCTATCCCGATTTTTATTTTCAGTCATCCTATTAGGGGCCTTTGTAACCATTGCGATCCTTACGTATATTGTTTTATATATTATTGTAAAAGGAGCGCCCTATATAACACCTTCATTATTTTCACTTAAGTACAATAGCGAGAATGTATCATTGTTACCAGCCATGATCACAACCATTATAATAACAGTTTTAGCTTTATTAATATCAGTTCCTATCGGTATAGCAACTTCGATTTATCTTGTGGAGTATGCTAAAAAAGGTAATAAGTTAGTTGATATTGTAGGCTTAACAGCAGAAACATTAGCGGGGATTCCATCTATTGTATACGGATTGTTTGGATTATTATTTTTTGTTACCACACTGAAATGGGGATTTTCCATTCTATCAGGGGCTTGTACCCTTGCTATTATGATACTACCCCTCATTATAAAAACAACTGAAGAAGCCCTTAAATCTGTACCTGATTTATATAGGGAAGCTAGTTTTGGACTAGGCGCAGGTAAACTAAGAACAGTGTTTAAAATTGTATTACCCACAGCAGTCCCTGGGATTTTAGCGGGTGTCATACTGGGGATTGGTAGAATTGTAGGCGAAACGGCAGCCCTTATTTATACAGCAGGGACAGTTGCTAAGATTCCTGAGAATATATTTTCATCCGGACGAACCCTTTCTGTGCATATGTACGCTTTATCAAGTGAAGGGCTACATACAAACCAGGCCTATGCAACAGCTTTAGTTCTACTAATGACGGTACTCATTATTAATATACTATCTAATAGGGTAGCCAAAAAGTTAACGAAAGGCAGATCAAGATGAATAAATTTGAGATAAAAAACTTAAACCTCTATTACAATGAATTTCAGGCTTTGAAGAATATAAATCTTGATATAAAAACAAGCAAAATAACAGCATTTATAGGGCCCTCAGGCTGCGGAAAATCTACCCTCCTTAAAACGTTAAATAGAATGAATGATTTAGTAGAAGGATGTACTATAACAGGAGAGGTCTTGCTGGATAATGAAAATATATATGGGGATATGGATATCAATACCCTTAGAAAAAATGTTGGGATGGTATTTCAAAAACCTAATCCATTTCCAATGAGTATTTATGATAATATTGCCTACGGACCAAGAACACACGGAATCACTAAGAAGGCTATCTTAGATGAAATTGTAGAGAAAAGTCTTAAAGACGCAGCTATTTGGGAAGAAACAAAAGACAGGTTAAAAAAGAGTGCCTTAGGAATGTCAGGAGGACAGCAACAACGTCTTTGTATTGCAAGGGCTCTAGCTATAAATCCAGATGTTCTTTTGATGGATGAGCCAACAAGTGCCCTAGACCCTATCTCAACATCTAAAATAGAAGACCTTATTCTAGAATTAAAAGAAAAATATACGATTGTTATTGTAACCCATAATATGCAACAAGCCACAAGAATTAGCGACGAGACAGTGTTCTTTTTGCTAGGTGAAATAATAGAAACAGGTAAAACGCTGGATATATTTTCCAACCCTAAAAATAAAAGAACAGAAGATTATATTACAGGAAGATTTGGGTAATAAAGTTAGACTACTGCCAAGAAAGGAAATCTATCATGAGAAATAAGTTTGAAAGAGAAATGGAAGAGTTAAATGCAGATGTAATAAAAATGGGAGAATTTATTGAGACAACCATACTAAAGGCCATGGAAGCCCTTAAAACAAACAACAAGATTCTAGCAAAAGAAGTTTATGAAAATGACTACCAGGCCAATGAACTAGAATATAAAATAGAGAAAAAGTCTCTAAGAATTTTACTAACAGAGCAGCCAGTGGCAAAAGATTTACGGACGATCTCAACAGCCCTTAAAATGATAACAGATATGGAAAGAATATGTGATCAAGGAGCAGATATTGCTGAGATCATTATGAGTTTTGAAGGAGATGCAGGTGAAGGTAGCGAGTTATTATACGAAATGGCAGACAAATGTGTTAAAATGGTTGTAAGATCAATTGAATCATTTGTGAACCACGATGCCAGCCTAGCTAGCGCTGTTATTGACTCTGATGATGAAGTGGATCGGCTATTTTTAGAAGTTCGCAAAAAGTTAATTGAAGCCATTCAAGTAGATTCTAAAAATGGAGAATTATTTATAGATTATTTTATGATTGCTAAGTACCTAGAAAGGATTGGCGACCATGCACAAAATATTGCAGAATGGGTTATCTTTAATGTAACAGGCGTGCGCAAACAAAAGAGGATACTTTAGGAGTGATTAACATTTCAATTATTTATGTCGTTGAAGATGACGAGGATATATTAGAACTAATATTAGCCAGCCTAACGGCCTCTGGGTACAACTCAGAGGGCTTTTTGGGTTATACCCAATTATTACAGGGCCTAAAAAGAAATACCCCAGATCTTATTCTTCTTGATATTATGCTGCCAGGGAAAAGTGGTCTTGAAATTATTAAAGAGCTTAAAGGGGATGATGCAACAAAAAGGATTCCAGTCATTTTTCTAACAGCAAAAGGGTCTGAAATAGATAAAGTCAAAGGCCTAGAACTTGGGGCAGAAGATTATATTACAAAGCCTTTTGGTGTTTTAGAGTTTCTAGCTAGAATCAAAGCAGCACTTAGAAGAAACTACAAAGAAGATAAAACAGAGATAAATTCTGATTTAAAAATAGATTTTGAAAGCAAAGAAGTTAGCATTGGTGGCGAAAAAATAAAACTAACCTTTAAAGAATTTGAATTACTAACCCATCTTTATAATAATGCTGGAATTGTTTTATCAAGGGAAAATTTGCTCAGTAAAGCTTGGGATTATAGTTATGAAGCAGATAGCACAAGAACTGTTGATATGCACATTAAATCAATCAGGCAAAAGTTATCAGACCAAGTAGAAAATCCGAAATACATTGAGACAGTTCGTGGATATGGCTATAAGTTTATTAAGTAATGAACTTAAAGGAGACAATATGAAAAAGTATATTAAAATTACATATGCCATTTGTTTTTTTATTGTTATGATAACTATTTTATGTGCTACGTTTCTTATGTTTTATAACACAAGGCTCAATGACACAAAAGAAAGCTTGAAGATAACAGCAGAGGTTGTAAGAATTAGTAAGATTCCCCAAGATATAGACTTACAAGACTATGTTAGAGCTTTAGCCTATACAAATAAAAATCTTAGGGTAACCCTTATTGATCATAGAGGAACGGTTCTTGGAGATAGTCAAGTGCAGGCACTGTCTATGGAAAATCATTTAGATAGAGGGGAAGTCATTAGGGCCATTCAAACAGGTTTTGGAGAAGAAATTCGGGCAAGTGAAACAACAGGTATTAAAACCATTTATACAGCCACAAAAGTAAATGAAGATCTTATTCTTAGATTTTCTTATCCATTAGTTGTAACTTATGATTTTTTAAAGACAATGCTCCCAATAACACTAGTAATCAGCCTACTAATGATTTTGATAATGAATAAGTTTGCAAACAATCTTTCAGAAAAGTTAGTGTCCCCAATTGTAGAGATTAATAAGTTACTTGAAAATAAGGGACAAGTAGAGATAGGGGACGCGGCTAATATTAAATCCTTTAAAGAAGTACAACCCATACTGAACAACATAGATTATTTAATTAAAAAGCTAAATTATGATTTTGCTCAGATGGAAAAAACCCAGCAAATGCGAACTGATTTTGTGGCAAACGTATCTCACGAGCTAAAAAGCCCCCTAACATCAATAAAAGGCTTTGCAGATTTAATGTCATCTGGTCTTATAAGCAAAAAAGAGCAGCAAAATGACTACCTAAAACGGATTGTTAAAGAAAGTGATAGACTACTTAGCATTATAAATGATATTTTGTATCTCTCAGAAGTTGAAAGTATTAAAGTCCCTAGCCTAGAAATGAAAACTATGAGCCTTGATAAAGTTGCCAATGATGTTATTAAGTCACTTGAAGGGCTTCGAGCAGATAAAAGAATCATATTGTATACAGAAGGCCAGGGGCATATTCAAGCAGTAGAAAAAGATATATGGGAGATGATCTATAATCTTGTGGATAATGGCATCAAATATGGCAAACAAAAAGGCTTTATTAAGGTGCAGATTACAAACACAGACAAAGTGGTTACCCTTATCGTTAAAGACAATGGAATAGGGATTGATGGGGAACATTTAGGGAGAATTTTTGAAAGGTTCTACAGGGTAGACACCTCTAGAAGTAGAACAGGTGGCGGAACGGGCCTTGGACTTTCTATTGTTAGGAATATTGTTGCGAAATATGATGGCAAGATAGGAATTAAGAGTACAAAGGACATTGGCACAACTATAACAATTGAATTTAAATCATTTGCTTAACAATATCGCCAAAGTAGGATATACTAAAAGGTAACACAGATAACATCAACGTAGACAAAAACAAGGGGCAAGACTAAGGGGGAACACAATGGGAAATGTAAAGCAAATGCATATGTCAATGACTCAATTAGAAGGCCTAGAAGATGAACATTTAATAGAGATATATAAAAAAGGTTATCCCCGTGCTGCAGAGGTTCTGGTACACCGGTATAAAAACTTTGTAAGAAGTAATGTGCGCACTAACTTTTTCATCGGTGCGGATAAAGAAGATCTTATACAAGAAGGAATGATTGGGCTATTTAAAGCCATTAGTGATTATGATATAACAAGGAAAGCATCCTTTCGCTCATTTGCCTCTATTTGTATAAAAGGTCAAATTAGTACAGCTTTAAAAACAGCTACCAGGCAAAAACATATGGTTTTAAACACAAGTGTATCTTTAGATAGACCTATGTTTGATGAAGAAGAAGATCGGACAACCTTTATGGACTTACTTAAAATAGAGCCGTCTCAAGGGCCAGAGGAACTATTGATTAGGCAAGAGAAGATGAAAATGATGGAAAAAAAGCTTAATACGGTTCTTAGTAAACTTGAGAGCAGTGTTTTGAAACTATATCTAGAAGGACAAAGCTACTCTGAAATCTCAAAGTTGCTAAACAGGCCTGATAAATCCATTGATAATGCTCTTCAAAGAATAAAAGGAAAATTGGAAGGGTTGCAAGACGAGGACGTGGCAAATTAAAGTAAAGCAATCTAGACAAACCAATTACAATCTGATATAATGATTTTTGGAGTTAAGATTTATTAAATTGTAAGACATGCTCTCGTGGCTCAGTGGTAGAGCACCGCCTTGGTAAGGCGGAGATCGGCGGTTCGAGTCCGCTCGGGAGCTTACCTAAAAAAGTACTGCTAATCTACTTAAGTAGAAAGCAGTATTTTTTTATTTCTTTTTATTTGTTATTATTAAAGTATTAACCTTGCATTCATATTTTATTCATAATTAGAAGTTATAATAAAGACATACCCAAAGGAAAACTTAAAGAATCTTTTCATTCTCCCCCCGAGAATATAAATGAAACATAAGTTTTAAATTTTAAGTTTCCCTCCTCAAGTTAATTGTAAATATAAAAAGAAGCTGACCCCCATCAGCTTCTTTTTGCGTACACAAATAATTTGGTAAAACCAGTGTAAATAACACCAAAAAAACAAGGAAAAAATAGGCACATAAACCATGAGCTTTATGATATAATACTATATATGGAAATTACAATATATATAAGGAGTGGTTTTGTGCTTGATATAGCAATCATAGGAGCCGGCCCAGCAGGTCTCTCAGCAGGAATTAATGGGGTTATTAGAAATAAAAAAGTACAGGTAATTGGTAAGAATCCAAATACGAGCTATCTATATAAGGCGGAAAAAGTAGATAACTATCTAGGAATTCACGATGTTACAGGGCCAGAGATGGTAGATCAGTTTGTAAAACATGCGCTCGATATGGGTGTTGAAATAGTAGAGGGAAGAGTTCTTGAGATATTTCCAATGGGTGATTACTATGCTCTTAATGTAAATAATAATTTTATTGAAGCCAAAACAGTCATTATAGCCAATGGCCTTGGGAAAGCAAAGAGTATGCCAGGAGAAAAAGAGTTTTTAGGAAAAGGCGTTAGTTACTGCGCAACGTGTGATGGTATGCTATACCGTGATAAAACAGTAATCTTAATTGGAGAAACAGAAGAAGCTGAAGAGGATGCTAACTATTTACAGGAAGTTACGGAGAAAGCTTACTATATTCCTTTATATAAAGATATAAAAAATGTTCATAAAGATGTGGAAATCCTAAGGGGAAAGCCTAAGAAGGTCTTTGGTGAGCAAGTTGTAGCAGGACTTACATTAGATGATATAGATATAGAAGCCCAAGGGGTTTTTATCGCAAAAGAAACAACACCAATTTCTCAAATTTTAGGTGGACTAGAGCTAGAAAAGAATTCCATTAAAGTGAGTAGACAAATGGAAACAAATATGCCAGGCATTTATGCGGCAGGAGATTGTACGGGGCGGCCATACCAAGTATCTAAAGCAGTAGGTGAAGGTGTAGTAGCAGCCTTACAGGCAGTAAGTTACTTGCATAAGATGGGTATTAAAGTAACCAAATAAATCTAATAAAGATAAAAAAACTAAAATAAAAAAGGTTAGGCTAAGCCTACCCTTTTTTTATGACTATAATCTGTCATATTTTTTAATACATGCAATGCCTTGAGCATCAGGCCCAGTGTTAACCCCGATTGTTACACCAATAATATTAAAGGGTTCAGGCGGGGCCACGCCCATAATGGATTCAAATGCAGCTGCCAAGAGTTGACTATCTTTTGGACAATCACCATGACACAGTGCAAAGCTATAATCATCCAATCCGTCTAGGACCGTGTAATCATTCGTAAGCTCCACGATTTTTTGGATTGCACGTTTTTTTCCCCTCATTTTATTACAAGGGAAAAGTTGGCCGTCTTCTAGAAAAAGGACAGGTTTTACATTTAGGACAGTGCCTAAAAGGGCAGCGGCTTTACCAATGCGCCCACCTTTTTCAAGATAATCAAGGGTGTCTACATAAAAGAAAATACGAGCAGTTTCACGTAATCTCTTAGCAATTTCTACAACCGTGTTAAAATCAAGATCATCCGCAATCATGTGTGCCACTTGTTCAACTAAAAGGTATTGCCCTCCAGTTGCGTTCAAAGAATTAATAATTGCGATTTGTGCGTTAGGATAATGTTCTAATAAAATAGTCCGTGCATTTACAGCGGCATTATACGAGCCACTAAAATGTGAAGATAGGCACACGCAGATGATTGGAAGATCTTGTTTTAAATAAGGTGTAAATGCTTCTATGTAGTCATTGATAGACGGCAAAGAAGTTTTTGGGAAAATCCGTGATTCTCTCATTTTTGCATAAAAATCAGATATAGATAACTCCTCAATTTCTTTGACATATGTTTCCGCATCAAAAGAAACATAATAAGGAATTAATTTTACATCATATTTTTGCATAAAATGTTCAGGGATATCACAAGAACTATCACTAAAGAGTACTATTGTTGACATTCAATGCCTCCTTATCGAGTTCGCGGACGTTATATTTAACGTCATTATCATTGTAATATGCCACGTATATGCTTGTCAATCAATAATGGCCTTAGGTGCTCACGGTATAAAGAATAAAATGGGCTGAGTAATCATATAGTAGTGTAGCGACCCTAAGAAAGTGGTGAAAAACATGCTATCATCTAGTTTAGAGGATTACTTGGAAATCATCTGTAGAATGCAACTAGAAAAAGGAGAGGTAAAAAGCCTAGAAATAGCACAAGATTTAAAAGTACCCTTATCTAGGGTAGTGCAGGCAATACAAAGGCTTCATTACCAAAAATACTTAGTATACTCTCCCTATAAGCCCATAGAGCTAACCCCAAAAGGTGAAAAAATGGGTAATTACTTAACTGCAAGAAATGCGCTTCTTAAGGAATTTCTAGAGTTTTTAGAGATTAAAGAGAATTTCCAGAGCGAATTAGAAGCAATGCAGCAATATTTAAGCGTCTCTAGCTTAGAAACCATTGAAAAGTTTATTCTTTTTACAAGGCAGTACCCAGAAGTCAACCAAAGATACAAAATGTTTTCAAAAAAAACAGCGAAAGAAATTTTATTACCAAAATTACCGGAATAAAATGTTATACTATAGATAAGAGAATGAATCCAAATAGACTAAAGATGTGAAAAGTGAGTGAATAGAAATGGGAAAAAAATTAATCGTTGCGGAAAAACCATCTGTTGCAAGGGATATTGCTAAAGTTTTAGGCGCAAAAACCAAAGGAGATGGCTGTTTAATAGGGGATAAGCATATTGTGACATGGGCCGTTGGGCACTTAATTACACTTCTTGATCCTGAAGAATATGACCCCAAGTATAAGAGGTGGAGCCTTACAACTCTGCCTATTTTGCCTGCCGAAATGAAAATAAAACCAATGCCCAAAACAAAACCTCAATATCAAATCATTAAAAAGTTAATGCTAGATAAAGAAGTGGATAGCATTATATGTGCAACCGATAGTGGGCGAGAAGGGGAACTTATTTTTAGATATATATATGAACATGCAAAGTGCAAAAAGAAAATAGAGCGTCTATGGATCTCTAGTATGACAGACCAGGCTATTAAAAAGGGCTTTGAGAACCTAAGACCCGGTGAAGAGTATGATAACCTATACGAATCAGCTAAATGCCGCTCAGAAGCTGATTGGCTGGTAGGTATGAATGCCACAAGAGCCTTTACCATTCAATACGGCACACTTTTATCCGTGGGCCGTGTCCAAACACCAACCCTTGCTATCATTGTTAATCGGCAAAAAGAAATTGATGCATTTGTACCAGATGAGTACTTTGAAGTGATGGCTACTTTAACTAATTTTGGTGCGAAATGGATTGATTTAGAAAACAATGAAACCAAAATTAGTAAAAAAGAACAAGCTGATGATATCGTAGAAAAAATCACAGGAAAAACGGGCCTCGTAACGGATATAGAAAGTAAACAAAAAAGAGAAGCGCCCCCTTTATTATACGATTTAACAGAGCTCCAAAGGGATGCCAATAAGTTCTACAGTTTTCCAGCTAAGAAAACCTTAACCATTGCCCAGGCTTTATATGAGCGCCATAAAGCAATAACCTACCCAAGAACAGATAGCCGTTATTTAAGTGAAGATATGGTTGATTTACTAAAGAAAACCCTCAAAGTATACTGCACAGGGGATTATGAAAGATTGATTCAGCCAATATTAGATAAGCCGGAGCTTCCTATTACCAAGAGAATTATAAACGGCGCAAAAGTAACAGATCACCATGCGATTATTCCCACAGACCGTTTTACCAACGTTAGCCGCCTAGGAGCAGATGAGCAAAAGATCTTTAATCTTATTCTGAAAAGGTTTATTGCCGTTTTTTATCCTCATTATGTCTATACCCAAACAACAGTTATTGCAACAGTTGAAGGAGAAAACCTAATTGCAAAGGGTAAAGTAATTGATACCTTAGGCTGGATGCAATTTTACGTTTCAAGTAACACTTCAAGTGCAAGTAAGAATGCTAAAAAGAAGAGTGAAAATGAAGAAGAACAAACCCTTCCAGATATAAAAAAGGGAGACCCAGTAGAAGTTAAAGAAACTGAGGTCCTCGCTAAAAAGACAAGCCCGCCCCGTGCATACACAGAAGGAACTTTATTATCGGCAATGGAAAACGCCGGTCGCTTTGTTGAAGACGAAGAACTAAAAGAGCAAATGAAAGATGGAGGGCTAGGAACCCCAGCAACCAGGGCAGCTATTATAGAAAGACTTCTTCAAGTAGGTTATATAGAGCGAAAAGGAAAACAAGTCATTCCAACAGAAAAAGGAATAAAGATTATAGAAGTCTTACCGCCAGAAATCCAGTCCCCAGAAATGACCGGAAAATGGGAAAAAGGCCTAACCTCTATTGCAAAAGGAACAATGGATCCACAAAGATTTATGGGTAGCATCCAAAGATACGTGGTCTACCTAATAGACGCAGCCAAAGCCACCCGAAAAGATATTCAGTTTGAACAAGATAAACCCAAATTCAAAGGTAAAGGAGGCGGTGGGGGTGCCAAGTCCTTTGGTAAATGTCCCCTTTGCCAACAAGGTGATATCCTAGAAAACACCAAAGCCTTCTACTGCAGTGAGTGGCGCCAAAACTGCAAATTTACCATTTGGAAAAATGAACTAGATAAATACAACATTCCCCAAATAACCAAAGCTATGATCACTCAGCTTCTAAAAGATGGCCAAATAATCAAGGCGGACATAATCCAGCCTCAAACTAGCGAAAAGGCTAAGGCTGATATCGTCATCAAAAAAGATAAACCTTATTTGGAACTTAAAAACCTAACTCGGGAGTGATGCCGCATTTGGTTGGGCCATGATATCCTCTCTCGCCTCTCCTGGCTAGTAAGCCAGAGGATGCTCGCTAGGATATCATCACCCAACCATTGCGAATAATCTCTTGTAAGAACCCAAAACCTAACCCCGTCGGTTAGGTTTTTTGCTGTCATCATGGCGGAAAGAGGGGACGAAAGAGGGGACGGTTAACAATAAAACAATTAAACAATTAGAGGGGATAGGCCTGAGTATGATAGACTTTTCAACAACGAGTAGGGACAATTAACAAGAACAAGAATCCTAGGGCCTGCGCCTACAGGCTCCAATGATCCAGGGGACGTTTAACAATAATCAGCAGCTCCCCCGCAATGGTTGGCTCATGGTATCCTAGGGAGTCTCCTTTGGCGAAAGCCAAGAGAGACGAGTCTGGATACCATGAGCCAACCAAATGCGGCGGCAGCACCCACTAATTATTGTTAACCGTCACCAGATTTATTGTTAACCGTCCCCGCCCGTTAGTCTTGACATACCCCTCCCATAAGTAGTATTATAAATCTAGTACATATAATAAGGATTGTTAAGAAACTTAACTATCCCATTTACGGAGGTGTTTAAAGATGGCATATTTAATAAATGATGATTGTATTAGCTGTGGCGCATGTGAACCAGAATGTCCAACAAGCTGTATTACTGAAGGCGATAGCATATATGTAATTGATGCAGACGAATGTATCGAGTGTGGCGCATGTGCAGACGTATGTCCTGTAGCTGCTCCAAATCCAGCAGAATAATAACCAATGAAAAACCATGCTAATCATTAGCGTGGTTTTTTGTATAATAATCTTAATGGTTTGACCATATGATTTTAAGATATTTAAAGGAAATTGTAAAAAACGATTGACATTATAAACAACAATTGCTACAATAAGTGCAAGTTTAATTTTCTGACAAATGCAATGACGGAGCCATACAATTTGCAAAAGCGAGTTCAGAGAGTCGGTGGTGGTGTGAATCGGCCTCGCAGCAAAATGTTACTCTCTCCCGAGCAGAAACGCTGAAATTAGTAAGTGTTATCCGGTATGTCCCGTTACAGACAGGGGTTTATTTGAACCTAATAAGTGGGCTATTTTTACAAAAAATAGTCAATATGGGTGGTAACGCGTGGCTTTTGTCCTCGTCCCAATTGCAGGGATGGGGATTTTTTGTATACAAAAATGTCAGAATATGTAAAAATTAACATATGAAATAGAAAGATAATATATAAAAAGGAGGTCTTTGTAATGAGAGTAGCAGATGCGATTATTCGCGGTTTTAAGGAAGAGAATGTAACAACTGTGTTTGGGTATCCAGGGGCAGCAATTATGCCATTATATGAAGCATTAAGAACGTCAGGTATTCACCATGTACTCGTACGCCATGAGCAAGCAGCTGGCCATAGTGCAAACGGATACGCCAGAGTTAAGGGGGAGGTTGGTGTCTGTGTCGTAACTTCAGGTCCAGGTGCAACCAACATCATAACAGGAATTGCTACTGCATACATGGATTCTATTCCTTTAGTTGTTATTACAGGGCAGGTAAGATCAGATCTAATAGGTAAAGACGTATTTCAAGAAGTCGATATTACTGGTGCAACAGAGCCGTTTGTTAAACACAGTTATCTCGTAAAAGACGGCACTCAAATATCAAAAATCATAAAAGAAGCTTTTCATATTGCAAGAACAGGCAGACCAGGGCCTGTTTTAATTGATATACCAGCAGATGTTTTTGCGCAGCAAATTGATTACACCAATAATGAAGTAGATATTAGAGGCTACAAACCAACTAAAGAAGGTCATGTAGGTCAAATAAAAAGAGCTATTAAATCACTAGAAAAAAGTAAAAGACCATTAATTTGTGTAGGCGGTGGTGTGAAAATCGCACATGCTGAAAAAGAACTCATAGAATTTATTGAAAAAACAAAAATACCTGCAGTTCATACATTAATGGGACTCGGAGTCGTTCCTACAAAACATCCCTATAATCTTGGAATGATTGGAAGTCATGGGTTTCCTTTAGGCAATGACACGTTAAATAAAGCAGACACAGTTGTATTTATTGGGGCAAGAGTTTCAGATAGAAGTATTATACCAGCCAATACTTTTAGTGAAGAGGTTGAAATCATTCATATCGATGTAGATCCAGCTGAAATCGGAAAAAACACCCATGCAAACATCCCACTTGTAGGCGATGCCAAAAACATCTTAAAACAAATGGTAGAACTTGCAAACGAATTAGATACAAAAGACTGGGTTGATGGAATGAAGGATAAACACCCAACAATACCAGAAGAGCACATATATGAAAATGCGATTAACCCCAAATTAATGATACAAGAATTATCAAAACTACTTCCAGATGATGCTATAGTAGTAGGTGACGTTGGACAAAATCAAATGTGGGCTGGAAGGCATATAGAAATCAAAGGAACCAGGCAGTTTTTAACATCAGGCGGACTGGGAACCATGGGCTACGCACTGCCCGCTAGTATAGGCGTTTGCATGGCAGATAAAGAGCGTACAGTTGTATCTGTTATGGGAGATGGTGGGCTCCAAATGTGTTTTGGTGAGCTAGCCACAATGATGCAAGAAGGTTTAAAGCCAATTATCATATTATTTAACAATACAAAACTTGGAATGGTACATGAGATGCAATACAAAAACTACAACAAAGAGTACGGTGTAGATTTAAACTGCAACCCAGACTTTGCCATGATATCAAGGGCCTACGGCATAGAAACAGCCAGAATTAGTAACCCAGATGAGATGCTTGCAATACTAAAACAAGCGGTAAATTACGATGGTCCATTTTTAATAGAATGTATTGTTGATCCAAGAGAGTGTACATTATAGAAGAAAATATACATTACAAAAAAAGGGGTGCTAAGATGAAAAAACACGTACTATCTGTACTAGTAGAAAACCAAGCAGGCGTACTCAGCAGAATATCTGGTTTATTTAGTCGTAGAGGTTACAATATTCATAGTTTATCTGTCGGAGAAACAGAAAATCCAAGTATATCTCGTATGACAATTGTAGTAGAAGAAAGTGCTCAAACACTAGAGCAAATTAAAAAGCAACTCAACAAGCTTATAGATGTAATAAAAATTATAGAGTTACAAAATACAACAGCAGTTTACCGAGAACTAGCCCTTATAAAGGTAAGAACAGATAAAGATAGTAGGGCAGAAATTATAGAAATAGCCAATATCTTTAGGGCAAGAATTATTGATGTGGATAGTGAATCACTGATGGTTGAAGCGACAGGTGACCAAGATAAACTAACAGCCCTCATTAATATGTTAGAACCTTATGGCCTTAAAGAAGTTATTAGAACAGGCATCACAGCATTAGAACGAGGAAACAAAGAACTCAAGATGAACTAAATGAGAACTAAAAAGAACTCAAAACAACACCTAAAATGGGATAAAAAGTGGCAAAAGTTACTTTTTACAATATAAATTATTGTTTAAAAATAAGAGGAGGATTTATTATTATGGCAAAGTTATTTTATGCAGAGGATTGTAATTTATCATTATTAGAAGGAAAGACGGTAGCAATTATAGGGTATGGTAGCCAAGGACACGCACATGCCCTTAACCTTAAAGACTCAGGCGTTAAAGTTATCGTTGGATTATACGAAGGAAGTCCATCATGGGCTAAAGCAGAAGCAGCAGGTCTTGAAGTTATGACAGCAGCAAATGCAACAGCAGCAGCTGATTTGATTATGATTCTTGTTCCAGACGAGCGCCAGGCAGCTCTTTACAAAGCAGATATTGCGCCAAACTTAACAGCAGGAAAAACACTTGCATTTGCACACGGATTCAATATCCATTACGGACAAATTGTACCGCCAGCAGACGTTAACGTTGTAATGATCGCACCAAAAGGACCAGGTCATACAGTTCGTAGCCAATACGAAGAAGGTAAAGGAGTTCCTTGTCTAATCGCAGTATACCAAGATGCATCTAATAATGCACAAGACTTAGGCCTTGCATATGCAGCAGGAATCGGCGGCGCAAGAGGTGGTATTTTACAAACAACATTCCAAGAAGAAACAGAAACAGACCTTTTCGGAGAGCAAGCCGTTCTTTGTGGTGGTGTTACAGAGCTTATGAAAGCAGGATTTGAAACGTTAGTAGAAGCAGGATACCAACCAGAAAGTGCATACTTTGAGTGTGTACACGAGATGAAATTAATCGTTGACCTTATTAATGAAGGTGGATTTGAATACATGAGATATTCAATCTCAGATACAGCAGAGTACGGAGACTACACAGTAGGAAAACGTATTATTACACAAGATACAAGAGACGAAATGAAAAAGGTTCTATCAGAAATCCAAGATGGAACATTTGCAAGAAACTGGATCGTAGAAAACCAAGCAAACAGACCATACTTCCGTTCAGTTCGTAGAATGGAAACAGAAACACAAGTAGAAATAGTAGGTAAAGAACTTAGAAAAATGATGAGTTGGGCAGATAAAAAATAATATATTTTAAAGCAGGAGGTTATGTTTATGACTAGGCAGATTCAAATATTTGACACCACACTAAGAGACGGTGAACAATCACCAGGATGCAGTATGAATATTCACGAAAAATTGGAGATGGCGAAACAACTTGAACTGCTTAAAGTAGACGTAATAGAAGCTGGGTTTGCAATCGCATCACCAGGAGACTTTGCATCTGTTAAAGAAATTGCAGCAATTGTAAAAAATGCCACTGTTGCTAGTTTAGCCAGAGCACTTACTAAAGATATTGACCGTGCATGGGAAGCCGTTAAAGGGGCTGTGTCCCCGAGGATTCATACATTTATTGCAACGTCAGATCTTCATATGCAGTACAAACTTCGTATGACGGAAGAACAAGTATTAAAGCAGGCAGTTGAAATGGTTAAGTATGCAAATAGGTACTGCAGCGATGTAGAGTTCTCAGCAGAAGATGCGACCAGAAGTAATCCGGCATTTTTATACACTGTACTTGAGGCAGTTATAGGAGCAGGAGCAAAGATTGTTAATATACCCGATACAGTTGGGTATACAACACCTGAGGAGTATGCAGGCCTTATTACAAATATTCGTAACAACGTACCCAATATTGATAAAGCCATTATTTCTGTCCACTGTCATAATGATCTAGGTCTTGGCGTAGCAAACTCTTTAGCAGCAGTTAAAGCGGGTGCCGGGCAAATAGAATGTACCCTTAATGGTATTGGGGAACGAGCAGGTAATGCGGCTCTTGAAGAGATTGTGATGAACTTTCATACACGCCGTGATTACTACAATATGACCTGTAATATTGATACAACTCAAATATCTCATAGTAGTAAATTACTGTCTTCAATAACAGGGGTTAAAGTTCAACCAAACAAAGCAATTGTAGGAGAAAATGCGTTTGCTCATGAATCAGGAATTCATCAGCATGGTATGTTGGCTAACAAAGAAACATACGAGATTATGACGCCAGCTTCCATAGGACTTGCAGAAAACAAAATGGTTCTAGGAAAACACTCAGGCAAACATGCCTTTGTAGATAGGCTTAAATCCTTGGGGTATACATTAGATGATAAGACTGTAGAAGAAGCATTTGAGAAGTTTAAAGCCCTTGCAGATAAAAAGAAAGTCGTTAGTGATCGGGACATTGAGGCACTTGTATATAGAAAGAACTTATATATACCCGAGACCTATACCTTTAACCGCTTTGTTATTAACGCAGGGAACAGCATTACAACAACATCCGCTGTTCGCTTAATGAAACAAGATGGTGAGATGATTGAAGCCATAACATCATCTGTTGATGGGCCTATTGATGCCTCATACAAAGCCATTGATCAGCTTGTTGGAATGGAATTTGAGCTTGAGGATTTCTTAATTAACGCAGTAACAGGGGGAACAGATGCCCTAGGTGAAGTACATGTGAAAATACGAAAAGGTGACGCTATATACAATGGTCATGGCGTAAGCACAGACATTGTAGAAGCAAGTATTTTGGCATACGTAGGTGCAATTAACAATATGATGTATGACATCAGCCTTGTTGAGAAGTAAAAAAACATAGAAAGTTGCAGAGACTAATCAGTTTCTGCAACTTTATTATTAAATTGCCATAATACGATATAGCATGGTATAATCATATCATATAATTTAATTTAACGGAGGGACACAAATGGAGTATAACATTGTAACGATTCCTGGGGACGGAATAGGACCAGATATTACGAGAGAGGCCATCGTCGTACTAGATGCCATCAGTAAAAAGTATAATCATACATTTCATTTTGAAGAAGTATTAGCAGGCGGCGCAGCCATTGATCAAACAGGAGAACCACTTCCTAAAATAACCCTGGACAAATGTAAGGCAGCAGATGCAATTATATTAGGAGCAGTAGGCGGACCCAAGTGGGATCACCTTGCAGGAGCAGATAGACCAGAGCGTGCACTCCTTAGTATAAGAGCTGAACTTCAACTATTTGCAAACCTTAGACCAACTCTACTACATAAAGAGTTAA
Organism: Candidatus Epulonipiscium sp.; assembly: GCA_012841565.1. The sequence goes on along the minus strand of DUUM01000179.1, from coordinate 53,485 downwards.
AAGATGCATGTCCTCTTAAACCAGAAATCATAGGTGACCATCTTGATATGCTTATTGTACGTGAGTTAACAAGTGGAATATATTTTGGTGATCGTGGAAGAGTAGAAGAAGATGACTCAGCATACGATGTCCTATACTACAATCGTCATGAAATTGAGCGTGTTCTTCGTGTTGGATTTGAAACCGCAATGAAAAGAGATAAAAACGTGGTTGTAGTGGATAAAGCAAACGTGCTTGAAACCTCTAGGTTGTGGCGAGAAGTAACGAAAGAAGTGGCTAAAGATTACCCAGAAGTTGAGTACTCGCATATGTATGTGGATAATGCTGCGATGCAACTGATTAGAAATCCAAAGCAATTTGACGTTATGATTACAACCAATATGTTTGGTGATATTTTATCAGATGAAGCCAGTATGTTAACAGGATCAATCGGAATGTTAGCTTCTGCAAGCCTTGGAGAAGGAACCCTTGGCATGTACGAACCAATCCATGGTAGTGCACCAGATATTGCCGGAATGGATAAAGCGAACCCAATTGCAACCATTTTATCAGCAGCAATGATGCTCAAGTATTCCTTTAACCTTGAAGAAGAAGCAAAAGCCATTGAAGATGCTGTTACAAAAATACTTGAAGAGGGTTACAGAACGCCAGATATAATGAGCGACGGTAAAAAGTTAATTGGAACAAAAGAAATGGGCAAAAGAATTTCAGAAGCTATTTGATTAGAACGTTAGATAAAAAATTAAGACACATGATTTAGATAATTGAAGGGAGATAGAGTAATGAGAAGTGACCGCGTAAAATCAGGAATAGAAAGAGCACCCCATCGTTCGTTATTTAAAGCAATGGGTTATACAGATGAAGAAATAAAAGCACCACTCATTGGAGTTGTTAGTGCGAAAAGTGAAATTGTACCAGGGCACATTCATCTAGATACAATCGTTGAAGCTGTTAAAACAGGGATTCGCATTAAAGGCGGAACACCTATAGAAATTCCATCTATTGGTGTATGTGATGGGATTGCCATGGGACACGTTGGAATGAACTACTCCCTTCCAACAAGAGAGCTAATTGCAGATTCCATAGAATCAATGGCAATGGCACACGGATTTGACGCTTTGGTACTTGTTCCAAACTGTGACAAAATTGTTCCAGGAATGCTAATGGCAGCAGCAAGGCTTAATATTCCTACAATTGCAATCAGTGGCGGGGCTATGTTAGCAGGTAAAGTCGGCGATAAAAGAGCTAGTTTATCAGATGTATTTGAGGCAGTAGGCGCAGTAGGCGCAGGTAAAATGACGGAAGAAGAGCTACTTGAATATGAAAATAATGCATGTGCAAGCTGCGGATCTTGCTCAGGTATGTTTACAGCAAATAGTATGAACTGTATGTGTGAAGTGCTTGGAATTGCCCTTCAAGGCAACGGATCATTACCCGCCGTTTATGCAGAGCGAATTCGTTTAGCAAAAACAGCAGGAATGACCATTATGGATACCCTAGCGCAAGATATACGGCCAAGAGATATCTTAACACCAAAGGCATTTGAAAATGCTTTAACAATGGATATGGCTTTAGGATGTAGTACCAATACAATGCTACACTTACCAGCCATTGCCCACGAAGCAGGCGTTAAAATTAACCTTGAAATGGCTAATGAAATTAGTAATCGTACACCAAACCTGTGTAAACTTGCACCAGCAGGGCCATACTTTATGGAAGATTTACATGCAGCAGGTGGTATTTATGCAGTTATGAATGAACTGACCAAAAAAGATTTATTAAACCTAGATCTTATAACGGTAACAGGAAAAACAATTGGAGAGCATATAAAAGGGACGGTTAATAAAGATGAGACCATTATTCGTACGGTGGAGAATCCATATAGTGAAACAGGCGGAATTGCAGTACTGACTGGTAACTTAGCACCTGATAGTTGCGTTGTAAAGCGTTCAGCTGTAGCGCCTGAAATGATGAAGTTTAGCGGATCAGCTAGAGTATTTGATTCAGAAGAAGCAGTTAGCGCGGCAATCTTAGGTGGCAAGGTTAATAAAGGCGAAATACTGGTTATTCGTTATGAAGGCCCTAAAGGTGGACCAGGAATGAAAGAAATGCTAGCACCAACAGCAGCTCTAGCGGGAATGGAACTTGATAAGGATGTTGCTCTTATTACAGATGGTCGTTTCTCAGGTGCAACAAGAGGGGCATGTATTGGCCACGTATCACCAGAAGCTGCAGAAGGCGGAACCATTGGTCTTGTAAACGACGGAGATATTATATCCTTTGACTTAAATGCGTGTACAATTACCCTAGAAGTATCCGATGAAGAACTAGCAAAAAGACGAGATAACTGGATAAAACCAGAACCTAAAATAACAACAGGTTACTTAGCAAGATATGCAAAACTTGTAACCTCAGCAAATACAGGGGCGGTTTTTATTGATTAAGAAAGTGAGGTACTCATGAAAAAAAATGGTGCAGAAATAATTATAGAATGTTTAGTAGAACAAGGCGTAGATACTGTATTTGGCTATCCTGGCGGAGCAGTACTTCATGTATACGATGCATTATATAAAAATAGCGATAGAATAAAGCATATTTTAACAGCCCATGAACAAGGGGCTTCCCATGCGGCGGATGGATATGCACGTGCTACAGGAAAAGTTGGCGTATGTATTGCAACATCAGGACCGGGGGCAACTAACCTTGTGACAGGAATTGCAACTGCTTATATGGACTCCATTCCAATGGTAGCTATCACAGGCAACGTAGGAACGGCCCTTCTTGGTAAAGATAGTTTTCAAGAAATTGATATTACAGGAATAACATTGCCAATTACAAAGCATAATTATATTGTAAAAGACATTGCAGACCTAGCAGATACCATAAGAGAAGCTTTTTATATAGCTGCTTCAGGAAGACCGGGGCCTGTTTTGGTTGACGTTCCCAAAGATATTACCATTAAAGAATGGGAGTACGTTTTTAAGGGCCTAAAGCCTATTGAAGTAGACAACTCTACCATTAAGCCGGAAGATATTGAAACCTTTATCAAGCTAATTGAAGAAAGTGAAAAACCTATGATTTTTGCAGGTGGGGGAATTATTTTAGCAAATGCCTCTAATGAATTACTTGAGTTTGCAGAAAAAACTCAAATACCTGTAACAACCTCTTTAATGGCAACAGGTGGATTTCCAGCGAGCCATGAACTGCATACAGGAATGGTTGGCATGCACGGGACAATGGCGTCGAATATGGGCGTTACAGAAGCGGATCTTTTAATCGTTCTTGGGGCACGCTTTAGCGATAGGGTAACCAGTGACACAAAACAATTTGCACCTAATGCTAAAGTGGTTCATATTGACCTTGACCCAGCAGAAATAGATAAAAACGTACTCACTTACCATCACATTGTTGGGGATGTAAAAGAAGTACTGAAAATGATGTTACACGGAACAACTCAGATAAAACGTGAGGAATGGGTTGGTCAGATTGCCAAGTGGAAAAAGGATTATCCATTAGAATATCAAAGGGGTGAAGGCCTAAGACCTCAATATGTAATAGAAAAAATTTCTGAAATAACAAAGCAAGATGCCATTATTACAACGGAAGTTGGGCAACATCAAATGTGGGCAGCTCAGTTTTATGAGTATAAAAACCCCCGGACCTATCTTACATCTGGAGGACTTGGCACAATGGGATATGGGACAGGAGCCAGTATAGGTGCTCAAGTAGCCATGCCACATAAAAGAGTTGTTCATATTGCTGGAGACGGAAGTTTTAGAATGAACTGTAACGAATTATCAACTATCAGTTACTATAATATTCCAGTTATTATTGTTATTATTAATAACAAAGTACTGGGAATGGTGCGGCAGTGGCAAACGTTATTTTATGAAAACAGGCACTCCCAGACGACACTAGACAGGGGACCAGATTTTGTGAAATTAGCAGATGCTTATGGTATAGAAGGGTATAGAGTAACAACCCAAGAAGAATTTGATACGGTTTTTGCTAAGGCATATGCAAGTGATGTACCGGTGGTTATTGATTGTATGGTTGATGAAGATGAGTTTGTACTACCAATGGTAGCACCGGGTGCACCTATTAATGACTTGATATTACAATAATATTGCACAAAAAACCCCATAATTTTTGGGGTTTTTTATATATATTGTTTTTAATCTATGGACGTGTTATAATTATAACAAATGTAAGGAGGATGTCATATGAAAAATAATATTAACCATTTTGCAGGCTGTTTGTTAGGCGGAGCATTAGGAGATGCACTAGGTGCACCTGTTGAGACGCTTACATATAAAGAAATAACAAGAGAATACGGTCACGATGGCGTAGTAGAATTACAATGTGGTATACATGGATTTGCTGAAATAACAAATGATACGCAATTGACACTTTTTACAGCAGAGGGACTTTTAAGAGCCAAATGTCGAAGAGATAAAAAAGGAATCACAAAAGACCTAAGAGAAACAACTAACGTTATATTTAGGGCGTACCTAAGGTGGTTATACACACAAGGCTTATCCACGTCTAATTGGAGTGGTAGTGATTATGATGGCTGGTTAGTGGGTGTTAAACCGCTTTATGTCAACAAAGAAATAGAAACAACATGCATTACCACACTGGGCAAAGGCATTAAAGGTAGACTTTCAAAACCAATTAATAATAGTAGCACATGTGGAACGGTTATAAGAGTAGCCCCAGTGGGATTATTTGCAGATAGTAGGGAAGAAGCCTTTGAACTAGGTAACCGTGTAGGGGCTATAACCCATGGTCATCCCCTAGCCTATTATTCATCAGGGGCAATGGCACTTCTGATTCATAATATTATTGAAGGTATGAGTATAATGGATGCAACACTAGAGGTTATTAGCGAACTTAAGAAATATGAAAATACTCAGGAAGCTGTTGATAAATTAGAACTAGCCATTGATCTATATCAAAGCAAATATCCATCTATGCAAGCATTAAAGAAGTTAGGAAGGGGAAGAGAGGCTATAGAAACCCTAGGAATAGGTGTATATTGTGCCTTGACTTACCCTGATGATATTGTTAAAGCACTCAAACTAGCCGTCAATCACAGTGGAGATAGTGACAGCACAGGTTCAGTTACAGGAAATATTGTAGGGGCATATTTAGGGAAAGATGCCATACCAACTGACTGGATAGAAAAACTGCAACTAGCCAAAGAAATTGAAAAAATGGCAACAGATTTGCACACGAGACATTGCAATGAAGAAGATTGGGAATTCAAATACCCTAGTTGGTAAAGAAAAAAGATTAACCTATATGATATAGGTTAATCTTTTTTTATAGACTCTCTTAAATCTCGGGCTCTATTTTTAAGTCTCTCTGGAACTCCTGTTTTAGTAATTAAATCTCCAGCCCATCTTGAAGCTGTTTCGAAATCCCCAGCTTTTCTAGAGAGCTCAGCAATAAGATATGTGGTTGTCAGCTCATCTAACTCGAAAATTGGAAATCTTTCGGATGTAAAAGCTTCTAAAAAGTCTTTTCTAGCATGCTCAAGGAAAAGTCTCTCGTTGTCTTTATCACCAAGGTCCCTGTATAACCACCCGATTTTAAGACATATGTAGGCTCTTTCACCAATGCGAGATTTTTTAACTGTAGCATTTAGCAGGGCAAGTTTGTATCGGTTTATAGCATTTTCTGGATTTAAAATGACAGGGTAATGGATCTTTTGGTATTTTGAGGTAATCTCCTCGCGTATCCAAGCTATCTGTGTAGGCCTTAATTCCTCAAAAACTTTCGCCAATGCGGCATATCCGCAGTCGCATATAACGACATCGTAAAGAACAGGATTGACAATGTCAAACTTACTATATAAATCTGAATCAGTAGAAATAACTTTGTTTTTACCAGAGCGTATCCCTTTTGAAGTAAAAGTATTATTGCAAACGGGACATTCGTAGGTTTTATCATAAAGTACCCCTAATTGCTCTTTGCGTGAAACGGTGCTAGACATAACAAAACTCCTTAAAATGAATATAATGGATGAATCATTTAATTTCTATTATCAACTTAAATTCTAATATATATATATACTAACAAATACATGAATATTTAGCAAGAAAATAAAAAAGAGGAACATTTACTGGATATAGGCATACTATATACTAAGTAAGCTTATGAATGGTAAAGTGCCCCCAAAAGATATGACTTTCAAAACGATAGGTTTGGAGCCTGTGATTGACCCAGTGAATGGGATCTACTACCTAAGAGGACCCTAATTTATATAAATTAGAAGTCATGAATTAGAGGTGTTTTAAAAGCCCCAAGCCTATTTACTATATAATAATATATATGTATTTTAGCATGAAAAATATACCTAATCCCGATCTGGACCTATACAATTAAGCTTTGGGCAAAAGAAGTTTTGCCTAAAGCTTAATTGTATGTTTAAGTTCAGGGTAACTTGGGAATAAATCATATAATATTTGGCGGAAATAAGGAACACACGGTTTGTTTGGCAAGCGGTTGAGTCGTGATTCAGCCTTATATAAAAATTTAAAAGCCAGTTTGGTAGATTGATTAATGGCATCGGTCTTATTGACATATTGAATGACCGTCTGAATTTCTGCATCAGTTATAGCATCTTTTTTAAGTAATAAATTCTGGATAGAATCCCCATAAGTTGGATCCTCTAAGGCATAAATAATTGGCAATGTATAGTTACCCTCTTTAATATCGTTACCAATGGGTTTTCCAATATTAAGTTCAGTATCGGTATAGTCAAGTAAATCATCATATATCTGAAAAGCTACTCCGTAGTGTAAGGCAAAGGTGCTAGCATGTCTAATTATTTTATTAGAGCAACCAGCCTGCTGAGCCCCAACACCAGAGCTTAGTGCAAATAATACAGCGGATTTACGATGAATACGCTTTAGATAGTCATAAACATTCTGGATTTTATATTTTTGTTCATACTGATCAATTTCACCCTCACATATGCTTTGCATAGCATGAGCAACCTTGTTAAGATAATTATTTTCTGGTACATCTTTGTCAGATAGCATTGCGAAAGACTTTGTAAAAAGATAATCACCTGTGTATATTGCCATATCCCGGCCCCATTTTTCATGGATTGTTTGATTGTTTCGGCGATATGACGATTCATCAATGATATCATCATGGACAAGGGTAGCTGTGTGAATAAGCTCAACAGCAGCTGCAAATGGTAAAATATCATCTCTATTATACTCACCAAGATGGGCTGCAAGGATTAAAAATCCAGAGCGAAGACGTTTGCCGCCACTATCAATTAAATCTTGTGATATATTGGTTAGGGTTTGTTTTCTAGAGACAACAGACTTTTTCATATAGTTATTGACGTGTTCTATATCTTCTGAGACTAAAGGGCAAAAACTCCAAAACGCCATAGAGAACCTCCTGTTTCTATATTAATATATTATGTGTTAAGTATAGTGTATATTAAGTTGTTAGATAATCTAAGTTTTATATTATATTGAGCTTTTTAAATTGTTTTTGTATAAAGTGGGCACCAAGTCCCACAAAAAAACCAGTAATAATACCCGATATTAATAAGATTGGCAAATAATAATATATTTTTAAGTTGTGTATAATTAAGGCTGCAACAAGCAGTTGCCCAACATTATGTAAAATAGACCCTATTATACTAATGACCCAAATACTAATGTGTTTTTTAAAGAGCCAATAAAGAGCAATCATACCAAGGTTACTGAGGAGGCCGCCTGCTAAGCTGAAAAACATTGCAGATATAGAGCCAGTCAGCAAACTACCAAGGACAATACGCAACATTAAAACGCTTAAACATGCCCCAGGTCCGAAAATCAGTAAAGTAGAGAGTGAAACCATATTAGATAATCCTAGCTTTACCCCAGGAATGGGGACGAGAACTGGTAGCTGTGCCTCTATGACATAAACAACGATGGCAAGGGCAGTAAGTAAGCTAAGAAAAACAAGCTTTTTTGTTTTAGGCATAAGCATCCTTTCTATGTGAATATGTGTGCAAAGTAAACTTGTTCCACAAAATTCTATATTAATGGGCTAAAATATCGATATCCCCTTCGGTTCCACCTTCTATTTCAATAAAAAGACCATGTGGCAAACAGACGGAAATATCATTGGTACTCGATAAAAAACCTGTTTGAACACATAATTTATCAGGACAATTGGCATCGCTAAACTTGATTTTATTTTTTTCAATATAAATAGTGTTATAGCCGTTATTTTCAGTTTCTACATTAAGCTCATAAGGCTCAGTGACGGCATTAAGATCAATTCTGTGTATAGCATGGCCATTTTGGGTAATAATAGCAGTAGCGCCAGGAGTAGCTAGGTGAAATTTAAATATATAAACCCCTATTATACTCACTATTAATAAAATTACAACACCCAATAAAATGTATTTATCTACTTTTTTCATATACAAAGTCCTCATTTCTAATGGTAAAGAAATCATCAGTAATGCCGGAAGTTGTATAAACATGAAGATCCTCTGTAATAATAACCCCTTCTACATTGGGTAATGACTCAAGAAGTGCAAGGCCTTTATCTTTACCTAAAACATAAACAGATGTAGATAAAGCGTCAGCATCCGTAGAGTTAGGTGTAATAATCGTACTGCTAATCACTCCATTTTGCGCAGGGGATCCGGTAAAGGGATCCATAATATGATGATACCTAACACCCTCTAATTCAAAAAAGCGCTCATAGCTACCTGATGTTACAACGGAGGTGTTCTTAGCCTTTAAAACGGCGGCTATATCTCCTCTGTCAGCAGCAAGAGGATCTTGCACACCAATGGACCACAGATCGGCACCTGGTTTACTGCCTAGGACAATAACGTTACCACCCAAGTTAAGGAGGGCAGAAGTAATCCCTTGTTCTAAAAGAACATCCCGCATTTCATCGGCGGCATAGCCTTTTGCAATGGCTCCTAAGTCTAGTTTAGCCTTATTTGATGTTAATTTAGCCGTGTAAGGATTTTCCGTAAGTTCTAGCTGAGTGTAAGCAATATACGGTAGGAAATTATTGAGTTCATCTGCAGATGGAACGCTAGCATTTTCGGTTCCAATACCCCAAAGATCAACGATATCGCCAATGAGAGGGTTAAAAGCGCCATTCGTTTTTTCGGCGTAATCAAGGGCGGTTTTAATAACAAAGTAGGTATCAGGGCTAATGCTAACAGCCTCACCACCTGCATTTTGATTAATTAAGTCAATTTCGCTACCATCTTTGTACCTTGACATTCTATTTTCAATGGCCTGAACTCTATCAAAGGCTATATCTAAAGCAACCTTTGCATTATCTCCGTAGGCTTTGGCAGTAATAACAGTACCAAGTAGCTGAGCTGTTTTATCAGCAGAAGGTAATTCGGCTGAAGACTTGTTTTGGCAACTAGATAGTATCATCATTATAGGTAAAAAAAGTATAAAAATTTGTTTTTTAGAATTCATAAAGGGGGCCTCCTAAGTAAGTTTAATATGATTAGCTTAACATACGCAATATTTTATTGTAATATACACAACTTCTTATTATAATTGTAAAAGGATAAAAAAGCTATTATAAATTACATGTTGTTAAAATATTATCCCAATTTACGACAGAGTATGATATAATGTGCACATACAGAAATAAAATTTCAGGAGGAAATATAATGACAACAAAAGTCTTTATAATAGGTGCTGGTTACGCGGGGATTGAAGCTGCACTTACATTGCAAAAGAAAAAGAAAAAAAATGAAACACTTGAAATAAATATTATCGATAAAAATCCTTACCATACCCTGCTTACAGAATTACATGAGGTATCAGGTAATCGTATTAGTGAAGATGGGATTATCATATCGCTACGCAAGATTTTTGAATACAGTGATGTTAATATTATCCAAGATGAAGTAGCAGAGGTTCACTTTGAAAACAAAGTAATTGAAGGAAAGTATAATAAATATGACTATGATTACTTAATACTTGCCGTTGGTTCAGAGCCTAATTATTTTGAGATTGAAGGTATGAAAGAAAATGCTATGCCTTTTTGGTCTTACAATGATAGTATTGCAGTAAAACACCGCGTACTAGAAATGTTCCAAAAAGCTAAACTAGAAAAAGATCCAAAAGTGAGACGTAAACTGCTTACATTTGCCATTGGCGGCGGCGGATTTACAGGGACAGAACTTGCAGGGGAGCTTTCTTACTGGTCAAATCAATTAGCTGTAGAATATGGCGTTGATCGGGATGAAGTACGCATTATTATCTTAGAGGCTCATGAGACAGTTCTTAGTATCCTTGATAAAAAACTAATTGATAAATCGGTTGCATATATGACTAAAAAGCTTGGTATTGAGATCGTAACGTCATCTTTTATTACGAAAGTGACATCAGATTCTGTTTTTGTTAATAAAACAACAGAAATACCTGCAGGGACAATTGTATGGACCGGAGGCGTTAAAGCTAATGCATGCTTTAATAATTTAGTCTTAACAACAGGTCAAGGCGCAAGGGTTTGTGTTGATGAGTATACCAAAACGCAATATGATGGTGTTTATGCAGTAGGCGATTTTTCATTATTTATGACGAAAGAGGGTAAGCCTTTACCAGCTCTTGTAGAGTCAGCAATGCAAACAAGTGTTGTTGCTGCTAAAAACATATTAAATGATATTAGAAATAAGGAAGCTGAAGAATGTAAACCAAACCTTCATGGGGTAATGGTTTCATTTGGACATAAATATGCAGTGGCTCAGTTTGGGAATGTAAAATTGTCAGGAATCTTTGCTCTTATAATGAAACATCTGATTAATATTCATTATTTATTTGGCATTGGCGGCTTTGAAGCAACTTGGGCTTATATAGAGCACGAGTGGTTCCACCAAAAGCATGGCAATTACTTTATTCATGATCATTTAAAAGTATTAACACCAAACTTTTGGTTAACAATTCTAAGAGTTTATATAGGTTATAAGTGGTTAATGGAAGGAATAACAAAATATAATGATGGGTGGTTTGAGTATGTGATGCTAGCGGGTTCATCCGTTGGAACCGACGCCACCACAGGTGCATCTGTTATGCAACTTGTGAGTAGCCATACACCGGCAGTTTATGCTTGGTTTGTAGATACTTTAATCGTTCCTAACGCAATGTTGTTCCAGAAAATGGTTGTACTGACTGAGATAGGTCTTGGTCTAGCATTCATAAGTGGTACATTCGTATTTCTTGCAGCCCTTGTATCGATTGTTATGAATCTTAACTTCTTAATCTCTACAGGTCTTAACGACTTATGGTACCTCGTGGTATCTATTGCAATGCTAGGCGGAGCGGGAAGAACATTAGGGGTTGACCATTATTTAATGCCATACCTTAGTAAACAATGGCGATATTTTGTTCGCAATAAGAGTATTTCTCTGACGCTTAAAAAGAATAAAAAGTAATAAAAACTAATGATATAACGTAAAAGGAGATGCCTAAACCCAAGGTTTAGACATCTCCTTTTTAATTGAGTTAAATTATACTGAATAGGCTAAGGGGTTGCTAATAGTATAAAATTATTTATATTAAACTGACAAATTTAAATATATGTGATATTGTTAAAAATATTATTTACATATATAAATTTTATTCTAGGGGGAGCGCAAATGAAAACGAAAGAAATACCTGCAAGGGTACAGATGTGGTATGAGGAGCAAGTGGAGGTTGTTAAAGCGAATTTTAAAAAAGAAAGAAGGATGCTTTAAAGGCGGCGCCTTTCATAATGCTTGGGACTATTCTTTTTGTATTGATACTAACCACATATTCAGGGATGAAAAATGGGGAAACACTAATCGTTGGGTTTAAGGCGGCTATTTTGCCAGCACTCATAGGGGGAGCAGTCATGACAATTTTGTATATACCAGGTATAAAATTGATGACTGGTTATCCGAAAGCGGTATATAAACGATTGAACAAAACAATATATAAAATGAGCGATGAAGAGTTAAGGATTTTGGAAAATCACTAAAAACACCTCCTAAATATGAAAAAGAATTTTTAGAGGTATATGCCGTTAAAATGTGGAACAATATGATATTTGTTAATAATGGTCAATACCATTTAATTTTTATTGATGAAAACACAGAAATGAAGAAATACAAGGAGATTACGCAGTATTCAAAGTTTTATGGGATTGAATTTTTAAGCAGTCAAACAAAGAAGGTGCAACAGGTAGTAACCCTAAAAAGCGAAAAAATAAGAGATGAGGTTTTTGACGATTTAACTGAGTGGATACAGGTAGCTGAAAAGAAAACAATGTTTGGCAGTAAGAAAGCAAAACAGGAAAGTTTAAATTGAATAAAGGGTAAGTAATCGGAAAATAAAAGGTTGTTTGGTAGAAATGAAGTGGAAGTTTTAAGTAGAAACTTAAGTTAAGATTAGATATTTATGGTCAAAAAAGTCACAACATCAAGATTTTCAATCTTGATGTTGTGACTTTTTTTGAAATTTTATGAGAAACCGTTGACAAAAATAAATCATAATGTTAGTCTATAAATAGAATCCCAACCTAATCACTAGGGATTGAATAATCGAATGAATTAAAATTAAAATATCTAATCAATAATGCTTAGTAAAAAGATTTAGAGAGGTGTTAAAATGAAACTATCAACGAAAGGACAATATGGTTTAAAAGCAATGATTGCCCTAGGCGTATATGCAAAGGATGACTATATTACGTTAAAAGAAATTGCAACGAATGTAGACGTTTCAGATAATTACTTAGAACAATTAATTGCACTGCTCAGAAAAGCCGGCTACGTAAAAAGTAGACGAGGCGCTCAAGGTGGCTATAAACTATCAATAGATCCTAAAGATATTTCTGTTGGCCAAATATTACGGGCATTAGAAGGCTCTCTTGCACCGACAAGTTGTAGTTGCGAAGATAATACAGCTCAGTGCACCAATCACGATAGATGTATAACCCAAGAAGTATGGATTAAAATAAGAGATGGCATTAACGATGTTGTAGATTCAATCATGCTAGAAACGTTAGTTAATGACTACGAACAAGCCAATATAAAGGAGTAATCACTATGGAAACAATATATTTTGATCACGCAGCAACAACCCCAACAAAACCACAAGTACTAGATGCTATGATGCCTTATTTTACACAAAACTTTGGGAATCCATCTAGTGTTTATCAAATAGCACAAATTAACCGAAAAGCAGTTGATGATGCAAGAGAAAGTATTGCCAATGCAATTGGTGCAAAAGCGAATGAAATTTTCTTTACATCTGGCGGAACTGAAGCAGATAACTGGGCCATTAAAGGAACAGCTGGAAGAAAAAATCGCAAAGGCAACCACATAATAACAACAACAATAGAACATCACGCAGTCCTTCACACATGTGAATATCTTGAAAGACACGGCTATGAAGTAACTTACTTAGATGTTGATGAAGATGGCTTAGTAACGCCAGAACAAGTAGAGGCTGCTATTAAAGACACGACTATTTTAATTTCAGTGATGTACGCGAATAACGAAATCGGTACGATTATGCCAATCAAAGAAATAGGGGCTGTTGCAAAAGCTCATGGCGTAACTTTCCACACAGACGCTGTTCAAGCAGTAGGGCAAGAACAAATAGACGTCAATGAATTGGGTGTTGATTTATTATCCCTCTCAGGTCATAAAATATACGGCCCTAAGGGAATAGGTGTATTATATATTAAGCGGGGTGTTAGACTTTGCCCACTCATTCACGGGGGAGCTCAAGAAAGAGGCAGACGAGGCGGCACAGAAAATGTACCAGGAATTGTTGGCCTTGCAAAAGCTCTTGAGTTATCCTACGCAGACTTAGACAATAAAAATAATAAAATTAGGGAAATTAGGGACTATATTATAGAGGGTATTTTTAAAAAAATACCATATGCAAAACTCAATGGTCATAGAGAAAAAAGATTACCTAACAATGTCAATATTTCCTTTGAATTCGTAGAAGGAGAGTCTATTTTATTACTCCTTGATATGAATGGCATAGCAGCCTCAAGTGGCTCGGCATGTACCTCAGGATCCCTAGACCCATCGCATGTTATGCTTGGGATTGGATTGCCACACGAAAAGGCTCATGGATCAATACGTATTACTTTAGGGGAAATGAACACCATAGAAGAAGCAGATAAATTGTTAGAAACCCTTCCAGTAATCGTACAAAGAATGAGAGATATGTCACCATTATATGAAGATTTTTTAAACCAAAACAAAGCAAAATAACTGTTAATATAAAATATAGATGAGGTGGATATTATGTATAGTGAAAAAGTAATGGATCATTTTATGAATCCTAGAAACGTTGGAGAAATTGAAGATCCAAGTGGTGTAGGAACTGTCGGTAATGCAAAATGTGGGGACATTATGAAAATGTACCTTAATATAGAAGATAATATTGTTAAAGAAGCTAAGTTTAAAACATTTGGCTGTGGCGCAGCAATCGCAACAAGCTCAATGGCAACCGAGCTTGTTATAGGGAAAACCGTAGAAGAAGCCATTAAAATTACAAACAAAGCAGTAACAGAAGCCCTAGACGGCTTACCACCAGTTAAAGTACACTGTTCTTGCTTAGCCGAGGAAGCCCTCCAAGCAGCCCTGTGGGACTATGCCAAAAAGAATGGCATCTCAATCGAGGGACTAGAAGAGCCCAAAGAAGATCAAGATCACCATGATCAAGCTATTGCAGAAGACTAGTGATTTTACAAATCCTAGGATCTTAAGGATTCTAGGATTTCTGCATGTTTAGGGTTTAGGGTAGTTGGGGACGGTTAACAATAATTAGTTAAGAACTAGCAATAGTTAGGGACAATTAACAATAACGAGTATGAGAAGAAAATAAAAATGAGGTGAAAAAATGGCGAAAACAAAAGTAGTAGTAGGAATGTCAGGTGGCGTTGACAGTTCAGTAGCAGCCCATATTCTTCAAGAGCAAGGATATGAAGTTATTGGTATAACCATGCAAATCTGGGGCAAAGATGCACCGGATGATGATAGTGGCGGATGTTGTGGCCTATCAGCAGTAGACGATGCAAGAAGAGTTTGCCAAAAATTAGGCATTCCCCACTACGTTATTAATTTTAGAGATGACTTTGAAAAACATGTAATAAGTTATTTTTTACAAGAGTATCAACAAGGACGCACTCCAAATCCATGCATCGCATGTAATCGCTATGTAAAATGGGAATCTATGCTCCAGAAAGCTCTTCAATTAGGAGCGGACTACATTGCAACAGGTCACTACGCAAGAGTTAGCTGCAATGAGGAAACAGGTCGCTACGCTTTAAGTCAATCAGCAACCCTTGCGAAAGATCAAACTTATGCATTGTACAATCTAACCCAGTACCAGTTAAAGCACACAATAATGCCCCTAGGTGACTACACCAAAGATCAAATTAGGGACATTGCACATCAAATCAATCTAGCCGTTGCCACAAAACCAGATAGCCAAGAAATCTGCTTTGTACCAGATGACGACTATGCAAAATACATTACAGAAAACACCAGTATTAAAAGTGAAGAAGGCGACTTTGTAGATCTAGAAGGAAATATCCTAGGCAAACATAAAGGAATCATCCACTACACCATCGGTCAACGAAAAGGCCTAGGCGTGCAAGCAGCCAAACCCTTATACGTAATAGAGATAAATCCGGAAACTAATCAAGTAATCGTTGGTGATGACAAAGATGTATTCAAGACCGAAGTATATGCAAATCAATTAAATTTCATGCCCTTTGAGACACCAAGTGTAGGAAGCGAAATGACTCTAACTGGTAAGATTAGATATTCCCAAAAGGCAGCGCCTTGTACCATCAAGATGACAGGCCCAGATACCCTCACCTGCACTTTTAACGAACCTCAACGGGCAATTACTCCAGGACAAGCACTAGTGCTTTACGACGGTGATACAGTTGTTGGTGGCGGTACAATATTGCGAGACCTAAAGTAGGTTGGCCAAGCCCGAAGGGTGGGACGGTTAACATTTTTAAAAACATATTAAGCAAAAGTGTATAAAAGGTAGCAAGACTTGGCAATAATCTCTCTAAATAAAGTTATAGGAGAGGATCAAAATGCCAAGAGCAGCAAGACTTAAAAGTCTTAATAATATGTACCATACAATGTTTAGAAGCCTAAGTGAATTTGATTTATTTAGAGATGATGACGATAAAGTTAAGTATTTAGAGTTATTAAAAAAATATCAATATAAGTATGGGTTTGCAGTCTATTCGTATTGCCTAATGGATAATCATGGACATCTGTTAATAGATTGCCTGGGTGCAGATATTTCAAAGATTATGCATGTTATTAATTTTTGTTATGCCCAATATTATAATAAAAAATATAAGAGAGCGGGTCCTGTTTTTAGGGATAGATTTAACAGCAAACCAATTGATACTGAAAAATACTTTGTTACGCTAACGGGATACATTCACAATAACCCCAAAGATATTCATGGATACCGGGATAATGTAGTGGCATACCCTTTTTCGAGTTTGAAAGAATACTTCGACGATACGAATACTTATGGGATACTTAACACCAAATTTTTGAAAGAATTGCTACATTTTAGTCAAGGAGAAAATAAAACAAAGTATCTTGAGCTTGTTGGAATGAGTGAATCTGAAGAATTCGAGCATGATTTTGAATTTGTGAATCCTAAGACTGATTATCGGAGCGAGAGATGTATCCTTTTAAAGGATACAGAGCCTGAGAAGATTATAGCTTATGTGGCTAAATACCTGAATCAGGATCCCTTGGGAATACACATTAGATATGATAAATCTTATACCAAATTAAGAGCTTTAAATTGTTTTTTAATGAGTTGTTTTTGTAATATTAAACAAAGAGAAATATGTGAAATAATAGGTAATATAACTCAATCTAGGGTATCAAAACTATCACTTATGGGATTGGAGTTTATACTAAAAGATAAAAGATTACTGGAAGAGTGTTTGATAGCATAAAATACTAGACCTAGGCTCATATATTTAGTTAGAGATTTAAAATATAAATAGAAAAATACTTGTCTGCAACAATACGCATGCTCTAAGTTTAAATTAACACTTAGGGTTTATTTTAGTGGAAATAAAAGAACGAGGTAAAAGAACGAGGGGACGGTTAACATTATTATTTGTATTAATAATGTTAACCGTCCCCTCGTTCTTACCCTCGTTTTCGTCCCCTCGTTCCTTCGCTGTTTCGTCCTTTTTGAAATACGGGCTTGATTTATAAAATCTAAATATGATAGAATAATCATGGAATGATTTATCATGGACTTAATATGGCTGAAATTGACAGAGGAGGAAATTTGTGGTGGATATAAACTATATGCAAATGGGCTTAAGTTTTATTGGTGGTCTAGGATTATTTTTATATGGTATGAATATTATGGGTGAAGGCTTGCAAAAAGCAGCAGGAAATAAGCTGAAAAAATTATTAGAAGTCCTTACCAATAATCGTTTTTTAGGTGTTTTGGTAGGATTAGGTATAGCGGGAATCATGCAAAGTAGTTCTGCTGCCACTGTTATGGTAGTTGGGTTTGTAAACGCAGGGCTCATGTCTCTTTCTCAGGCAGTTGGCGTTATTATGGGAGCCAATATAGGGACAACCGTAACGGCTTGGATTGTATCACTTGGAGAATGGGCAACATTTTTAAAGCCATCTACAATAGCACCAATTACTATTATAATAGGTGTTGTCATGTTGTTTTTCTCATCTAAAGATAAGGTTCACCAAATAGGTGGAATTCTATTTGGATTTGGTGTATTGTTTTTAGGATTAGATCTTATGGGACAGGCCGTTCATCCTTTAGGTACATTGCCTCAATTTAAAAATGCGTTTATTAAAATAGGTAGTAACCCTATATTAGGAGTTTTAGCAGGAGCAGCTGTAACAGCAATCATACAAAGTAGTTCTGCTTCAGTAGGTATACTACAGACATTAGCGGCAGCTTCACTAGTTCCGTGGAGTGCAGCAGTTTATATTATTATGGGGCAAAATATAGGAACATGTATAACTGCCATACTATCTGCTATAGGGGCATCTAAAAACGGAAAACGTGCAGCAGTAGTTCACTTATTATTTAATATTATAGGATCAATAGTTTTTTCAATTATAGCTGTAATTTATTTCCAAGGAATCAATACAACTGTAGGCAAAACATTTATTACGATGACAGAAATTAGTATAGTACATACAGTATTTAATATACTAAACACATTGTCACTATTTCCATTTGCTGATAAAATTGTGTTTTTAGCTGAAAAAATTGTTGGTGGAGAAGATAAAGAATCAAAAGGAGAATTTATCCATCTAGATAATCGTATTTTAGAAACACCTTCATTTGCAATACAAAACGTAGTTAAAGAAGTCGTTAGAATGGGTGAAATGAGTGCCCTTAATGTAAAATTGGCAGTAGAAGGTCTATTAGAAAAAGACGAAGAAAAGGTTTTAGATGTATTTAAAAGAGAAAAAATAATTAATGCACTACAACATGGCATTAATGACTATATGGTAAAGATCACAAATACGCCTCTTTCAGAATATGAGCATATGATTGTAACAGGTCTATTTCACTCGGTTAGTGATGTGGAACGCGTTGGGGATCATGCTGAAAACATTGCAGAGTTAGGTGAAATTGCAATAAGAGATGACTTAATATTTTCAGAAGTAGCAAAAGGTGAGATAGAAGAAATAGTAGCAGCAACATCACGAAGTTTTAGACTTGCACTTGAAACATGTGCAAAAAATGATGTGAACCTGGCTAGGCAAGTACTTGAAGCAGAGCAAAAAGTAAATGAAATGGAAAAAGCATTACGTAACAGGCATATTAAACGTCTAACAGAAGAACGCTGTACATCTATGGCGGGAATAACATTCCTAGACCTTATTAGTAACCTAGAAAGAATTTCAGACCATGCCTCTAATATCGCCAATACGACAATAGAGCAAAACACAAAGTTATAATATAAATATATACAACATAAACAGTATTAAGAGTTACCCTAATACTGTTTTTTACTGGGAAAAAGGAGGGGACGGTTAACAACTATATTACACCAAAAAAAGGAAGGTTGTTAACCGTCCCCGGAAGAAGGAGGTGCCACATGGTCGTAAAGGTCTGTGTAGGAAGCGCATGTTATGTTAAAGGATCCCATATGATTATTAAAAGTTTAGAAAATCTTATTAATGAGCATAGGTTAACGGATAAGGTGGAGTTAAAAGCTTCATTTTGCCTTGGACATTGTACAGAAGCAGTTGCAGTACAAATCGATGAAAATGAGTTTTTTGCTGTAGCCCCAGAGGGGGTTGTTGAGTTCTTTAACGTACATATTAAGAAGAAGGTGTTATAATGCAAATCATGAATTTTTCAAGTGCCAATTGTAAAAATTGTTATAAGTGCATACGTACCTGTGTTGTAAAGGCTATTGAGGTGAAAGACGATCAGGCTCAGATTGTAGGAGATCGTTGCATTGCCTGTGGGCAATGTCTGGTTGTATGCCCACAAAACGCCAGGAATATCTTATCCCATGTGGATGAAGTGAAAGAAAAAATTAAGGTAGGTCACCAGGTAATAGCTACACTAGCCCCGGCTTATAGAGGATTTTTTGATGAAAGTGAAAAAATGATTACGGGTTTAAAACAGTTAGGCTTTAGTAGTGTCCAAGAAACATCCATTGGGGCAGAAATGGTCTCTAGAGAATACGAGAGGCTTATTCAAGAGCGAGAAGACAGAGAATTAATTACCAGTTGCTGCCCATCTATCATGATGATGATTGAGCGTTATTATCCAGAATTAATCCCTAATATACTACCGGTAGTCTCCCCTATGATTGCCCACGGAAAACTAATCAAAGCCCAGGATCCAGAAGCATATGTTGTATTTATAGGACCTTGCTTTTCAAAAAGCTGCGAAAGCGTAGCAAAAGGAAATATAGGCGTAATCGATGCAGTTCTGACATTCGATGAGCTCAATCAGTGGTTTGGAGAAGAAAACGTAAATCTTTCAGTTTTAGACGAAACTCAGCCTGATCAATGTGGAACTCTACGGGGTAATAGATACCCTCTTGTAGGGGGGATTATAAACGGCATCAGAACCGTTCTGGATGATAAAAAAATAGATATCATAAGGGTTCACACCGTACAAAATTGTAAAACGATATTGGAAGAAATGAAAAATGGCACCCTTCACAATGTATGCGTGGAACTAAGCGCCTGCAATGAAAGTTGCCTTGGGGGACCAGGGGGTATAGGGCACTCAGGTAATCCTTACTTAAGATTACAAGCACTACAAAGATACGTAAAAAACATTAATCCTACCAATACAAAAAACAACAACCAAAACAACAATACCCCAAATGAAACAGAAACACTATACCCAAAGATTGACATGAGAAGAGAATTTAAAAACAAACAGTTTAATGAAAACCTACCCACAGACAAAGAAATGATACAAATACTAGAAAAGATGGGCAAATATGTTCCAGCAGACGAGCTTAATTGCAGTGCCTGTGGCTACAATACATGTAGGAATAAAGCTGTTGCCGTGCACCAAAGCATGTCAGAAGTAGAGATGTGCTTGCCACATATGAGAAACAAAGCGGAACGTATGAGTAATAAGATATTTTCCCACTCTCCCAATGCCATTATTGTAGTAGACTCCCAACTTAGTATTGAAGAAGTCAACCCAGCAGCCCAAGAGGTATTCGGTTTTAAAAGCGATGCATTAGCAGGAAAACAGCTAGGTGTAGTAATGGATGATAGTGACTTTAAAGAGGCTATGGAAAATAAACAAAGTCGTTTTAAAGAAAAAGTTTCATATGAAAAATACGATTATATTGCCTATAGAAACATTATTTACCTAGAAAAGCGAAATGCTCTGCTTATTATTTTTGTAGGCATTACAGAAGAAGAAAGACGAAAAGAGAAATTCACGCAGCTCAAACAAGATATGGTAGCTGTAACACAAGAAATTATTAACAAACAGATGCGCACCGTACAAGAAATTGCTAGCTTGTTAGGTGAAACAACGGGAGAGACTAAAGTAGCATTTACAAAACTTAAACAAGTGCTAGAAGAAGAAGGGGATATATAATGCAATATTTTATCGATGTTGCAAACTACAGCGTCAATAAATATGGGGAAGAATTATGTGGGGACAACGTTGAACACATAAAGACCCAAGACGGGACCATAACCGTATTAGCAGATGGACTGGGCAGTGGCGTTAAAGCCAATATATTAGCCACATTGACCTCTAAAATTGCCATTACAATGCTTAAACAAGGCGCCAGCATTGAAGAAACAATTGATACCATAACCAATACCCTCCCGGAATGTAGTGTGCGAAAATTAGCATACTCCACATTTACAATTATAAAGGTGGAAAAAAATGGGAATGTATATATGGTGGAATATGATAACCCATCTGTATTTTTTTATAGAAACGGGGAAACCTATCCTATTAAAAAGGTAGAAAAAGAGGTCAATAATAAATTAATCTACGAGAGCCACTTTCAGATGCTTGAAAATGATGTATTAACCATCGTAAGTGATGGCGTTATACATGCTGGTATAGGTGAAAAACTAAACCTAGGATGGCAATGGGAGCACGTCAATGATTATTTATCAGAACTTGTAAAACTAGAAACGAGCGCAGAAAAAATAGCCACTAATTTAATGAGTGTGTGTGAAAATTTGTACGCCAATGCTCCGGGAGATGACACAACGGTCATAACCATCAAAATAAGGGCTAATCAATATATAGATCTTTTTACAGGACCACCAAAAGATAAAGAAAATGATAAGATTTTATTTCAAAAAATAAAAGCTGCTCAAGGAAAAGTGATTTTATGCGGGGGTACAACAGCAAACCTTGTGGCGGATGCATTTAACACCCCAATTGAAATCGACTTGGTTCATTACACACCGGAAGTACCACCCATGGGGCGCATGGAAGGAATAGAGTTAGTGACAGAAGGCCTGCTGACACTCAATAAAGTAAAAGACTTATTATCTGATTACCATGAGCAAAAAAAACAAGGGATGATTCCGCCCCCGATAAAAGGTCTAGATGGGGCATCAAGTATGGCTAGAATATTAATAGACGAAAGTACACATATTCATCTATGGGTGGGCAAGGCTATTAATCCAGCACACCAAAATCCCGACTTCCCAGGGACGTTTAACTTAAAAATAAAAGCTATGAAAGAAATCAAAAAATGCTTAGAGGATATCGGTAAATATGTAGAAATAGACTATCTATAAATTTTAACATGACAATTACCGAAATTTAGTGTATCATAATGGATGTAGAACATATGACGAGGAGGCACTTATATGGAAGAGAAAAATGTAACTGCAGAAGAGATTGTTGAGACTGCAGCAACGGATAATGCAATAATAGAAGATGCAACAATGGAAGATGCTATGAAAGAGATTGACAAAAGCATGGTACGTATTAATACTGGAGATATATTAGAAGGTAAAGTAGTTTCAGTAGATACAGACAGCGTAATCGTAAACATAGGATACCACGCAGATGGCATTATCCTACTAAACGAACTTACAAACAAAAAAGATGTGGCACCAGCAGACATCGTATCACCAGAAGATGTTATTAACGTTGAAGTTTTAAAACTAGACGACGGCGAAGGTAATGTCCTATTATCTAAAAAACGTGCGGACGGACTTGTAGCATGGGATGATATTGAACAAGACCACAAAGATGGTAAAGTTATTGAAGTAACTGTTTCAGAAGCTGTAAAAGGTGGCGTAGTTGCAGATCATAACGGAATCAGAGCATTTATTCCAGCATCACAACTATCAGACAGATACGTAGAAGATATTTCAACATTTGTTGGTAAAAAAATTCGTGCAGAAATCATTGAATTTGACCAATCAAAAAACAAATTAGTATTATCTTCAAGAAGACTTGCAAAAGAAGAAAGCGATGCTGCTAGACAATCTGTTATTGAAAACCTTAAAATAGGCGATGTAAAAACAGGTACTGTTATTAAATTAATGCCATTTGGCGCATTTGTTGATATCGGTGATGTACAAGGATTACTACACAATAGCGACCTTTCATGGACAAGGATTCAACATCCTTCAGAAGTGATCAAAGAAGGACAAGAAATTGAAGTAACCGTTATAAAAATTGATAAAGCTGCTGGCAAAGTAGGCCTTGGATTTAAAGATATGACATTAGACCCATGGACTGTCAATGCAGAAGCGCTTAAGAAAGGCTCAATCGTAGATGGTGTTATTACAAGACTTGTTGATTTTGGCGCATTTGTAAGAATTGCAGATTCTGTAGAAGGACTTGTGCATATATCACAAATTAGCGAAAATAGAATCGGTAAACCATCAGAAGTACTAGAAGAGCGACAAGCAGTAAGAGTTAAAATCATGGACATTGATACAAAGTCAAAGAAGATTTCACTTAGTATTAAAGAAGTTCAAAACGAATTTGATGCTGAATTAGTAAAACAATATGCAGGCTCCGAGGACGAGGGATTAGGAACAATTGGAGACGCATTAGGAGATGCATTCAAAGACCTATTTAATTAGGACAAAGGCTATCCTCCAAGGATGGCCTTTTTTTATATGATAGGAAAGTTCTACTTTCCTTACTGAGGTGGTACCGTGTCTGACACATCCTTTCTGGGACTTTTGCAACCAGAGTTGTGTGTCCTGGAAAGGATGTGTCAGGCACCTTTTTACATAGATTTTTAGGAGAGGGTGAGCAAGATGAAACTTCGAAAACTTTTTTCCATATTTAATAAAAAGATGATAAAGAGATCGTCTATAGCAGAAACAGATGAAGAACACCGCATAGATGAAATATTTAATGAACTAAAAGATATTAAAACCAAGCGAAAAAGACTCGAAAGATATGTTACGGGTATGAAACAACGTAAAGAGGATTTAGAAAAATATGAATCCCTAACAGTTGAAGATCATGGGAAAGTTGCAGGGTTTCTAGATCAATATAAAAATGTGATTGAACAAAGAAAGCTCCTAGAGGGCCGACTGATACAAAATAACCCCTCTCTTAGAGTCATCCAGGCCCGGGAAAAGGAAATCCCAGACTTAATCAAAGAAATAAGGCAAACAGAAAATGACCAACGATATAGTCAGAGTGATATCCTTTACCTAGAAGAAGAAAGAGATGATCTATACGATTATAGGGAAACACTGATAACAGGCCATAGAGCCTTGAAAATAATTGCCATTACCCTTATGATCATACTAGGACTTGTCAGTATTATACTGTTAGCTATGGTGCAAACACTCAGAGAAAGCACGTTTATACCCACAAGTATTATAGGTATTATGACTTTGCTTTTTGGTTTTGGAATATTTATTACAAAAAGACACATCGAATACGAACTAGACCGCAATGAAATTCTGCAGCAAAAAGCCAGTAGACTACTGAATCAGACAAAAATTAGATATTATCATCACACAAATTATCTCAACTACCAGTATCAAAAGCTAGCCATTACCGGTGCAGACCAACTCCAAGGGCAATATAATCGGTACCTCAAAAACAAAAACAATGAAGTTTACTATAATAACATGAACAACCAACTAGTTGAAATTGAAAATAAGGTTTTTGATATTTTATATGAAAAAGGTATAGAAAGAGATACTTTTGATAATATTGATGAGTGGGTCGAAGTTCAAAATATTTCTGTCCTTATGAAAAACATAAACTTAGAATATGAAAACACACAAAAACAAATAAAAGCACTCAACGCTTACGAAGAAGAACTATGTAAAGAAGCATTTGTGATAACAGAAACAAAACCAGAACTAGGACCAATGGTAGAAAAGTTAATGGAAGGTTATGTGAACTTAAACGGAGGTAAAATATGAAAAATTTAGAAAAAATATACGATCCCTCTCAAGCAGAAGATCGTTTATACAAGAAATGGATGGACAATGGGTATTTTCATGCAGAAGTAGAAACAGATAAAGAGCCCTTTACAATTGTAATGCCACCCCCAAATATTACAGGTCAACTTCATATGGGACATGCTTTAGATAGTACCCTTCAAGATATTTTAATTCGCTATAAAAGAATGCAAGGCTTTAATACCCTATGGGTGCCAGGAACAGATCATGCAAGTATTGCAACAGAAGTAAAAATAGTAGAAAAACTTGCAAAAGAAGGCATCAAAAAAGAAGATCTTACAAGAGAAGACTTTTTAAAACATGCATGGAAATGGAAAGAAGAATACGGCGGAATTATTACAGATCAGCTCAAAAAACTTGGCACATCTTGCGACTGGGAAAGAGAACGCTTTACAATGGACGATGGACTTTCTGAAGCCGTACAAGAAGTGTTTATTAAACTACACGAAAAAGGATATATTTACCGTGGTTCAAGAATAATAAACTGGTGCCCAGTATGCGAAACGACAATATCCGAGGCAGAAGTAGAGCACGAAGAGCAAGAAGGAAGCCTATGGCATATTCGCTACCCAGTAGTAGGCACAGATGAATATATACAAATTGCAACAACAAGACCCGAAACAATGCTAGGTGATACAGCAGTAGCCGTGCACCCTAGTGATGAGAGATACGCCCATTTAGTTGGTAAAATGGTTATGCTACCACTTGTTAATAAGGAAATTCCAATTATTGCAGACCACTACGTAGAAAAAGAATTTGGAACAGGCGTTGTAAAAATAACACCTGCCCATGATCCTAACGACTTTGAAGTGGGTAGAAGGCACAACCTGGAGCAAATTAGCGTTATTGATGATAGAGGAACCATGAATGATCTTGCGGGGAAATACGCAAACTTAGATAGATATGATGCAAGACGTGAGATTATAAAAGATTTAGAAGCACAAGATCTTTTAGTTAAAATAGAAAAACATACCCACAACGTAGGGACTCATGATAGATGTAATACAACTATTGAGCCAATGATTAAAGCCCAGTGGTTTGTAAAAATGGAAGAGCTTGCAAAGCCGGCCATTGAAGCTTTGCATAAGGGAGACTTAAACTTTGTACCCGAAAGATTTGGTAAAACATACCTTAATTGGCTAGACAATATTAGAGATTGGTGTATTTCAAGACAACTTTGGTGGGGACACCGAATTCCAGCCTACTACTGCCAATCATGCGCTGAAATTGTCATTTCTAGAGAAAAACCAGACAAATGCACCAAGTGTGGCAGTGAATCGTTTGTTCAAGACGAAGACTCACTAGATACATGGTTTAGCTCTGCCCTTTGGCCGTTTTCAACCTTAGGGTGGCCAGAGAAGACACCAGAACTCAATCAGTTTTACCCAACAAGTGTGCTTGTAACAGGATATGATATCATATTCTTCTGGGTAGTTAGAATGGTTTTCTCAGGTATTGAGCAAATGGGAGAGATCCCATTTAAAGACGTTCTGATTCACGGACTGGTTAGAGATGACCAAGGCCGTAAAATGAGTAAGTCTCTAGGTAATGGAATAGATCCACTAGAACTCATTAGCCAGTACGGAGCAGATGCTCTACGTCTTACCCTTGTAACAGGTAACGCGCCAGGTAACGATATGAGATTTTACCGTGAGCGAGTAGAAGTTAATAGGAACTTTGGTAACAAGATATGGAACGCGGCTCGTTTTATCCTAATGAACTACGAAAATGAAGATTTAAATCTTACGGTCTCACCAGATGAGTTAACAGGGGCTGACCGGTGGATTATTTCCAAGTTTAATACCCTAGCCAAAGACGTATCTCATAACATGGATAAATATGAGCTAGGAATAGCTGTTCAAAAACTCCATGATTTTGCATGGGAAGAATTTTGTGACTGGTACATTGAAATGGTAAAACCAAGATTATATAACCAAGAGGACCCAACAAGAGCAGCTGCCCTTTGGACCCTCAGAACCGTTATGATCGATACCCTCAAGCTACTGCACCCATATATTCCTTTTATTACAGAAGAAATATTTATGAGTCTTCAAGATACGGAAGAAACAATCATGACATCTAACTGGCCAGTGTACACAGAAGATCGAAACTTTGAAACAGAAGAAAAAGAAATCGAAATGATGAAACATGCCGTTAGAAATATTAGAAATATAAGAGCAGAAATGAATGTGCCACCTTCTAAAAAAGCCCAAGTATTTGTGGTTTCAGAAGATGCTACCATTAGAGATATCTTTAAAAGAGGAACTGTATTTTTTGCAACTTTAGCAGGTGCTACAGAAGTTATTATACAAGAGACTAAAAATAATGTTGCAGATGATGCTGTATCAACAGTTATACCAGGGGCAAATATTTATATTCCCCTAGCAGAGCTTCTAGATATTAATAAAGAAATTGAGCGTCTAAATGGCGAGCGTAAAAAACTTATTGGGGAAGTAACCCGGATCGATAAAAAACTTTCAAACCAAGGTTTTGTATCCAAGGCCCCAGCTGAAGTTATAGAAGAGGAAAAAGCAAAACGTGAAAGATATCAAACCATGCTCACGCAAGTGGAAGAGCGAATTACTAGTTTGAGTAAATAAAAAATAAGGGTGCCAATTGGCACCCTTATTTTATTCTTGTACATGGGTCAATCCTTCATTCATAATCCTGGAAATATGGCCATCAGAAAGAGAATAATAAACAGACTTTCCCGACTTTCTAGATTTTACAAGATTAGCATCTTTAAGCATTCTAAGCTGATGAGAAACCGCAGATTGAGACATTTCTAATGTATAAGAAATATCACAGACACACATTTCAGAAATAAGAAGGGCCTGAAGGATCCTAACACGGGTAGGATGTCCAAAAAGTTTAAAAAATGCTGCCAAATCCTCTATAATCGTATCATCTAGCATATTATCTAAAACCTTCGTAATGACATCATGGTGTATAATAGTACTACTACATGTTTCTAGCGATAAATTCTTTTTCATAAGCACACCCTTTACATATGACAAGCTTAACTAATTATATAAAATGATATCACTTATGGACTACGATATCAAGTATTTACCTCTTTACGAAACAATCCAAAGAGTGTAATCTAGGGTAAAGGAATATTAACATAAGGAGCAATAGACCAATGAACCAACAAGTTATTCGGTTTTTAGAAGAAATGCAAACACCTGCTAAAACACTAGGCCTAGGTAGAATACAAAATCTAATGAAAAGACTTGGGAATCCCCAAGATAAGCTAAATATAATACATGTGGCAGGCACTAATGGAAAAGGGTCAGTGTGTGCTATGCTAACATCCATATTGATGGAAGCAGGTTATAAAGTAGGTTTATTTACATCACCCCATTTAATAGCCTATAACGAAAGAATACAAATAAATCGTGTGCCTATAAAAGATAGTGATTTTGAAAATATTGCGTCTAAGGTACAAAAAGCATGTGAAGAAATAGCAAAAGACAACGAAGAAGTGCCAAGGTTTTTTGAAGTTATAACAGCCATGGCATTTTTACATTTTAATAACCAAAAGGTAGATATAGTCGTTTTAGAAACAGGTATTGGTGGAAGATATGATGCCACTAATATTATCAAAAAACCCCTGTTATCTATTATCACTTCTATTGGAAAAGATCATATGGATTTCCTAGGCCATACAATAGAGTCGATTTCCTACGAAAAAGGGGGCATTATAAAAGAAAGTTGTCCTACAGTGTTGTATGATTCAGATAAATCAGTGTATAATATGATTATAGACATTTGTGAAAAACAAAATAGTCTATTACTTTCATGTAAAAATTCCTTGATACTAAAAGAAACCTATACTATGGAAGGTACAACTTTTAGTGTAAGAAATAAATATTTTACATATAAGGACATATTTTTACAACTTTTAGGGAAATACCAAGTGTCAAATGCATTAACAACTTTAATGGCAATAGAGAGTCTTAATCAATCGGCCTATAATATACCGCGGGATATTATTTATAAAGGACTTAAAAATGCGAGTTGGGCAGGAAGAATGGAAATGATACAAAAAGAGCCGACCATTGTGATAGATGGTGCTCATAATGAAGAAAGCGCTAGAGCCTTTATAGCATCATTACAAAGCATAACAAAGGCTAGTAAAGTATACATGTTAATAGGTGTACTAAAAGGGAAAGACTATAAAACAATCCTAAACCTATTAGTCCCGTTTGCCCACACCGTTATTGTAACCCAAAGCTCACATGGTAGGGCTTTACCGGCCGAGAAGCTGTACGATGAAATAAGTAAAATGGAAAAACGGCCAAACTTAATCCTGGAGCAAGATCTTATAACTGCCTACGAGGTAGGACGAAAATTACTGACAGAAGAACCACAAGAAACTATTTTATGCTGCCTAGGCTCCTTATATTTAGTGGGAGAACTCAAGCAGTTTTTAAAAAACTAGGAGGAAATAAATGTTGAACTTTGATGAAGAAGTAAAAAAATTCAAGCCTAGCTTAGAAGTTGAAAACATACAAAAAAATATTAAAAATGATACTATGGGAGATTTATTAGATGTGATAAAACAAATGGCTAGCGTAGAAAATACACGAGCTAAAAAAATGACTGAGAAGACAGAAACTCAAGAGAAAAATAAGGATAAGGAGTAAAAAATATGAAATGCCCATCATGTGAAATGATTACGAAAGATACAGCATACTGCAGTAATTGTGGTGTGGATTTATTGTTATATGATAAAGTACATATGATGGCAGTTCGTCTATACAATAAAGGTTTAGCTCAAGCACAAGGGAGATGCCTCTCAGGCGCTATAGAAAGCCTTACTATGTGTATTCGGCTCCAAAAAAATCATATAGATGCAAGGAATTTATTAGGACTCATTTACTGGGAAATAGGGGAAGTCGGTCAGGCAATTAAATACTGGGTTACGAGCTTGTCATACCAAGAGAAAAACAATCTAGCCAATGACTATTTAGAAACGGTTCAAGGTCAACCGAGTCAATTAGCAAGATGTGGTGACACCATGATCTTATTTAACAAATCACTCCAGTATATAGCCCAAGGCAGTGGCGATATAGCCATAATCAGCCTTAGAAAAGCACTCTCTCAAAATCCCAATTATGTAGCAGCAAAAGTACTTTTAAGCCTTTATTACATAACAAAAAAAGAAGACGATAAAGCAGTGGAATTATTAAGAGAAGTTCTGCAAACAAGTAAAGATCATCCAATGGCAAACCACTACTGGAATGATCTAAACCCGGAACTAAAAATGAAACAAGATGAACCACGCAAAACGACCATTCCCAAAGTAGCTAAGATTCAGGCAACAGCTCAAGGGGGAGCTAGCACTATGATTCAGCCAAAACCTTTAATAGGCAATATTATTGCTTTTATTATAGGTGCTGTGTGTATGCTAGGGGTGTATATGATTTTAATTACCCCATCAAAAACAGCTGATCTTAAACAGCAAATTAAAGCAGCTCAAGAAAAAGGAAATCAGCTTCAAGAAAAACTAGAACTCGTAATGGTAGGCCAGGAAGAAACCATAAAAACCTTAGAAGATGAAAAGGCAAGCCTTGAAAAAGTTAATGAAAACCTAAAACAAGAGCAAGCTGTTCAAGAGCAAATCCTAGGGCTTCAAGCGTCCCAAAATTTATTAAAAGAAAAAGAGTGGTTACAAGCTGCCAATAAGCTTACTAACATTAATAGAGATTCTTTAGGTGAGGAACGAAAAATTCAGTATGATGCCCTCCTTAAAGAGGTATATCCAAAAGCAGGAGAGCAACTTTATAACGAAGGTAATCAAGAATATAGGTCTAAAAATTATATTAAAGCTATTGAGATTTTAGAAAAAGCTTATATTTATGCCAAAGAAGAAAGGTTTTCAGATAATATACTTTATATTCTTGGGCGTTCTTACGAAGCACAAGAAAATATGGAACAAGCAAAACAGTATTACCAATCTACAATCGATAATTATCCAGGAACTGACGGCGCAGCAAGTGCCAAAAAGCGTCTTAGATAATTAAACCGTATAAAATAGAATAATACAAAAAAACCAGTCTCGATTAACAGACTGGTTTTTTTATTCATCATTGACATTTAATGTAAATGAGACTATGATTAATCTACAGAATCCATATTATGTAAAAAATAAAAAGGGGGCACTATTAATGCAGATTTTTTTCACCACAAAAGATCGCAACTTGATTGTAACTATAGAGGGGGAAGTAGATCACCATACATCCGTAGAGATAAGAGAGAGAGTAGACAGAGAATACCAAAGAAGAAGAACCCGCAATATTATATTTGATTTTTCCAATATCCGCTTTATGGACAGCTCGGGTATAGGTGTGCTTATGGGACGATACCGTAATGTTATGATTTTAGGAGGAAGCGTTGCGCTATATGGTGTAGGAGACCAAGTAGATAGGGTCTTATCTATATCAGGTATCTACAAGATTATGAAAAATTACGATAGCATAGATGAAGCAATCGTAAATTTGGCGTAGGGGGTGCTAAAGATGCAAGACAATAATATGATGGAAGTATCATTTTTAAGTTTATCAAGTAACCAAGCATTTGCAAGGGCTACAGTGGCCGCATTTGTTTCTCAATTAGATCCTACAGTAGAGGAACTAGCGGATATAAAAACAGCTGTATCAGAAGCCGTAACCAACGCTATGATCCATGGGTATGAAAACAGAAAAGGAACCGTTAAAATGACCTGTTCCTATCATCAACAAGACGTTCAGATTATTGTTCAAGACCAAGGATTAGGAATCGCAAACATAGAAGAAGCAAGAGAGCCACTATATACATCAAAGCCTGAACTGGAGCGTTCTGGTATGGGTTTTACAGTCATGGAATCCTTTATGGACCATGTTGAGATAAAATCAGAAATAGGCAAGGGAACAACTATTACCATGAGCAAAAAAATAAATAAACAGCCCTAAGAAAGGCGGTGAGGCATATCTATGGACCGAACAATAGAACTCATTGCTAAGGCACAACAAGGAGATGACCTAGCAAAAGAACAGCTAGTAGAAGAAAATTTAGGACTCATATGGAGTTTAGTAAGAAGATTTACAGGAAGGGGCTACGACCTAGAAGATTTATTTCAAGTCGGAAGCATTGGCCTTATTAAAAGTATAGATAAATTTGATTTTAGCTTTGGGGTTAGGTTCTCAACCTATGCCGTCCCCATGATTTTAGGGGAGATTAAACGATTTTTAAGAGATGATGGCATGATCAAAGTCAGTAGATCCCTTAAAGAAGTGGCTTATAAGGCAAAACTTCAAAAAGAAGAGCTGCTTAAAGAACTTGATCGGGAACCGACCATTTGTGAAATTGCCGCAGCTCTTGATCTAGAAGTTGAGGAGATTGTCTTAGCCATGGAGGCTAACGTAGAAGTTGATTCTCTCCAGTCTATTATACACCAAGGAGAAGGAAGGCCTGTTACCCTTAGTGATAAAGTTGATCAGTCACCCAAAGAGCAACAAAATATAGTAGATAAAATTATGCTAGGAGACCTGATTAATGACCTAAAACCTATAGAAAAGCAAATCATTGTATTTAGATATTTTCAAGATAGGACCCAAACTGAAATAGGCGAGCTACTGGGTATATCACAAGTGCAAGTATCTAGAATTGAAAAAAGAGTTCTTAATAACATGAAAAAAATTATAGGAAAGGCTTAATATCATTATTAAGCCTTTTTTTTGAACAAAAAAATTATATTTATGACAAAAAATATAGACAATCGAACAATGAATATAAAAAACTATAAAATGTTCGGAAAATATGTTGACCCTAAAACAACCTTATGGTAAACTTAGGATATGTTTTAAAATCGTACAAAACCAAAGGAGCGCAAACATGAATATTTTTAGAATCTATGTTGAAAAGAAAGATCAATTTAATGTTAAAGCAGAAAGCTTATTAAAGGAATTTGTAGATTTTTTAGGGGTTAAGACAGTTAAGAATGTTAGGTTTTTAGAAAGATACGATATTGAAGGTATTACAAAGGAAACATACGATAAAGCATTAAATACAGTTTTAGCAGACCCAGCAACCGATTATATCTATGAAGAAGAAGTTGATCTAAAAGGAAGCCCAGCATTTGCAGAAAGTTTCTTATCAGGACAATACGACCAACAAGCACATTCATTTGTTGAATATATTGGGCTTATTCAAAGCCAAGAAAATGTAAGATCAGAAGCTAAGCCACTTGTTAAAGTAGCCAGAATTTATGCTATTGAAGGGGATGTTTCACAAGAAGATATGGCGAAAATAAAAAATTATGTCATTAACCCAGTGGAAGCTGAAGAAGTAGCCATGGAAAAACTAGAAACATTAAAGGTACATTTTCCAGAAGCTGCAGAGGTAGCTATTTTAACTGGTTTTATAAATATGGATCAAGAAGCATTGAAAGCTTTCCACGACGACGAAGGCCTAGCAATGAATATGGGAGACCTTGCCTACTTCCAAAACTATTTTATTAAAGAAAACAGAGATCCATCTTATACAGAAATTAAAGTAGTGGACACATACTGGTCAGATCACTGCCGCCATGCGACTTTTATGACAGAGTTATCTAACATTGAAATAGAAGAAGGAGACCATAGCGCACCAGTTGTTGCAGCTCTTAAAAGCTATAGAGAAGCAAGGCAGAGAGTATACGGCGATACAACTAGACCAGAAACTCTTATGGATATGGCAGTCATTCAAACAAAAGATCTTAAAAAACAAAACAAGATTCCAAAAGTTGTTTTTTCAGCAGAAATTAATGCTTGTACAATAGAAGAAACTATTCAAGTAGATGGTAAAGATGAAAAATGGCTCATTTTATTTAAAAATGAAACCCATAACCACCCAACAGAAATCGAACCATTTGGCGGGGCGGGGACATGTCTTGGGGGCGCTATTCGTGACCCATTATCAGGCCGTGCCTATGTTTACCAGGCTATGAGAATTACAGGATGTGCAGACCCAACAGAAGCGTTTGCAGATACACTTGAAGGTAAATTACCACAACGTGTTATTACAAAAACAGCAGCTAATGGGTACAGTGCATATGGTAACGAAATAGGTATTGCAGCCGGAGAAATTAAAGAATACTATCACCCAGGATTCAAAGCAAAAAGAATGGAACTTGGCGCAGTTGTAGGAGCCATTAAATCTGACGCTGTTATAAGAGAAGAACCATTACCAGGGGATATTGTTGTTATGATTGGTGGCCCAACAGGCCGTGACGGATGCGGCGGCGCAACAGGTTCATCTAAAGTTCAAACAGAAGATGTTATTGAAGAGTGCGGATCAGAAGTTCAAAAAGGAAATCCAAAAGAAGAGCGTAAACTCATGCGCCTATACCGTAACCCAGAGTTCTCAAAAATGATTAAAAGATGTAATGACTTTGGTGCTGGTGGTGTGAGTGTTGCAATTGGTGAGCTTGCAGATGGCCTTCACATTAACCTAGATAAAGTAACACTTAAGTACCCAGGCCTTGATGGGACAGAAATTGCTATTTCTGAGTCTCAAGAGCGTATGGCAATTGTTGTAGCAGCCAAACACGAGGTACTTGTTCGTCAGCTGTGTCACACTGAGAATGTACCTGTTGAAGTCGTGGCAACTGTAACAGAAGAGCCATCTTTAGTTATGACTTGGAGGGGCAAAGAAATTGTTAATATTTCTAGAAGTTTCTTAGATAGTGCAGGTGTAGAAGCAAAAAGAGATGTTTATATTGAAGCACCTAAATTTACAAAAACTGAAAAAGAACTTACAAAAGCAAATATATTACATGCAATGGCAAGCCTAGACGGAGGCCTTCAAAAAGGACTAGCAGGTCAGTTTGATAGCACTATTGGAGCAGGGACAGTGCTTATGCCATACGGCGGATCTAAGCAACTTACAAAAGAGCAAGGAATGGTTGCTAAAATTCCACTTGTTACAGGTGAAACAGACTCAGCGACTTATATGACACACGGATATGATCCAGAAATATCAACAGACTCACCATTCCACGGCGCATTATATGCAGTGGTAGAAAGTATTGCAAAACTCGTAGCACTTGGAGCAGATTACAAAGAATCCTATTTATCATTCCAAGAATACTTTGAAAGACTAGATGAAGATAAAACAAAATGGGGCAAGCCAGCAGCAGCACTTTTAGGGGCTTTAACAGCAAAGCAACAACTAGGCCTTGCAGCAATTGGTGGTAAAGATAGTATGAGCGGGACCTTTAAGGATATCACCGTACCCCCAACACTTGTATCATTTACATGCCTAGTAGGATCTGCAGCTCAGTGCGTCAGCGCTAGCTTTAAAGCAGATAACCATGGCCTCATCTACTTACCAATTGAAAAAGATGAAAATAACATGCCAGATTTTGAAATGATAAAAGCCATGTACCAAGTGGTTACAGACAATGCTAAAAAAGGAAAAGTCTTTGCAGCACAAGCCATTGGGAAAGGTGGTTTAGTAGCAGCAATTGCAAATATGAGTATTGGTAACGCAATTGGATGTGAAGTGTTTGATCCAGAAATACTAGGACTTCCAAATGCATTTGAAGCATCTTATGGGGATATGATATTAGAAATAGACTTTGAAGATATTGAAGAATTTATGGACGCAGGCTTTGTTCACATCGGTGAAACCAATGCCCAAAATTTTATTACATTTGGCGATCAAAACATCTTTATTTCAGAAATTATAGAATCAATCAAAAGACCACTTGCAGGTGTATTTAACTTAGCAGAAGACGCTGAAAGTGAAGCAAGTTGTAAAGAAGTAAAAAATAAAGATGTATTTAGAGCTAAAAATAAAGTGGAAACACCTAAAGTTATTCTTCCAGTCTTTTCAGGAACTAACGGAGAATATGACTTGGCTAGAGCATTTGAAAAAGCCGGAGCAGAAGTTGAGCAGGTATTATTCCACAACCAAACAGCAGAACAGATTAAAGCATCTATCGTGGTTTTAATAGAGAAAATTGCAAGCAGCCAAATCGTTGCACTTTCAGGTGGAAGCTATAAAGCAATGTCAGTTATTCTTCAAAACCCAGATGTTAAAAAAGCCCTTGAAAAACATACAAATGAAGAAGATGGCTTAATTATTGGTATCGCTGGCGGATTCCAAGCCCTTGTAAAATCAGGCATCTTACCATACGGAACCTTTACCAATAATGCCATTGGCAGATATGTTTCAGATATCGTTACAACAAAAATTACAGCAACAACGTCACCATGGCTTGCAAATGTAGGGAAAGGCAATGAAATAGAAGTAGCTGTTTCAAATCACCAACTAGAATTTGTGACAAGTGATGAGACGTTTAAAACTTTAGTAGAGAATGGTCAAATCTTTAGCCAGTACACAAATAAACCATCAAATAAAGCAGAATCAGTTGAAGGTATTATTTCTAAAGATGGCCGTATTATAGGTAAAATGGGACACAGTGAAAGAGTTGGGGACAATATCCATAAAAACATCCCTGGCAGAAAAGAAGATGGTATCTTTAAAGCAGCAGTCGCTTATTATCAATAGGAGGTAGTGAACATGAAAGTAGCCTTTGTTATGGGAAGTGATTCAGATCTTCCGGTGGTAGAAAAAGCAATTAACATGGTCAAGCAATTTGGAATAGATACAGAAGTTAGGGTTATTTCAGCCCATAGAACACCCTATATTGCAGAGAAATTCGCCAAAGAAGCAAGAGAAAATGGAATCGAAGTGATTATAGCAGCTGCCGGAAAGGCAGCTCACCTTGGCGGGGTATTAGCAGCCTTTACAACTATTCCAGTTATAGGCCTTCCGATTTTATCTTCAACCCTAGATGGCCTTGACTCACTCCTTTCAATTGTTCAAATGCCACCAGGTATTCCAGTTGCAACAGTAGGGATTAACGCAGGAGAAAACGCAGGTCTACTAGCGGTTCAAATGCTTTCAGTGAAATATGAAGAACTACAAAAAGCAATGACTGAATATAGAAGCCGTATGGCACAAGCAGTGATAGAAAAAGACGCATTAGTTCAAGCCAAATATCAGTAAAGAGGTGCAAAATTTTGCAAATACAAGATAACAAGCTAAATGAAGAGTGCGGTGTTATAGGCGTAATTAGCCAAAAAGATGCCACGCGAAGTGTTTATTACGGACTATACGCCTTGCAACATAGAGGCCAAGAAAATGCAGGAATCGCAACAAATAATGACGGAAAGATAGAGTGCATTAAAGGAACAGGCCTTGTATCAGACGTTTTTACAGAAGAACACATTAACCGTCTCAATGGTAAAATCGCTATAGGCCATGTGCGTTATGCAAAAACAGGAGAAGACAAACCCTATAATGCTCAGCCATTATTTGCCAAGTTTAAACATGGCCATATGGCGCTAGCCCATAACGGAAGTCTTGTAAATAGCGAAAGTGTTAAGGAAATGCTAGAAGATACAGGGGTTATTTTTCAAACCACCATCGATACAGAATCAATCCTTAATTTACTAGCAAGGAACTACAAAAGAGGGATTGAAGCAGCTATTAAAAATACCATGAGCCTTATTAAAGGTGCTTATGCTATCGTTCTTACAACAGAAGATAAACTCATTGGTATAAGAGATCCACACGGACTCCGTCCTTTATGTCTGGGTAAAACCAAAGACGGCTACGCCTTAGCATCAGAAAGCTGCGCCTTAGATACCATAGGAGCAGATTATTTAAGAGATGTTGAGCCAGGGGAAATTATTATTATTGACCAAGAAGGCCTGAAAAGCATTCCATCTACAAGCTGGTGCCCAAAGAGCCTATGTATTTTTGAACTGGTTTACTTTGCAAGACCAGATAGTAAACTTGATAAGGTAGGGGTTTATAAATTTCGTAAAGAAGCCGGAAGAGAACTGGCTAAAATGGGTAAAATAGAAGCGGACGTTGTTATACCAGTGCCAGACTCGGGGATTCCAAGTGCCGTAGGATTTGCTGAAGAATCAGGGATTCCATACGCAGAAGGCCTTGTTAAAAACCGTTATATTGGCCGTACTTTTATACAGCCTACCCAAGATATGAGAGAAAGTGCCGTTAGAATTAAACTTAACGTACTACGTGAAAATATAGAAGGCAAAAGAGTTGTCATCGTAGATGATTCTATTGTTCGGGGAACCACAATGACCCATATCATTGAGCAAATTCGCCGGGTTGGGGGAACTGAAGTTCATGTTTGTATCGCATCCCCGCCCGTTGCCCATCCTTGTTATTTTGGAATCGATACGCCTTATAGAAAGCACCTGATCGGAGCCACTTTAAGCAACGAAGAAATTTGTAAACTCATAGGCGCTGACTCTTTAAGATACCTTCCAATCGAAGGAATGGAAAGAGCAACAGGCCAAACAGGTGGATTTTGTAAAGCCTGTTTTGATGGGGAATACCCAATGGAAGTTCCAATAGAAGCAGAACCTAATATGGGATATTAGGATACTAATAGGAGGAAAATTAATTATGAGTAAAATAACTTATGAAGATGCAGGGGTAGACGTTCATAGAGGCTACCAAGCAGTAGAAAAAATCAAAAGTCATGTCAAAAGAACTCAAAGCAAAAATGTTTTAACAGACATTGGTGGATTTGCAGGGCTATTTTCTCTAGACCTAGACGGCATCGCAAACCCAGTATTAGTATCAGGAACAGACGGGGTAGGAACCAAACTTAAGCTTGCATTTGAGATGGATAAACACGATACAATTGGAATCGACTGCGTTGCTATGTGCGTTAATGATATTATTTGCCAAGGGGCTAAACCCCTATTCTTTTTAGATTACGTTGCAACAGGGAAGATTGCGCCAAGTCATATTGAGCAAATTGTAAAAGGAATTGCAGACGGATGCGTAGAATCCCTATGCTCTTTAATTGGCGGAGAAACAGCAGAAATGCCAGGTTTCTACCAAGACGGAGAATACGACCTTGCAGGATTTGCGGTAGGGGTAGTAGATAGAGATAAAGTCATTACTGGGACCAACATAGAAGCAGGTAACGTGATTATAGGCCTTCCATCTACAGGTGTTCACAGTAACGGCTACTCCCTTATTCGTAAGCTCATAGAAGCAGACAACCTAGACCTTAACAAGTACGACGAAACTCTAGGGGAAACATACGGTGAGGCTCTTATGAAACCTACAAAATTATATGTAAAATCAATTAAAGCCCTTCAGGGGACGGTTAACATTAAAGGAATTGCCCATATTACAGGGGGTGGATTTATTGAAAATATCCCAAGAATGTTACCAGAAGGCTTAGCTGCCAATATCGATATTACAAGCATTGTAAAACCACCTATCTACACATGGATTGAAAGAATTTCAGGTCTTGATAAAGATGAACTCTATAACACCTTTAACATGGGCGTGGGTATGATTGTCGTTGTGGAAAAAGAAGAAGCAGACAAAGCTATTGAGACCCTTCAAGCCATGGGTGAAAAAGCGACTATTATCGGAAATGTTGTAGAGGATAGCAGAGGCCTTATTATATGAAATCCCTAAGGCTTGCCGTATTAGCTTCAGGCGGTGGTAGCAACCTTCAATCAATTATAGATGCAATAGAAAATGGCACACTCAAGAGCCAGATTACCTGTGTTATATCCAATAAAGTTGACGCCTACGCCCTGGCAAGGGCAAGGGCACACAATATAGAGGCAATTTATATTAATCCTAAATCAGGGACGCCAGAAGCTTCTAGCGGGATGACCTATGATGAGAAGCTACTGGCTGTGCTCAAAGAAAAAAATGTAGATTTAGTTGTTTTAGCAGGCTACCTAAAAATAGTAGCCCCTGAAATGATTGATGCCTACCCAGGGAAAATTATTAACATTCACCCCTCTTTACTGCCAAAATACGGCGGACAAGGCTACTACGGTCTACATGTCCACAAAGCCGTTGTGGAAGCTGGGGATAAAGAGAGTGGCGCAACTGTCCACTTTGTGGATAAAGGGATCGATACAGGAGAAATTATTCTCCAAAGAAGTATCCCAGTGCAGGAGGGGGACAGTCCCCAAA
Source organism: Candidatus Epulonipiscium sp. (assembly GCA_012841565.1). The sequence goes on along the minus strand of DUUM01000179.1, from coordinate 13,512 downwards.
CACTTCAAACACGGGTGTTAGAAGAAGTGGAGCACAAAATATTTGTCGAAGCACTTGCTATGTTAGAAAAAAATAAAACACGAGGTGAAGAAGTGAAAATATTACTAATCGGAAACGGCGGGCGTGAACACGCACTTGCCCAGACTATATTACGCTTTCATCCAGATGCAAACATATTTGTAGCGCCCGGTAACGCCGGAACAGCTACAATCGCAACAAACATAGATTACAAGGTAACGGATATTCAAGAACTAGCCACATGGGCGAGTGAAAACAACATAGATTTAACCATTCCAGGACCAGAAGCGCCCCTTGTTATAGGTGTCGTAGATGCCTTTAACAAAAAAGGACTAAGGGTTTTTGGACCCAACGAAGAATGTGCCCAGTTTGAAGGTAGTAAGCGCTTTACCAAAGAATTCCTAGTGAAATACAAGATACCAACAGCTAAATATGCTCACTTTATCACAGCAGAACCGGCCATTGATACGGTTGATGAATTTGATCTACCAATCGTTGTTAAGGCAGATGGCCTAGCAGCGGGTAAAGGCGTTTTAATTTGTGAATCAAGAGAAGATGCAAAAAAGGAAATCAAAGAAATATTTGCCGGTAAATTTGGCTCAGCAGGAGACGAAATTGTCCTAGAGGAATTTCTAACAGGAACCGAAGCCTCATTACTTTGCTGGGTAGACGGGAAGACCATCGTGCCCCTAGAAACAGCAAGGGACTATAAAAGAGCACTAGATAACGACGAAGGCCTAAACACAGGAGGAATGGGCGGATTTTCACCAAACCCTGCCATTACACTAAAAGTGAGAGAAAACATTCAAAGCCAGGTACTAGATCCAATTATAAGCGGCTTTAAATCAGAAAGCCTAGACTTTAAAGGCATCCTATTTATTGGCCTCATGATTGAAAATGATATTCCTAAAGTACTTGAGTTTAACGTAAGATTTGGCGACCCAGAAACCCAAAGCGTCCTCCCAAGACTTCGCACAGACATCGTAGAAATTATGAATGCCTGTATAGATGGGACCTTAGAAGAATTAGACATTAAATGGGACAAAAACCCTAGCGCTACCATTGTACTAGCAAGCAAAGGTTACCCAGAAACATCCTCAAAAGGCGATATTATTACAGGCCTTGACCATGTGTCGAAAAACGTAACCATATTCCATGGTGGCACCAAAAACCTAGATGGGAATATAGCCACAGACGGGGGACGGGTACTTGCCTTAACTGCCGTAGACGAAACGATGGACAAAGCAAGAGCCTCGCTTTATAGGGAATTAGAAAAAATTAAATTTGACGGCATGCAGTTTAGAACGGATATTGCTAAAAATATATAAGAAATAAGACTAAAATAGAAGCCTAAAAACAACCTCCAAAGCCTAAAGCCTTTGGAGGTTGTTTTTTAATATAAAGGATCCTTTCCGTGTGGTATACTAAAATCATATTAACAAGAGAAAGGGGAACCTGTTACCAAACATAGTAGGTGCAGTAAGTTTTGTAAGTCCTAGTTATTTTAGTAGGCTCTTTAATAAGGAAGTTGGGGATAACTTATCATCCTATGTAGCCAATCTTAAAATGGATCAAGCTAAAATTTTGTTAAAAACAACAGACATGCTAGTACGGGAAATAGCATTAGCTTTAGGATTTAACGATCAGTCCTATTTTATAAAACAGTTTAAAATAAATGAAGGAACCACCCCAGCGAGTTTTAGAAGATCGGCAAGCCAAAACGTTAAAAAGCACAAGATTATCACATAATGACAAGAAAGTACAACTATATAGTTATAGTATAGTATTACTTAATCTAGTGAATATTATGTGGGTATGTTGTATAATAAGTGTATAAGAAACAAGGAAGTTGCTAATAATAAGAACTTTAGTACAAAGTGTACACTTGTTTAAACGAAAATATAGTACAAGCACCCATAGGAGGTAATACAATGGCAAGAATTATGATATCACCATCAAAGTTTATTTTAGGTAGAGGAGAAATGAAGAACCTAGGAAAGCACATAGCAGCTTTTGGTAAAAAAGCAGTAATTGTATCCCATCCAGATGATTTTAATAGACAAAAAGAAGCTTTAGAAGGCGCATTTGATACCATAGAAGTTATCAATCCAGGCTTTGGCGGAGAATGTTCAAGCAATGAAATCGCAAGACTTGAGAAAGTCGTTCTAGATGCAAAAGCAGATGTGGTTGTTGGAATTGGCGGCGGTAAATCCCTAGATACAGCAAAAGCAGTGGCCTTTAAAACAAAAAAACCAGTTATTGTTGTTCCAACCATTGCATCTACAGATGCACCAACCAGTGCCCTAGCTGTTATCTACACAGAATCAGGCGAATTTCAAGAATACATGTTCTTTACACATAATCCAGACTTAGTTTTAGTAGATTCAGATGTTATTGCTAAAGCACCTGTCCGCTTCTTAATCTCAGGAATGGGCGACGCCTTAGCAACTTGGTTTGAGGCAAGAGCGTGTGAGAGATCAGATGCTAACAATATGTCCGGTGGTAAAAGTACCAAAGCAGCTCTTACCCTTGCAAAGGTTTGCTACGATACCCTTTTAGAAGACGGATTCAAAGCAGTAGCAGCTTGCGAAGCAAAAGTTGTAACAAAGAGTTTAGAAAACATTATTGAAGCTTGTATCTTACTCAGTGGCCTTGGCTTTGAAAGTAGCGGATTAGCAGGTGCTCACTCTATTCATGATGGCCTAACAGTGCTCGAAGAAACACATAGTGTTTACCATGGTGAGAAAGTAGCCTTTGGTACCATTGTACAATTAGTCCTAGAAAACGTCCCACAAAGTGAACTTACAACTGTCATTGAATTCTGTAAAAAGTTAAACTTACCAACTTGCTTAAAGGATTTAGGCGTTACAGACTTAAGTGATGAAAGACTTATGCAAGTAGCAATGGCAGCTTGTGATCCAGATAATAACATGAAGAACATGCCATTTGCAGTAACACCAGAAGATTTATGTGCAGCTATTCGTGCAGCAGATAAGATCGGAGGCGCTTTATAATGAAGAAGATTATTAACAATACTGAATCAATCGTCCTTGAAATGTGTCAAGGGATTGTAAGTGCTCACCCAGAGCTTTCACTAATCCCAAGATATCAGATTATCAAGCGAAAAGAGATTGACCCAAATAAAGTGTCCCTTGTATCAGGGGGCGGAAGTGGCCACGAACCAGCTCACGCAGGATTTGTTGGCAAAGGCATGTTAACAGCAGCTGTATGTGGAGATGTTTTTGCCTCCCCATCTACAACTCAGGTATACAATGCCTTAGAAGATGTTAAAACAGATAAGGGTATCTTGCTCATCATTAAAAACTACTCTGGCGACTGCATGAACTTTGAAGCAGCAGCAGAAATGGCAGAAGATGACGATGTAAATGTTGAATGTGTTTATGTCAACGATGACGTAGCCGTTGAAGATAGTCTTTACACAGTGGGCCGAAGAGGCGTAGCTGGTACTATGTTTGTTCACAAAATTGCAGGGGCGGCAGCAGAAGCTGGTAAAGACCTTCTAGAAGTTAAACGTCTTGCGGAAAAAACAAATAAGAATATGAGAAGTATCGGACTTGCCCTAAACTCCTGTACCGTACCTGCCAAAGGGACCCCTACATTTTCTCTAGGGGAAGACGAAATAGAGTTTGGCGTAGGCATACACGGTGAACCAGGTATTGAAAGACAAAAAATAACCAACGCAGATGACATGGCAAAACAAATGCTAGATAAAGTATTAGGCGAGTTAACCCTAACAGAAGGCAAAGACTGCGCTCTTATTGTAAATGGTTTAGGCGCAACGCCTTTAATGGAACTATACCTACTCAACAACAGCGTGGCTAAGCTACTTAAGGAAAAAGGCATTACTATTTACAAGACATTTGTTGGCAACTATATGACAGCATTAGATATGGCAGGGGCATCTATTACAGTATTAGAATTAGATGATGAGTTAAAACTCTACCTAGATGCACCAGTCAATACACCAGGATTAAAACAATAGAAAGGAGCTTTACTATGAGTGTAGGCGTTCAAGAAGTAAAAAGCACCATTGAAAAACTAAGTAAAGCAATTATTGCTAACGAAGTATATTTTTGTGAGTTAGACTCAGCAGCAGGAGATGGAGATTTTGGCATGTCTATTGCAAAAGGCTTTAAAGTCGTTTTAAAAGAAATAGATGAAATAGATGATAGTAGTGCTTCAGCTTTTATTAGAGGAGCAGGAATGATCATTATGGAACACTGCGGTGGGGCATCAGGCCCAATATGGGGCTCAGCTTTCATAGCAGCAGCTAGAAGTATTAAAGGCAAAGATGTTCTAGAAGTTAATGATATTGCAGATATGTTTGTTGATGCAACCCTTGGCATTCAAAAAAGAGGCGGGGCTCAGCTAGGAGACAAAACTCTACTTGATGCCCTTATTCCAGCGGCTCAGGCCTTGAAAAAAGCAGAAGAAGAAGGCAAGGATATGAAGGCAGCTTTTGCAGACGCAACCAAAGCAGCCCAAGACGGGGCAGAGCATACAAAAACCATTGTAGCTAGAAAAGGACGGGCTTCTTATTTAGGAGAACGTAGCCTAGATCACCCAGATGCAGGGGCAATGGCAATGGGTGTCTTGTTTAAAGAATTAACCCAATAAATATATGGAAACATATAAAAACACGTAAAACATATGAAAACCCAAGGCCTAGGCCCTGGGTTTTTTCTTCTTCTTCTTTCGTTTATAAGCACCTGGCGGAGAGGATCCCTTGCCAGTATCTTTTTTCTTAGGAAAATGCTTACCAACCGTGTTGTTGGCGGCAGAATGTTTATTAGAAGAAGGATGCTTAGGTGCATATTGTTTAGGTGTATATTGATGAGAAGTGTTTTCCTCAAAAGAATCCTCATCAGATAAATCTGTGTTAGCAAGCTTTTCTTCATCGTTTTTTTGAGTGGTAGTCTTTTTTAAATAAGGTTTTTGCAAGGCTTCTCCTTGAACAGGCGGGATAATAGTCTCCAGCCAATGAAGGGTCTCGGCATAAACCTCATAAACCCCACCCCTAGGCAACCTAAAGTTAACATTATACCGGGGCTCAGAGACCCATCTTATAATCTCAAAAGTACGCTCAGAAATAATGGAAGGAATATAAACCTCACTAGGCAAACACGAAAGCAAAAAGCCAATATCGTGGGTTCTATACCGTCTCCTAGCCATATCCTCTCCTTGAAGTTCCAAAAGGCCCTTAGTAATCTTCTCAATAGCTTGGTGGACATGATAAGCCGCATAATTAATATCAACTTCATCATTACCCTGAGTCAGTCCAAAATGGGCATACTTTAGATCAGCCTTTGCTAGGTGTAGATAACTGCTCATAGACCCTCACTCCTTTATGGATAATTTCAGAATAAAAATGATTGCTCTCAGCAATTTTTAAAAATGCCTCCTTGTTATAGCCAAAAAGATCTACCTCACCATACTCATATAGTGGTATCCGAGTAGAAAATACGTCAAAGTTCCCAAGAACAGCCATATCAATATCACTAAAACTATCACAAAACAAAGTAACCGTGCTTCCAAAAACAATAATATCAGTAATTAAATCATCCTCATCCTCAGCTAATAGGGCCTGAGCAAGGGCGTAGACTTGCCGCTGCTTAACAGGATGAATACATTCGTAATTAGGAGCGTCAATAAGCTTATTAAAGATATACTGAACATCCGGAGCATCTGTGTGTAAAATCTTATCAAGTTCTTTAAAATCATCATCAGAAGCTGTCATAAGCATCCCTCCTGTTATGGTTTATTATGGGTTAATTATACCATACATTTGCAAGGTAGTGGGGGTGGCTTATGCTGCAACAGCGGGAAATTCAAAGTCACCCTCGCAGCATAACTTCCTACGTCATCAAAAGCTGCTCGGGTGACTTTGAATTTCCCTTGTTGCTGTAAAAACCACCAAATTAACCTGGTGTGCAAGTTGTGATATCCGGTGGATATCAATTGACAGAGGAGTGGGGAGACCCCTATAATATAAATAGATGTATAGCAAGTCTGATTATGTATATACTATACTAAAAGAGAAAATAACCAATAAGGAGAGTCTAACCATGGAAAACGAAAAAATGTTTGAACTCATGACAAAAATGTATAGCGAAATGCAAGAAACAAAGAAAGAAATGCGTGAAGGATTTAGTAAGGTAGATGCAAGATTCGAGGTAGTAGATGCAAGATTTGATGCGGTAGATGCAAGATTTGATGCGGTAGATGCAAGATTAGATAGAGTTGAGAACACAGTTACAAACATTGAACATACGCACGGACAGAAGCTTGAAGCCTTATTTGATGGTTACATACAAAATAAGCAACAGTTAGATCGTATAGAACAAGAAGTCGGTCAGCATGAAGAGATTATTTTAAGACGTATACAATAATATTAATTATTTAAAGGATGTGATAACGCTGGGGTGTTGTCACTTCTTTTTTTTGTCCTAATGCGGCAACTGGCAGTGCGAGCTGTATTGAATAAGGAGTGAGGATAAAGTATAATACTAGGTAAGGGGATAGTACCATAGAAAGGACGGATTTCATTGAGATTAGAAGCTTATGAAGTAAAGTCAATTAGAGATGTTATTTATAATATGGATCCTAAGGCAAAAGTATATTTATTTGGATCGCGAGTTGATGATACCAAAAAGGGCGGAGATATTGATCTTCTTATTATTTCGGAGGGATTGGATAAAATAGATGGGTGGACTATTAAGGATGAGATTTGTGATCGAATTGGCCAGCAAAAAATAGATATTATCATTACGAAAGATACCGAGGAACCATTTGTTCGTATTGCACTAAGAGAAGGAGTGTTATTGTGAGAGATTATACCGATGAAAAGCTACTATATAAGCAGGAACTAGAGTTGCTCACCAATTCAGCCCAAGTGCTTCAAAGATCATATGATATATGCGAAAAAATAGGTATAAAAGAAGATTATACCTTTGATGAGCACGATAGATTTGAAGCCTTAACGTCTAGGTTTGCGAGAACAAGTGATATTTTGATTCAAAAAACCCTTCGTCTGATTGATATCATTGAACTTGAGAATACTGGAAGCATAATAGATAGACTACACCGTGCCGAAAAAAGAGAGATTATCGCCTCAGCAGAGGAATTTAAAAATATACGAAGACTACGCAATAATATTGCCCACGAATATACACAATTAGATTTAGAAAGAATGTTCCAGCAGGTATTAGAAATTTGCCCAGTATTGCTAGATGCAGTAGAGAGAGTTAAGAAATATGCCATCCCAGAGATATAAATAGTTAGAATACAAAAAAGGCAAAGGTAACGGTAATTTGTGACATAATCCATGTTTTACAGTGAAAACATTGAATAAAAAGGGCACTTCACGTATAATGAACAAGGACAGATATGATTTTATACAGCAATAAATGATTTAAAAATATAAATACCTAAAAGGAGAAAGCAGATGAAAGGAATAATATTAGCAGGGGGATCTGGGACAAGACTATATCCCGTTACGAAAGCAGTATCAAAACAAATGGTACCTATTTACGACAAACCAATGATTTATTATCCATTATCAGCTCTCATGTTGGCAGGGATAAAAGAAATTCTCATTATCTCAACCGAAAGAGATTTGCCAGGATTTGAAGAACTCTTAGGGGATGGTAGTGAGATAGGAATGCACTTTGAATATGCAGTACAACATGCACCTAATGGCCTTGCAGAGGCATTCATTATAGGTGAAGAGTTTATAGGGGATGATCATGTCGCCATGGTTCTAGGAGATAATATCTTCTGGGGACATGGATTTACAGGTTGCTTACAAGAAGCTGGCGCACTCGATAATGGGGCAGTTATTTTTGGATACTACGTAAAAGATGCCAAGGAATATGGCGTCGTTGAATTTGATAAAGACGGGAATGTAGTTTCATTAGAAGAAAAACCAGCTAAGCCAAAATCTAATTACGCCATTCCAGGATTATATTTCTATGATAATACAGTGGTTGAGAAAGCTAAAAACTTAGCACCATCAAAGCGTGGGGAGCTAGAAATTACAGATTTAAATCGTATCTACATGGAAGAAGAGAACTTAAGGGTAACACTGCTTGGACGCGGTATGGCGTGGCTTGATACAGGGGCTCATGATGCCATGCTAGACGCCTCTAACTTTGTAGCGGCAGTTCAAAAGCGTCAGGGAACCTATATATCCTGTATCGAAGAAATCGCATACCGTAATGGCTGGATTGATAAATCCCAGCTCACAAAGCTCGCAGAGCCACTTCTTAAAACAGACTACGGACAATATCTAATGGGATTACTAGGGCCAGATAGCGAAAATCCTTATATAGAAGTAGAAAACAACATATAGGCAGTTAGGTAGGGATAAAATGAAAATAGTCATTACTGGATCCAAAGGCCAACTCGGTAGCCAACTTATTCAAATCATCAAGCAAGGCAAAAGTGAACTTGGAACAATTTCAAAAGCTTATGAACAAGCAAAGGTTATTGGCATTGATATTGATGAGCTAGACATTACCAATATAAATGAAGTTCGTAAGTTTATGACATTAGAGCGCCCTGATATCATTATTAATCCAGCAGCCTATACCAATGTAGACGCCTGCGAAACAGAAGAGGATACAGCTTATAAAATCAACGCAATAGGGGCTAGGAATATAGCCATAGCAGCGGAAGAGATAGGCGCTAAGCTGATGCATATCTCCACAGACTATGTATTTGAAGGCAATGGAACTAGCCCTTATAAAGAATACGATAGGGTAGCTCCTGTAACCGTCTATGGCAAAACAAAATTAGCAGGAGAAGAATTTGTAAAAGTATTTTGTAAAAAGTATTTTATTCTTAGAACATCCTGGCTATACGGCTATAACGGCCATAACTTTGTTAAAATCATCCTAAAACTCGCAAGGGAAAAAGAAGAAATAGACGTTGTAGATGATCAAAGAGGCAACCCAACCAATGCAGAAGATGTAGCCCATCACATTTTAAAGATTGCACTGACAGAGGAATATGGTCTATACCACTGCACAGGCATTGGGGAGTGCTCATGGTATGACTTTGCAACTAAGATTGTGGCATATGCAGGCCTACCATGCACGGTAAAACCAACCACATCAGATAAATTTGTGCGCCCAGCAAAACGTCCAGCCTTCTCAGCATTAGATAATATGATGCTACGCCTTAGGGGAGAAGATGAGATGAGAAATTGGGAAGAGGCACTAGAACAGTATATAAATATAATCAAGTAAAGGGGATATAAAAATGAAAAACATTTTAATAACAGGTGGCGCAGGATTTATTGGATCCGTATTTGTAAAGCATATGCTAAGTTCATATGATTATAATATTGTTAACCTAGATGTCCTTACCTACGCAGGAAACCTGGAGAACCTAAAAGAAATTGAAGATCATCCAAAGTATACCTTTGTAAAAGGTGATATCCAAGACGAAGACTTAGTCGAAAAAATATTTTCAGATCACAAGATAGATGCAGTGGTTAACTTTGCAGCAGAATCTCACGTTGATAGAAGTATCGAAGATCCACAAATCTTCTTAAAAACAAATATTCTAGGGACTCAAGTTCTCCTAGATGTAGCCAAAAAGCACTGGAAAGTAAATCCAGAGGATAAATATTGCAGAGAATTTAAAGAAGGTGTTAAATTCCTTCAAGTATCCACAGATGAAGTATACGGAACTCTTGGGAAAGAAGGTTTGTTTACAGAAACAACACCTCTTGCACCTAACAGTCCCTATTCATCATCTAAAACAAGTGCAGATCTTTTTGTACGTGCCTACCACGAAACATACGGAATGCCGGTTAATATTACAAGATGTTCAAACAACTACGGGCCATACCAATTCCCAGAAAAACTTATTCCACTAATCATTAATAACTGTCAAAATGACAAAGACCTTCCAGTATACGGAGATGGCATGCAAATTAGGGACTGGTTACATGTTATAGATCATTGCACAGCAATAGATACAGTTCTTCATAAAGGAGAAGTTGGGGAGGTTTATAACATAGGTGGCAATAACGAGAAAGCTAATATTGAGATTGTGAAGCTTATTATTGAGAATTTAAATAAATCAGAAGACCTGATTAAGTATGTACAAGATAGACCGGGGCATGATAGAAGATATGCCATTGATAATCACAAGATTACAACAGAGCTCGGTTGGAGTCCAAGCTATACATTTGAGCAAGGTATTAAGGAGACAATCGAGTGGTACGTGGCCAATGAAGAATGGATGGAGAAGATTGTGTCTGGGGCGTATATGGATTATTATAAGGAAATGTATAGATAAGTAGGCGAAATAATGAATTTAATAAAAGAGTTATACCAAAATAGAAGTCTTATTTTCGATCTTTCTAAAAATGACTTTAAGACCAAATACGCTGGCTCATATTTAGGGATAACATGGGCTTTCGTACAACCGATTGTCACAATACTAGTATATTGGTTTGTATTCCAGGTTGGCTTTAGGTCGGCGCCAATGGAAGACTTTCCTTTTATACTGTGGTTGATATCAGGAATGATTCCATGGTTCTTCTTTAATGATGCTATTTTAAATGCTACTAATAGTTTATTAGAATATAGTTATCTTGTAAAAAAGGTTGTGTTTAAAGTCAGCATACTTCCGATAGTGAAAATAATATCTGCTTTATATGTCCATATATTTTTCATAGGTATTTTAAATATAATATTTTGGGCATATGGCTATCCGCCTAACATATATACAATTCAAACCCTATATTATTTGTTATGTACATGTTGCTTGGTATTAGGCGTAACATATGCTACTTCAGCAATAGTAATATTTTTTAGAGACTTATCTCAGATCATTAATATCTTTTTGCAAGTAGGGATGTGGATGACGCCTATACTATGGCAATATGATGTGATACCTGTGAAATACCAATGGATTTTTAAACTCAACCCCATGTTCTACATAGTAGAAGGGTATAGGGATACATTTATTAATCATGTTTGGTTTTGGGAAAGATATAATCAAACGATATATTTTTGGATCATAACAATAGGAATAGCTGCACTTGGTGCAATTATATTTAAAAGATTAAAACCGCATTTTGCAGATGTGTTATAGGAGAGAGATTATAATGTCTGAAACAATGATTAAGATAAAAGATTTAACTAAATTATATAAACTATATGATAATCCAACAGATAGATTAAAGGAGTCCCTTAGCCTAACAAAAAAAAAATATCATAAGGAACATTATGCCCTAAAAGATATTAATTTTGAAGTGAAAAAGGGAGAGACAATAGGTATTATAGGAACGAATGGGGCAGGGAAATCAACCCTATTGAAAATAATAACGGGGGTATTAAACCCCACGAGCGGAATAGTAAATGTTAAGGGGAAAGTCTCAGCATTATTAGAACTAGGAGCAGGATTTAACCCAGAATATACAGGACGAGAAAACATATATCTAAATGGGACAATGATGGGATATACTAGGGAAGAGATGGATAAAAAGACGGACAATGTGATAGATTTTGCCGATATAGGTGACTTTATCGATCAACCAGTTAAAACGTACTCTAGCGGTATGTTTGCACGACTTGCCTTTGCTGTAGCAATCAATGTGGAACCCGAAATACTGATTGTAGATGAGGCATTAAGTGTAGGAGATGTGTTTTTTCAAAACAAATGTTTTAGAAAATTTGATGAAATGCAAAATAATGGAACGACAATATTATTTGTATCCCATGACATGTATAGTATCAAACAAATGTGTTCCAAAGTGCTATGGTTAGACCGAGGAAAGCAAATGATATATGCTGAAAAAGATAAAGCATGTTCAATGTATTTAAATGAACAGCTTAAAACCATGAATCAAGCAAATGGATATGGAGAAAACAAGGGAAATCGTGATAATGTAGCCAAAACAAATAATTTGAATAATAAGTTAAGGTGTCCGGAACTTAACATTGAAGGTGAGAATGTTTTAAGTGAGAAAGCTAAAATATTATCGTTTTTTATTACAGATCGAGAAGCAAATAAAACGAACCAACTAGAGACCGGTAAAAATTATTCATGTCATATGGTAGGTAAGTTTTATGAAAATATATCGAATGTTGTCTTTGGATTTGTACTTGAAAATAATAAAGGGATGCCTATTATAAGTATGAATACGTACATTACGGATGAAGCTAAATCCATCAATGTGGTTAATGGTGATATTATAGAAGTTGTATTTGATATCGTATTACCCAAACTATCTAAGGGAGAATATCTAATCAGTCCAGCAATTGCACAAGGTGTTCAAGACAATCATGTAATGCTTACATGGGTTCATAATACAAATAAAATCACTATAAATAATGATGGATATAATTTATCCATTATAGAGATTGAAAGTAATAATACAATAAACAAATACAAAAAAGTAGAATTGTATTAAGGAGGTTATAAGTGGAGTTTACAGGAGAACGTTTTATTCCGGATTTAGGATATGAGAGCGAATTAGGGACAGAACATATACAGAGATATAAAAGTATAAACAAACTAGTTAAAGATAAAATAGTACTAGATGCTGCATGTGGGGAGGGATATGGAACAGATATTCTTTCACAACATGCTAAAAAAGTTTATGGGATTGATATTAGTGTTAAGGCCATAGAAGAGGCTAAAATTAAATATATTAATTCAAATATCGAATTTAAAGAGGCATCAATAGCAAAATTAGAATTACCAGATGATAGCATTGATGTTGTTGTTTCGTTCGAAACAATAGAGCATGTAGGAGAAGAAATACAAGAAGAATTCTTGAAAGAAATCAACAGAGTGCTAAAAACAGACGGACTTTTGGTAATTTCTACTCCAAATAAAGAAATTTATACGGATACTTTCAATTATTCTAATGAATTTCATGTAAAAGAATTTTATCCAGAAGAGTTTAGATTATTTTTGGAGAAATACTTTAAAAATGTGAAATTTTATAACCAAACAGTAGAAGCGAATAGTCTTATTGTAGAGGAAAATGCAAAAATTATATCAATATTGAACAATGACCTTAGTTTAAAGAGTAAATATATAATTGCCGTATGTAGCAATGAGGAAATCAGTAAAGACATGTCTATCAATACAATGATTGTTGATACGCAAGAAAAATATTTAAACAATATTAAACGAATCATTAGTTTACAAGAAGAGTTAGAAAAACTATCATTATGGGGTCAGAAATTAGACAAAGAAAGTCAAGTTTATATCACTAATATAAAGCAGTTTAAAGATGATATTAAACTTAAAATAGATGAAAATACGGTATTAAATAAGACTATATACAATAAAGAAGATGAACTACAAGAAATTAAGAAAAACAAAGAACATGAAATAAGCGAGTTAATTAAAGCAAAAGATCATGAAAGAAATGAGTTAATTAAAGCGAAAGATCATGAAATAAATGAGTTAAATAAAGCGAAAGATCATGAAATAAATGAGTTA
>DUUM01000178.1 GCA_012841565.1 Candidatus Epulonipiscium sp. | reverse complement strand
GGCCAAAATAAGCCCCCTCTATATTCGACTCAACAACTCTTGCAATAAAGCGCAAAGGCTGTTTCGCTGAATATAGAGGGGGCTTATTTTTAGGCTATAGTATGTCTGGATTTGATGCCCGGCTGTCTTTTGATAATTAGTATTAAACTATCTTTGAATTTCTACTGATACGTCTTCTACTTCAGAAAGTGCTTCTAGGATAGGTCTGCCAGCCGCAACATCTTGCATAGCAATTCCTAAAGCATTCTCTAATTCAGCATAGTCAATCTTTCTCTTACCACCAGAAGCATCATTTGTTATATTCACAAAATCAATGCTTTCTTTAGCAAGGTCATAGGTAGCTTTATCTCCTGCAGTAAAACTAATGTTTTTATTAACAGGGGAACCTTGTAATGTGTTAATCCAAAGTTGCTGTCCTTGTCCCATTGTCATATGCTCAATAAATTTAGAAGCTGCTTCTTTGTTCTTGGAATCTTTATTAACAGCTAATATAAAGTCTACACCTGTAGTGGCAACGGCAGGATTGGGTCCCATTTGAGGGAATAGTGCCATACCAATTTCATCATTCTCCACCTTTGTACCAGCTGTTTCTTCATTTGGAAGAACGATACTAACGTGCCATGATCCAGTTGGGAACATTGCTGTATTTCTTTCATAGAAATATTGATCGCGTGCGTCAGGATAAGTAGAAACACCTAGAGCACCTTCTTGGAAAATACCATCATCAAATAGTTTTTTCCATGCTTCCATGGTGTCAATAAACACTTGGTCAGTCCAAGCAAGCTCGCCTTGTTCAGCTTCGTAAATCTTGCCAGGCCCAAACTGTTGGCTAAGGGAAACAAAGAAATCCACATCATGCCATACATCTTTTGCACCAAAAGCCATAGGAATAATACCATTTGCTTTTAAAGTATTGGATACACTTACTAATTCTTCGTAGGTTTTTGGAATAGAAGTAATTCCATTTTCCTCAAGAAGTGTATTATTATAAAGCATGTATTGTTGACCTACGCTGATAATTGGCATACCTGCTTGAATACCATCAAGACTAACGGTCTGGTTAATTGCCTCTTGGTTGATAGCATCCTTCCAACCAGGAATGTATTGATCTGCAAGGGCATCCATTGGTTCTGTAAAACGTGCATATTGATTAAGCATTGAGCCAGGTTGTAGTCCGAAAACATCAGGACCTTCTCCACCTGCCATAGCAACTTGGAGTTTTTTTAGGTAATCATCCATTTGTGCAGTTCTCCACCAATCAATTTCAATGTCTGGATATTCTTCATCAAAGGCAGCTTTGATTTCCTCAAATTGTGCTTCTGTTGGAGTCCAGGTCCAGAAAGTAATTTTAGTTTTTTCTGTGCCTGTGTCTTCAGAAGATGTATCTTCTGTAGCAGGTGCATCTGTATTAGGATTCTCTGGGTCATTAGGACTTGCCTTACAACCAGTAAGTAGTGTAGCAACCATCATTGTTGCAAGTAAAAACACACTAATCTTTTTCAATAAATTATTTTTCATTTTTTACATCCTTTCGTGTACAAGATTTTATTTATTTAATGTTCTTATATATATGTTATCATTTACAATAACTTAGTAATACTATATATATTTGCGATTTAATCAAAAATTTTGTTAATTAGTGAATACTAGTCAGACAAAAATTATGAATGCTAGCTCCAAATAATTCTATGATACATGTATCTTTATTTGAAAAATTAATAGGAACTATTATAGGGATACCAGCAATTAATAACCACAGTTGATTATTTTGATGTACGGACCTAATGGTAGAAATAGAATTTTTAAGATCAAGTTGTGCTAATTCAGTTTTTTGACCATTAGTTGTTATAAAAACTGTGCAAGTGGTTTTATTAACGTCTAAACTTACATGGTTATCTGGATCTTGGTAGGTTGGGAAATAGGTAACGAAACCTTGTTCTCGGATTAGAGATAAAGTTAGTTCTTGTGTAAAATCTCCTTCTCGGTTTAAAAGGGAAGTAAGGGTAGCGCTAGTAGGAGATAAGTTAGATACTTGTCCATTTTCATAAATTAGCGGCACATTGCTGGAAAATATGCGAGATAGATAAGCAAGAGTTTCCCCATATAAATCAAAAGTTTCTGTAATTGAAAAGGCTGAAAACTTTGCAATAGTATATCGTGTTGCAAGGGCTACGTGGCCAAAGGGCAAAGATATGCAATGTTCTAATCTTGGCACATCATCTATAGAGACAACAAACTGGTCAAATATACGAGTAGCTGTTAACTTGTGGTAGGCAGTGGCATTGAATTCAGCTTCTAGCTCAGTGGATTCTAAAATTGTCAGGATACCATTTTTTGAAAGCAACAAGGATAGGGTGTTTTTCCCAGCATCTAACTGAGCCTCCAGATAGTTAAGATCATCAGCATAATATAAAAACACACCATAACGTGCCCCCATATGTGTCGGTTCACTAGCTAGGTTCACTTCCAGCAAGTAGTTTTCAAGAGGCATTTTTAGTTTTGCAATGGTAAAGCCACTGGTAGATTGAGAACGTAGACTTTCATTTTCGGCTTTAACATTGCCAGAGATTATTTCCCATTGGTTAGGATTAATATCCGTAAAGTAATCTAGGTGCAGTGGCTGGGCTGGCGCACCTTGTATTTCATAAGATGGTGCATTTGTAACTAAAGTGTTTCCGTTGAAAAAAACAGGATCAATACGCATTTGGCGCTGCTCGGTACCTACAATAAGTTCATCAGCGCAGTTGCGGCCATGATAAACTAACCAGTAATCCACATTGTTTGGGGCTTTGGTCAATGAATTATGTCCAGTGCCTTCAACTGTATCATTGCGGCGAACAAAGGGATCATAACTATAATCATCCGGATATTTACGCCAGCAAAGTTGATTGATTGGTACATTTTTATTAGCGGTACTATATCCAATAAAGTAATTTTCATGAGTGAAAGCGTTGGCAGAGTACATAACATAAGCTTTATCATGATGGGTGAAGTATAAAGCTCCCTCAATGGTATGCCAGTCTCTACCGTCTCCAAAGCGATTATGTGCAAAAATTTCTTCCTCGATGGTTGGAAGAACCACAGGAACAGGCTTTCCCTCTAATGTTAGTGGATCAATCATACGATCTGCTAGGATAACTGTTCCGGCTGTATTTTCATGAGTACCCATATAATTATTAGGGGAATAGAAAAGGTAGAGGCTACCATCTGTATCCCTTACTACGTGTGCATCAATTGAAAAAGTGTCAAAGAATACTTTTTCAACAGAAAAACCTTTTAAAGGATTATCTGATACAGCAACACGTAATCGTTCTTCGTGAGGGTCAAATTCTCCAGCAGGTGCATTAGAATAATACAGATAAAATAAGCCATTATAGTAGTAAGCACAGGGTGCCCAGTATTCTTGGCGACCTTCTTCTACTATGGCGTAACCCTTATATTCCCAATTTGTAAGATCATAAGAAACACTAACATTAACGCCATTACGATCAGAAGAGTAGCAGTAATAAACACCGCGATGCTTCATAATAAATGGGTCTGCATTTGTTTGTTTTGGATTTGTAAATGACAGTGGATTTTGATAGGTTTGTTCCCCAGATATAGGGAGATTATAATTTTTTTTCATTTGTATTTTTCTCCTTTTAACTTTTAACAGCACCAGCAGTAATACCAGCCTGTAAATATTTTTGTGAAGCAAGGTAAACAATAACAGATGGGATAGTCATTAAAATAAGTGCAGCATATAATTGGGCAATCATTTCTGGAGATTGACTCCGAGTTTCCATAAAATAGGTAGCTGCTATTGTAACGGTATACATTGATTCATCCCGAGTAAAAAGCAGTGGAATGAGGTAATCGTTCCAGGAATAAACAAAGGTTAAAACAGAGATGTTGGCTATAATTGGCATAGAAAGAGGCAACATAACATGGCGATATACCATTAAAGAATTACATCCATCGATAGTTGCTGCTTCGATAATTTCATTTGGAATCCCATCAAAATAATTTTTGACCATCATGAGCATAAGTGGTGCATTAAATGCAATGAGTGGTAAAATTAGACCAGCATAATTCCCCATAATACCCAAACTTTTAATTGTAAAAAACATAGGGGATGTTACAGCAGCAGCGGGAACTGCAAGACATGCCAGTAATAGTAAATATAAAGCAGAGCTCCCAACAAAGCGCATTTTAGAAAAAGCAAAAGACCCAAGTGTCGTGATAATAACAACAATAAGTGCAGTAGAGCCAGAAACGAATAAGCTATTTAATATAACGCGAAAGTAGTTTATTTTAGGATGTTGTAAAACTGCAAGATAGTTTCCAAGTCCATTAATATTGAATGATTTAGTAACTGCCACATAAATTGGGTAGGTCCATATTATTAGGAAAAAGGTTAAAATAAGATAGATAATGATTTTGGTATGATTTTTCAATAGCATGTTATATTTCCTCCTTTTCCTGTGAAAGTTTAAGCTGCAACATGGATAAGATAAGTGCTATTATAAGGATCATCACGCCAATTGCTGCAGAATAACCACCCTTGAACTCTGTAAT
>DUUM01000177.1 GCA_012841565.1 Candidatus Epulonipiscium sp. | reverse complement strand
TAGATGAAGATTGGGAATTTGACGTAGTTGCAGGTACAGAAAAAGAAGTTGAATTCATATTAAGTGAAGAAATGAAAAATTCCCTAGTAGGAACACGTCCAGTTACATTTACATTTGACCAAGGCGTTAAAATTAGTGGTAAAGAAGATGGCTCTACTAAGAACTGGGGACGGCCCTCGAGTGATGATATTCTATGGGGTAACCTAAGTTTTGATGAAGCAGCACACATCAAAGGTATTATGAAAGATATAAGAGATTTAGAAGCAGCTTTACTAGCTGAAACAGATGCAGATGCAAAAAAAGTAATAGAAGATAAAATATTAGCTGCAGAGTATAAAATATATGCATACTACTTTGGTATAAAAGGAAATGCAGACTCTGACTCAGGTTTTGACAAAGGAATCAAAGTAGAAGGTTCTGATGTTGATGCACTTGATAAAGATGAGTGGAAAACTACTCAAATGAAGAGAGTTCATGTTTCTAAAGATCGTGACTCATTTACAGTAGATAACTTTAATCTTGATCCAGATAAAGCTGGAAAATATACATTTACAACAACACTTTTAATTCCAGCAGGTGTTACAGGTGATATTACAGTAGAAGCTACAGGTAAGGGTATTACGGAAGACAAAATTAAAATCCTTGAAGTAGAAGCTCCTGTAGAAGTAGAAGCTACAAAGATGGATATTAAAGTAGGTCTTAAAGAAATTGAAACAACAGGTAAAATAGTTATTAAAGAAACAGCAAAAGAAAGATTAGCTCAAGGTAAAGATCTTGTACTTCGTGTAGATGATAATGATACTAATGATGGTCTTAAGATTAAATCATATAAAGCTACAGTAGTTGAAGGTGATCTTGTACTTGCTGATAGAAAAGATACTGATAGAATAATTGGTGTTAAGCGTGTAAGTACAGAGCCATCCACAATTGAAATTACAGACATTGTAATGTCAACAGATCGTACAGTTCCAGAAGGAAAATATGACTTAGTAGTTGGTGGAAATGCAATCTCTAGTATTACACGTAGAGAAGAATTTGCTAAAAATGATCATTTTGATATTGATCCAGTAGCAGTAGTTGAAGATTTCATTAACATTACAACAAAGAACACAGAAGATATTGCTGCAAGTGCTAACAAAGCGAAAGTAGCTTTCGTAGTAGGAAGTACTGAATATCTTGTAAACGGTGAAGTACAAGAAATGGACGTAGCACCATATATTAAAGATGGTCGCACAATGGTTCCAGTTCGTTATGTAGCAGCAGCATTAGGTGTTAAACCAGAGCAAGTTATTTGGGATGGAGCAAACCAAACCGCTACAGTTATTGCAGATAAAATAATTCAAGTTAAACTTGGAAGTAAAATGATGCTTGTTAATGGTGTATCATTCCCAATGACAGCAGCAGCAGAACTTGTATCAGACAGAACATTTGTTCCAGTAGCAGAAATGGCTAGAGCACTTGGAGTACCAGTTGACTGGGCTGCAGACAACGCAACAGCTACATTTAACTAAAAAGAACAAGTAATAAATCAAGAACAGACTTCCTTGTGGAGTCTGTTCTTTTTTTGCAATTTTGCCCTAAACTGTGCTATAATATGACCTATTAGTACTTATAGAAAGAAGGAAAGATATGACGAAGCATACTACATATGAAGGTAAAAAGAGTAAGGTCGTATGGCCACTTGCAATTATTCTTGCACTTGTTCCATTAGTGGTGCGCCTGCGAGAGATAAAGCTTCCGGAGATTGTTAAACAGTTTTGGGATAATGGCTCAGGGACCTATGCCGATTTTTTTAGTGCCAATAAAGTAGTTGTATTAGGGATAGCAACACTTGTTGGATTTGCTTTTTTTATAATGGAGCATATCAATACTTCATCCCATCAAGGAAGAAAATTTGAAATAAAATTATATGAAAACAAAGTGGTCTATAGTTGCTTAGGGATTTATACTTTTTTTGCAATATTTTCTACCATAATGGCTAGCAAGGGTCAACGGGCACTTGCATTTTTTGGAGCACCAGGTCGCTATGAAGGCTTAGTAACTATTTTATTTTATATTACAAGTATGGTCCTTGCTATCTATGTAGGGCAAGAGTGGTGGAATATCAAAGCCATCTATAAGATTTTTGCTTGGGGTGCTTTTTTCTTAGGAATGATTGGTATAGGCCAGTTTTTTGGAATAGATTTCTTTCAGCTAGATGGTGGAAAGGCTCTTATTTTACCCCATAAATATTTGCATCTAGCAGATCAAGTGAATTTTTCATTTGATGGCAGGGTCTATGCTAGTTTATTTAATCCTAACTATGTGGGAAGCTACGGGGCTATGTTAATGCCCATCAGCATTGTTGCCATGTTTTATACCTACCTTTATAAAAAGGATACAATCACAAAGTTAGGGGCTATTTTCTTTGCCCTTACCATGGTTGCCTTATGGATTACTTGTTACTCCAGGGGGGGTATAGTTGGTGGGGGATTTGCTCTTTTATTGGTATTTATCTTATTGGGCAAAAAGATTATTAAAAACAAGACCCAGTGGATTCTTTTAGCTATTTTAATGATCGTTTCCAGTGTTGGTTTGAATATCCTCTCAAAAGGCGTAATTGTTAATAGGATTCGCACCTTACCAAAGGAAACAATCAATTTCTTCTCCGCTACAGATAGCGGGCTAAAGAAGCTAGAGGATGTAAAATTAGAGCAAAACGCAGTTGAAATTACATCGAATATACCCTTTGTGCGGATTGAAAAACAAGGAGAAGAGTTCACTTTAAAAGACGAATTGGGAAATATTATAGAAATTAATGAAGATGAAAACAATATAACCATAGGAAAGCCAGAATTTGAGAAATTTTTAATCTCTAAAAAGGCCCCTGATGCCTTTATGGTTCGTATTTTAAACCCGGAAAAAGGAGTTCACTACCATCTAGACTTTGTTGAAACCAATGATGGACTTCGTATTAAAGGAACTAATGGGGTATTGCAGACCATTGAGCCTGTAGATGCATGGGGATTTGAAGGCAAGGAAAAACTAGGTAGTAGCAGGGGCTATATATGGTCCCGGACCTTACCAATGGTCAAGGATACCTGGCTTTACGGCTATGGGCCAGATACTTATGTAGTTCGCTTTCCTCAGCATGATGTGCTTGGGAAAATTAATACAGGGGGAACGCCAAGGATTGTGGTTGATAAGCCTCATAACTTATATTTACAAACTATTGTTTCTACAGGTTTATTATCTTTATTGGCACTAGTAGTGTTATTTATGACTTATTGTGTCTTATGGTT
Source organism: Candidatus Epulonipiscium sp. (assembly GCA_012841565.1). The sequence continues at coordinate 714 of DUUM01000177.1, read as the reverse complement.
TAGACATATTAGGGCTTTAGGGGAAGATGATATTAGGCGATGGATGAGCATTGGAATATTTGCAGCTATTTGTGGCTACTTAATTGCAGGCATATTTAATGATAGCGTTGTTTCTGTTGCTCCGGTGTTTTGGATATTATGGGGGCTTGGTATTGGACTTGCAAGTTCTAAGCAAAAGGTATGAGAGCTTGTTTATAAACTGATAAAAAATGATATGATAAAGAAAAATGGAGGGGTTTTAATGGGTAAAAAAGTAATGATGGTGTTTTTAGTAGCTTGTATGGCAGCAGTGCCAATTCAAATATTCGGTGCAACGGATAATTATATTCCTTACATTACTACAGGTAAGGTGGATAAGGTTGTTTCGGGGCAACTAACCATTGATAATTTATATTATGATTTTCAGGCAGGACAGTTTTTTAGATTAAACCTTGTGAATGCAGAATTTGATTTAGATTCTAATGATGCAGTGAGGATTAGGTCAAGTAGTATAGAATTTGAGGATGGCTATAAAGATGAAGTAGTAGGAATGGTTAAGGAAAACGTGACAGAGAGTGGTACTATTAATATTTATTTTTATACCAAGCTACTTGGTGGGCCAGCTGAAATTGTGATAGGTTCTATGAACTCGGGCATTACATCGGGAACTTATACCTATGCTACATCAGGAGAAATGCCGTCGTCTTATAAAGGGCAAGTCCAAGATATTAATTC
>DUUM01000176.1 GCA_012841565.1 Candidatus Epulonipiscium sp. | reverse complement strand
GGTACGCTATCCTCACTAGTAATGCTTATTGCATTAGGATTACTAGATGTCACCATGTTTTTCTTAAAAGTACTTTGTTGGCTCAATTTATTTGTAAGACCCGTATGAAAATCATATAGCTTTTTATTCATCTCTTTCCAAGCATCTTGCTTTAACTGGAGTAAGGCTTGTTGCTTCTTTTGATTGTCTATCTTATATTGTTGTGGCCTCATCATGTCTTTTACAATACTATCTGTATCCATCCCTGAAGCCATTCCTGTAAATCTAATTGAATTTGATCTCATCTTAAACTCCTCCTATCGTTTTTCATCCATAAATATTCCTGCTAGTTCACACATATGTGCCACTGCATCTAGCACCTTTTCTGGTGGAATTTCACGGAGGATTTCTTTGGTCTCTTTATCGATTACCTTTACCATAATTTGTTTTGTTTGCTTATGAATTGCAAATTCAAACTCCTTTTTTGGCCCTAACATCTTTTTATTAGCAGTTTCAATGGATTCTATAATTAGCTTTTCTTGAATGGTTGGTTTATACCCCAGATGTTGATTTACATATTCTTTTATTTCTAAACTATGCGTTCTTGGATTAGAAATTGGCTCAACCTGTTTTTCAACCTTTACCGGTTTTGAAGTTGAACTATTATACTGCTCAGCTTGTTGACTAGCTCCTTCTATCCTCATTTCTTTTCCCCCTATAATATTTGTAAAATATAAAAATAATTATTCTGCCTTTTCCCAAGCATCTAATTTATCCATAATCAGTGCGTAGGTTTGATGTGAAATCTCTGGGAGCTCACCTCCCCAAACTTTAGCTGCCTCCTTAAACCCTTTTTCAATGGCTCCGCGTAGCATATCAAGCTTGGTTTTGTCTCCGCCTGAAATAGCCTTAGCAAAGTCTACAATACGGTCACTTACACTTTCAGGGCTCATAGGTCCGCCTTCATCAATTGCTTTTTGAGCTGCTAGCCGCGTTTCTTCATCGACAGGAATATCTTCCCCAAGTGCATCTAGGTCATTAAAGGTTAACCCTTGTCTTTCTAAGAGCTGCCTCACCAGTTCACGAAGATGTTGGTAAGCCTGATTGCTCTCCTCTTTCAGTCGTTGGATAGTTGCCATATCCGGTTTAGCGTAAGTCGCTTTCTGATTATTTTCAGCAGGAACGTACTCAGCTGCTATGTCTGGATTCCCTTTTGGATTTTCTTTGATTGTATTCGTTTTCTCTGTGTCTACTTTAGGGTCTATTTTAGGGTCTGCTATAGGTGATTGGCTATAAGGTTGGTTAGTAATATTATTTATACTCATTTGTTTGTCTCCTTTCGTATAAGGTTTATAATCTAATATCTATGTTGCCACCTAAATAAGGCGCAACAGATTGTTCCATTATCTTTGTATTTGCTTCTATCATCTGAATTAAATCAAGGGAGTGCTCCTGGGTTGTATCCATTGCCATTTCCATAACTGACATCCCTACTTGCTGAACTGTCTGTATTTGACTCAATCCCTTTGATAATGCTGCTATATCCATGTTGATCACTCCTTTGGATGTGAGATGGTTTCTATATTCTAATAAGTCCTAGTAACTAAAGCTTCTATATAGTATATCGGCTAGCGAATGAATTTCTTAATGGCTCCGGTGAAACTTTTCATTTTGGTGTTTTTGCTATTCTGGATTTAGCACATAATAGGTATTTTTACCCCCGCCAACACGAATGATTATCCCTTGATTAATTAATTTATTTAAAAACTTTACAGCATGGGTCTTTTTTAGATTTAATAATTTTTCTGCCTCCACCCTATTTATTCTATTATTTTCTATAATATGATTAAGCACTATTTGTTCCTCTTTAGAAAACCCCTTCGTTCGTTCAGTTGTTCGTTCGCTCATTCGTTCAATCTGTTTACTACTGGCCGAAACATTAGGTAATATGACCGTGATAGAATTTTCTAATATGCGGAACTCTGGCTTAACCTTGTAATCCTTATAATATTCCTTTATCCTCCTTATTCCAGTGGCTAATCTCTCGATAATACCTAGTCTAAGAAATATATCAGCTATTATTTTATTTCTTGTAATT
>DUUM01000175.1 GCA_012841565.1 Candidatus Epulonipiscium sp. | reverse complement strand
TACACGATGAAGAAATAACGGATATTGCTAATGTTATTACTGCTAGTATATCTGGTGGTGCATGGGCCATACTTGACGAGTTTGGTTCGGGAAGCTTAATGGATACTAGCAACCCTGCCCTAGATGCTTACAAGAGTAGCCCTATGTGGAATCCTGCTAGACGTGACAACAAAATCCGTAGTCGTCCTGATGTTGGTGGACAAGTTGATATATTTGGCAATCCTGTTAAAGGCCACGGTAAAGGTGGGTATGACCTTGAAGAATCTGGATGGGCCACTCCTACTCCCCCATCACATGCTATCAAGACTGCTACTAAATGGATGAAACATTTTAGGTTTAAAGAAAAGATAAGCATTACAATTAAAAACTTTCCGTTTCATAAATTTATAATTACAGACAAGACTTAACCCCTCCCTAGGGGTTATTTTTATGCCCAAAAGGTGGTGGTGATATTTATAACATTGATGGAGATATGAACAGAATACAAAGGCTTTTGATATCAGACAGTCAGATTATGGCACTTCTCGACTTGACTGGTAAACCACCTGTGCAGATTGCTAAAAGGGTTATCAAGAGGAGTCAATGGAGTGACTTGGCATCTAGCGATAAAAGGCTATGCGCCTATCCTCTACCCTCTCGTGGGACCGGAAGTGATGTGTTGTTTGAAGAAGTGATTGAGGTAGATTGTCACGTGCCTGTTGTTGAAGATTTTAAAGCAAGACAAATAATTGGCAGAGTTGTTACCTTATTAAAGAACGAGCGAATTAATGGTCGCTATTTAACATTTAAGGGACAGTTAGGCGAACTCCCCACTGCAACTGGTTTCTACTGCTGTGGTGTGAGGTTTGGCTACTTTAGCCCCGTTTAAAATTGAAAGGATGATGATATATGAGTAAAAATTATTTAGCAATTAATGCTGGTAGGGTTATTCTTACAAAGGTTGACCCATTAACTGGTGCATTATCAAAAAAGCCAGAAGATAAAAGAATCTGTACAGAAACTTGTGACGGAATCACTAGGCAAAAAACATTAAACACCTATGAAATTCCAGACGGAAACTCCAATTACCCTGCTGGAGTATATGAAGAAGGAATTGCCTATACTGTTGGAATTAATTTCACTACCCTAAACAGTGCTACTTTAGCTTTCTTGCAGAATTCAGAAATCAAAACTGGTGCTGGTAAAATGAAGGAATTAGTAGAAACTATGATACCTATGGAAACTCCATTTGAAATTGAAGCTCTAGGCAAAATTGATGGTGACCCTACTATCATAGATGATGAAAGTAAACCATTCACTAAGGCAATAGATCCCGAAGAAGGCGAACCTGTGGAGCCTACTACTAATGAATTTAAGGTTGTAACTGGTACTGACCCAGAAAAGGACAAGTTTGCATTTGCCGAAGCTGATGCTGGAAAAACTGTATTCATTGAGTATGTGTTTGAAGCAGACGAAGTTGAATCTTATGATGTTGATGAAAATCATATTAATCCAACTGTTCAAATTGAGATTATCCACGAAACATTAGCGAAAGACAAAACTAAAAGATACAAAAACAACTCAACGATTAGCAGGGCGCAATTAACTGGGAATATTGATGAAAATTTAGCAAAGCAACATACCCCTACTACTCTAAACTTCCAAGCCATTAAGCCTGCTGGAACTAAAGTTGTTATGAATAAGAAAACCGAAATCCCACTGTAATAGTGGGATTATC
>DUUM01000174.1 GCA_012841565.1 Candidatus Epulonipiscium sp. | reverse complement strand
ATAATACTTTGGATTGCATGTAATAACCCATGTTTCCATTTGAATATCCTTTCTTCTAGGAGTAGTTCGAGGCTTTGAGTTGTTTAGCTAAACTTCAAAGTAATCCGAAAGCACTACTTCCTCATAGTTACACTATTCTAAGTCTTACCTTGAGCAGCCTAAGCATTTGCTTGCTTTATCTCTATTAAGTTTTTGTCTAGCATGTCGTTTCCATACCAAAAACACATTGGGGGATTATTGTCATCTATCTTAAATTTACTGTACATTCTCTCATTTTCAGAATAATTGCAACAAATTAAAAATGATCTGCATTTTAAGTGTGTCGATACATATTTATCCGTTAATAACGTGAAATCAATATCTATCGATATCTGGCTATATAGACTATTTGCTAATTCCAGAAAACGTTCTTTTTCTATAGAATTAACTAACATTGTTACATTGAATTTTATCCCTTCATAAGATATAGCTACACGTGAAAACTTGGTATCAATGCTGTTAAAATCTAGTAATATTTGGTTCATTTCCCCATCCTGCGAAACTGAAAGATCAATTGAGTTTATTTTTACAAGAGCTGCCATATTATCTTTCATTTGCATGTCTACTTCTATAGAATAGCTAGCATAATCTTTTTGTCCTTGTCCATTTTCTAATGTGCTAACAATTTGCTCATAATGAGAATCTAAATTGCACACTCTTTGCTGAATACCGGAAATTGAAATGCCTTGTATAAAGCCCATGCAAGCGTTACTTGCAAGAAATGAATTTTCTTCAATTTTAAGAAGCCTTTTGTTTTGTTGCCAAGCAATTATTCCAAGGATAATAGTGCCCACAGCGCCTGAAAAAGATCCATAATATGATAATACATCTGCTGCATCCCATAATGTAATGTATCCAGAATTCGACTTATATGATTGATTAATAATAACTGGGATTGCTACCCCAAAACTTAACAATAGAACAAATACGCTCAACCAGAACCACCATCTTTTATAACAATGCTTAGTTTTCAATACTACCTCCCCATATCCACCACATCTATTTGTACTTTTTCTTAACTTCCATAAGCCATTCAGGTAAAACCTTATTTAGTAAAATCATGGTATGCTCTAGTTGATTTCTTGCTTCTTTTTTCTTTGCTTCATTGAAGTTAACACTTTGTGATAACTCAGCAATATAAGGTATGACATCTTCCCGGACCACAGAAAAATGATCCACTGACTTGGATAATAAAGATTCATCTATGCCCCATTCCTGCGCAAATCCTTTTACTTCTTTTTTTACTCTATCTTGTTTCCAATGATCAAATGATTCATCAAAACTTAAGTCGCTTGATATATTCCCTGGAACTAATTCTGTTTCTACAAACTCTTTTAATAGTTTTGCTTGTTCATCTTCTCCCATATTACTTAGTTCTTGGATTTCTTCATATATTAACCTTAGAGTTTCCCGGTCCACTGTCTGGACGCCTTTATCTGTTTTGATCTTAGATCCGATTAAGCTTAGGATATGATTTGCATCTATTACTTGGGTTCCTGATAGCTTTGTTTTTCCGACTAAAGGAAGCACAGGAGAATCTTCTGGTGGCTCTCCTTCTTTAAATGTTAGATTTTTATATGCGCCGACATATTTCATCCAGGTATGCTCATCTATTCCAAATCTTTCTTCATCCCATTTATATTGGTAGTACTGCATAACTAACCTTAGCTGATCATTTGCATCTTTAAAGGATAAAATAAATAATTCCTCTGCTTCACTATCTGCTTGTAATTCTTGCCACTTTGTTGGATCTTCTAGGGCTTTTGTCATGTCTATAACCTTTAGTGAGAGTTTTTCTATTGCAGTCTTATAGTCTTCAACTATGGCTCTGCTACTTTGCCCCCCACTTCCGTATAGTTTCAATGCAATATTCACAGTTTCTTCGGTCATCTTAGGGTATTGAAAGTTAATAATAGCTCCAAACTCTTTATTTCTTCCGTAGATACGATTAGTACGTGAGTAGGCCTGAATTAAGCTTTGTAATTTTAAATGCCTATCTACATATAAAGTGTTTAAAAATCTAGAATCATAACCTGTTAACAATTGGTCGGCAACAATAATAAGGTCTATATTCTTTTTATTACGACCACTTCCACCACGGGTCCCTCTAGAAACAATATCTTCAAAATAGGCTTCTTCCCCTCTTCTTCTATCACCGCTAATAAACTCTATACCAGTAAAGTCTGCATAATCTTTAAACATATTCTCAATTATTTCGGGTGGGATATTATCTACATCATTCTCATTTCCAAAAGAAAATGTCATGGCTATATTTATTTTATCTTCTTGTCCTTTTAGATGTCTTTTAAACTCATTGTAATAGGCTAGAACCCGTTCTTTATAGGCAACTGTTAGAATTGCATTAAAGTTCCTTTCTTGGGATTGTTCTTCCCAGTTTAGGAGCATTTCTTCTACAACTCTCGGTATATGAGTTTCATCTTGATAAACAAGGAGCTTTCTTTTTTTAGCTTCTTTTTCAACTTCAAGGTCAGTCCATGCCCAGACTAAGCGTTCTATATCACGAATGGCCATGTCTGGCTCTTCTTCTTGTATTTGCTTTTTTATTTGGTCTCTCAAATCTTCATAGCTTAAAAATTCACCCGTATTAATATAGTCCACATGGAAACCTAATACATTGCCATCTGCTATTGCCTGGTCTATGGTATATTTATGAAGTTCTGGTCCAAATAGCTTTTCAGTCGTATCAATCACTTCTGATTTCTCATTAACCATTCCTGTCACGTCATTCTCATCAAATAAGGGCGTTCCTGTATAGCCATAAAACAAACTATTTTTCTTAAAATAGGTCCTAATATTTACCATCATTTCACCCATAGTTGTTCTGTGGGCTTCATCTATTATGAAGATTAGTTTCTTATTAGAAAGGCCATTATCCTGGGCTTCTACCAAGTCTTTAACTAAATGACTTAGTTTGAAAGTAGTGGTTACGATGATTCCTTTTTTAACCGATAAAAGTTGTTTTCTTAAGTGATATGTATGCTTTGTATCATCAACTGTTACAGGCTCATAAGATGCATAAGCCTTAAAGTTTTCACTGGTTTTTTTATCTAATTCTCTTCTATCGACTAGAAATATAACCTTGTCAAATCCTCCCCGAGTTGATAAAAATAAAGCCGTTTTAAAAGATGTAATGGTTTTGCCTGAACCTGTGGTATGCCACACATATCCGCCGTGGGGAATTTTATCTTTATTATCCCAACCAAATGCCGCACCTTCTACAGCCTGTAGTGCAAAAACTTGATAAGGACGCATAATCATATGCCTTCTATTTTCCTCTTCTTCTGCTTCATCTATGATTAAATAATCTCCAACTAGCTGATGGGCCATAGGAATCATTAAAAAGTGAGCCACAATATCTTGCCAGTTATTGATAGGTTTATTATATTTGTCCGCCCAGCCAAATACAAAGCTTAAATTGAAATCATTAACGGACTTTGGGGTTGCAAAATATCTTGTTGCTACTTCTGATGTGATAACCATCATTTGTGAAAAGGCCATGAAATTATTGACATATTCCCCGTCCCTATAATACCTTTTGAATTGTCCAAAGGCTTCATCTAAGGTTTTATCAGCACGTTTCTGTTCGATATTTATGAGTGGTAGCCCATTAATTAAAAGGACAAGATCAAATCTGTTGCCTTTTGGCGTTGTTACCTCTCTGGCTATTTTATAAGAAGAATCTCCGCCTCTTACCTCTGCTTTTTTAAAGATCGTAAGGGTTATTTGTTTTCTTGTAATTTTAGGATGATCATCCCTATAGATACCATCTATTTTACCAGTGGACCCTTCCATGGCAAGTATTTTCGCAGCTTCAAAGCTATTATCTATCCGGCTTACCTTTGCCATGACCTGCTTAAATTCACCATCTGTCAGCTCTATACCTTCTAGCTGGTCAGCGTTAATACGGTTAAGTTCAGATCTCCAATGATTGATTAAATCACCTACTGTTACTTTTTGCTTGTTCCCATCTAATTCATCTGGTGCTAGCCATTTGTATCTTTCTAGTTCGCGAATAAATCTTTCTTGGAAGTTGCACTCAGTTGAAGTTTTATTATAGTTCCCCACAAAATCCCCCCTTTATATCTATACAAATAGTTCATTTAAATAGGCTTTTTTTAGGTTTTCTAGTTTTTCTAGCTTATGCTGATGAAGGGTGATAAGGTTGTCTATACCACTAAAGAAATTGCTTATTTTCACCTGTTCTTGCCTAGTAGGGTATATCAAATTCAACTCTTCCAAATCTGTATTATATAAATGAACAACAGATTTACCTTGAGCCTT
>DUUM01000173.1 GCA_012841565.1 Candidatus Epulonipiscium sp. | reverse complement strand
TAATAATGCTGATTACTGTAATGATTCTACAACTTATTACAGCTAGAGAACATAGCCAAATTGCAATCAAAAAATCAATTGGATTTTCTAATAAGGATATTAGAATACAGTTTGGAATACGAATCTTATTGATTCAATTTGTGGCAATTGTCGTGGGAACCTTCCTCGCAAACACATTTGGGCAGGTCATCTTTGGAATGATTCTATCTTCTATGGGAGCTTCAAAAATAGTCCTACTAATTAAACCTGTAAAGTCCTATCTGCTTAGCCCAGCAGCCCAATTGTTTATCGTATTTGTGACAGTCATTGTAGGAAGTAAGGTTGTTAGAAACTATCATATCAGAGACCAAATAATGGAGTAAGGAGAATTATTATGATAAAAGTAGAAAAAATTAGTAAGTCATTTAAAGAGACAAAAGTTTTACAAGATATATCATTTGATATAAATAGAGGAGATTTTGTGGCAATTATGGGACCTTCAGGTTCGGGGAAATCAACCCTTCTTTATAGTATCAGCGGAATGGATAGTATAAAGAAGGGCAGAGTATTGTTTCAAGGAATAAACATATGTGAAATGAAAGAAGAAGAATTATCTGATTTTCGTCTATCCAAAATGGGGTTTGTATTTCAAAATCCTCAAATGCTAAAAAATCTTTCTGTCTTTGATAATATTATACTTCCAGGTCTAGTCGCCAAAAAGGAATCAGTAGAGGAAATAAGAAAACGTGGATTGAACTTAATGAAAAGGATGGCAATTGAAGAAATTAAAGATCGTGATAACAGTGAAGTCTCTGGCGGGCAGTTACAAAGGGCTTCCATATGCCGTGCTATGATTAATAACCCTGATATACTTTTCTTGGATGAACCAACAGGCGCACTGAATTCTGAGGCAGCAGATCAGGTGCTGGAAATACTTGAATATTTGAATGGGGATGGAATGACGGTAATGATAGTTACCCATGATAAGCGTGTAGCTGCTAAAGCAAAGAAAATAATCTATATTATAGATGGGCGGATTGCTGCTTGGAAGGAATTTTCAGTAGATACAGATAGGGGAAGGGAATTAGATGAATGGCTAAAAGAAAGAAAAAGATGAAGTTTTAAAGCTAGTTGATGAGGCACTAATATAAGTAATTATATTAATAAATGAATACATTAAAAGGCTTGTCCTGTATACTATCTAATAATAGGAGACTGAGTCATATGCAAAACAAGTATTTAGAACTTTTAGCAAAATCATATCCAGATATATCTTCCGTGACAACTGAAATTATTAATTTACAGGCGATTCTTCACTTGCCAAAAGGAACCGAGCATTTCATCACAGACATCCATGGTGAAAATGAGCAATTTCAACATGTTTTAAGGAATGCCTCAGGGGCGATTAAACGTAAAATAGAAGAAGAGTTTTCTTATGAACTTAGTATGAGTGAAAAAAAGGAATTAGCCATGCTTGTATACTATCCTAGGTTTAAATTGAGGCAGGATAAGAATACAGGAAGTAAAAAAGAAAGAGAAGATTGGAAGCGTATTTCAATATACAGACTTGTTATTTTGTGCAAGAATGTTTCATCAAAGTATACAAGGTCTAAAGTGCGCAAAGCATTACCACCCGCTTTTGCCTATATTATGGAAGAATTAATGACGGGGCACCCAGAAGAGACCAATCAAAAAGCCTATTATGATTCAATTATAACTGAAGTCATACGGGTTGAAAGAGCAGATGAATTAATAATAGCATTATGTAATTTAATTCGCCGATTGGCAGTGGATCATTTACATGTTATTGGCGATATCTATGACCGTGGACCCTATCCACATATTATTATGGATACCTTGATGAAGTATCATTCAGTTGATATTCAATGGGGTAATCACGATGTTCTATGGATGGGAGCAGCAGCAGGAAATACAGCTTGTATTGCAAATGTCATTCGCATCTCTGCAAGATATGGAAATCTTCGTGTTATTGAGGAAGGTTATGGCATTAACTTGGTACCATTGGTAAAACTTGCAATGAAAATATATTCAGATGACCCTTGCAACAGTTTTAAATTAAATTTAAAAAATACAGAATATAAAGAACAAGATACAACGCTGGATGAAAAGATACATAAAGCCATTACTATAATTCAGTTTAAACTAGAGGGGCGACTGATCAATCAGTATCCAGAATTTGAAATGGAAAACCGTAATTTACTAGATAAAATAGATTTGGAAAACGGTCAAGTTTTAATAGATGGAAATTCGTATCCTTTAAATGATACGAATTTCCCCACAATTAATTGGCAAGATCCTTATGCATTAAGTGTAGATGAGAAAATAGTTGTTAAACAACTTGAAAATGCATTTCTACAATGCGAAAAACTACAAAAACATGTACATTTCCTATATACAAAAGGCAGTTTGTATAAGAAATATAATGGTAACTTATTGTTCCATGGATGTGTGCCAATGAATAGTGATGGGAGTTTTAAAGATGTAATGATTTTTGGTCATAAGTACAGTGGCCGGCAACTATATGATATTCTTGAACAGTATGCACGAAAAGGATACTATGCCCACAATAAAGAAGATAAAAAGAATGGGCAGGCCATACTGTGGTTCATATGGATAAGTAAAGACTCACCTGTATATGGCAAAGAAAAAATGGCTACCTTCGAGAGATATTTTCTAGATGATCCAGAGATTAAAGTAGAAAATAAAAATCCATATTATGACTTTGTAGAATCTGAAGAAGTAATTAATGATATTTTACGCGAATTTGGTTTAGATGAAGATGGAGCACATATTGTCAATGGACATATGCCAGTAAAGGTGAAAAAAGGGGAGTCTCCAGTAAAATGTAATGGTAAGTTACTAATGATTGATGGCGGTTTTTCAAAGGCCTATCAAAAAATAACTGGGATTGCTGGGTACACTTTAATTTATAATTCTTATGGTCTTATATTAGCAGCACATGAGCTATTTGAATCAATGGAAAAGGCTGTTTTAGAAGGAAAAGATATTTTGTCCCATACTGTTTTAGTAGAACAGGTATCCAAGAGAAAGATGGTTAAAGATACGGACATTGGCGAAAGGTTAAAGACTGAGATTGAGCAGTTAGAAGAATTATTGCGTGCCTATAGGAGTGGTAGCATAATTGAAGCTTAATTCAAGCTTAACGATTTTAAAATAGAATTCATATGAGATGCGAATTAATTATGATTCTAATATAGTCTAGTAGGAGGCATATTATGTGGGTAGGATAATTTGCAAGCAGAGACCTATTGGCTACAACTATTGACAACTAAGGAATATTGCGTTAATATAAGAATACTCTTTGCGCTGCATTACATTTCTAATATGAAATGCGAGATCAACAGTACAAACTGAGCAGGCGATGAACCTTATATTTATTAAGGTCATGGGGCTGGGCCGCCAAGTGTGGCAGCAGATTGTGATATTATGCACATCTGTGGGACAGTAGTATGTTCCATAGGTGTGCTTTTTTATACCCTAAGGAACGAAATGACTTGAACGGAGTGCCATAGAGCTATCAATTAAATGCCAAAACGGCTAAATGGAGGTAACTTTTATGATGAACGAGAAGCAAAAAGGAAATACAAAACAAGCAATACTGGTGTTATGGATTATTATGGGGTTGAATTTTGGAGTGGCATTATTTAAAATTATCATAGGGACTATTGCAAATAGTGGTAGTATTATTGCAGATGGTTATCATTCCTTAAGTGATGGAAGTGGTAACATTGTTGGAATTGTGGGTTTGTCTATTGCAGGTCAGCCAGTGGACAAAAATCATCCCTATGGGCATAAGAAATTTGAGACCATCTCAAGTATGGTTATAGGTATGTTATTGTTTGTTGTGGGAAGTAAAATAGCATACAACTCTATTGTCAATATCATACACCCCAAAGCACCTGAAATATCAACCCTTAGTTTTGTTGTAATGATAAGCACGTTAATTATAAATATCTTTGTTGTTCTATATGAGCGCTCACAAGGAAAAAAACTATCAAGCGATGTATTGATAGCGGACTCAGAACACACAAAGAGTGATGTATTCATTACAAGCGGTGTTATTATTACAATGATTCTTTTACGACTAGGCCTTCCACCTATTATCGATGGATGTGTATCTTTATTAATATCAGGATTTATTTTCAAAGCAAGTTATGAAATTTTCGTTGAAGCAAGTAGCACATTAACGGACTCAGCTGTTCTAAGTACGAAAGAAATATATGAAGTAACTATGTCATGTAAAGAAGTGAAAGCATGCCACAAAATAAGAAATAGAGGCAGACAAGATGAAATATACATTGATCTACATGTACAGGTTAACCCAGAAATGAAAGTTTCCGAGGCGCATGCCCTACAACATAAAATTGAACAACTGCTTAAATTAAAATTTGGCAATCAGACCTCAGCAATTATTCATGTAGAGCCATATAATGACCTCCCAGATAAAGCCGAGTAACATAGTACCAGTTCCAAACATAAAAAGATGCTCCTCTTGTGGTAGGCAGTTTTAAAAAAACTACCTACCACAAGAGGAGCATCTCTCATTCTAATCACTACCCACCGATGGTTCGGCAGTCCAAGAATGGCTACTGACGCCATCTCTACTTATTCCCCGCAATGGTTGGCATAACATCTCCCAGCGAGCTTCCTGTGGCATACTTGCCAAGAGAAGTGAGTCGGGAGATGTTATGCCAACCTAATGCGGCAACACAACACGGCGGCAATGCAACCTTCTACAAATTTATAGGGTTCTACCAACCGCCTCAGCAATAGGACGTAAATTAGCCATTAACGTGGTAAATGCTTCAGGCGTAAGTGATTGAGGTCCATCAGATAAGGCATGAGCAGGATCTGGATGCACTTCAATAATTAAGCCATCTGCACCAGCGGCAATAGCAGCGGCCGAAAGAGCAGGAATATACTCAAGAACACCACTTGCATGACTAGGATCAACAACAATCGGTAAGTGACTCTTTGATTTTATAATAGGAACAGCACTAATATCTAAAGTATTACGAGTTGACGTTTCAAATGTACGAATCCCACGTTCACAAAGAATAACATTTAGGTTACCTTCACTCATAATATACTCAGCAGCATTTAACCACTCATCAATTGTAGCAGAAAGTCCACGTTTCAGTAAAACAGGGGTCTGAGTCTTGCCGATGGCTTTAAGAAGCTCATAGTTTTGCATATTTCTAGCTCCGACTTGTAAGCAATCTACATATTTAACAGCAGCTTCAACAGCCACAATGCTTGTTACTTCACAAATGGTCATTAAACCAGTTTTAGATCTTGCGTCTGCCATATAGCGTAGGCCTTCTTCTTCAAGTCCCTGGAAGGCGTAAGGTGATGTACGCGGTTTGTATGCCCCCCCTCTTAACATATGCCCGCCACCATTCTTAACAGCCATGGCAGATTCCATTAATTGCTCCTTACTTTCAATAGCACAAGGTCCACCCATGACGATAATTTCTTTACCACCGATTTCTAAATTCCCAATTTTAACAATACTAGGTTCCGGATGGAATTTCTTATTAGCCAACTTATAGCTTTCCGTTACAGATACTACCTTTTCTACACCAGAAAGAGACCTGAAGTATCCATCAGGAAGCAAGGTTTTATCCCCAACAACTCCAATAATAGTGACTTGAGATCCTTGAGATATATGAGGGGAAAGCCCCTTGCTTTCAATTCGATCAATAACAGCTTGTATATGTTCTTCTGTAGAATTTGGTTTCATTACAATAATCATTTAAATACCTCCTATTTATAAGTAATTCTGTCTAATATACTATATTATCACACTTTTTAAGTCAACATATAATTATATTAAGATATAACAAATCTAATAAACTAAAAAGATATTGTCAACCAAGTAGACGCCGATTGTTGACAATATCTTTTATTTATGATAAATTGTATGAATATTTGTTATGTTACTGTAAATGCCTTTATAAAGATACCCATTCTAAATAGAACCTAAGAAGGCTCTAGAACTCAAGGAGGTTTTTAAAATGAATACCATACAAACGATAAAAAACGATGTTTTAACAGGTAAGTTAATTGATAAAAAGCAGGCACTCTCTTTGGTAACGGTACCTTTGGCTGAGCTATGTGCAGCGGCAAATGAGATTAGAGAATTTTTTTGTGGTAATGATTTTGATATTTGCACTATTATAAATGGAAAAAGCGGAAGATGTTCAGAGGACTGTAAATACTGTGCACAATCAGTTTCATATAACACCAAGAATGAGAAGTATTCATTACTGGGGACAGATGAGCTGGTTAGCCAGGCACAATATAATGATGAGCAGGGGGTATTACGTTATTCTATTGTAACCTCAGGTAAAAGTCTTAAAGATGATGAGATTGACCAGGTTTCTCAGAGTATAAAAGCTATAAAGGAGCAGACCAATATTTCAGTATGCGTTTCCTTTGGATTATTAGATGAATCCCAGTTCACAAAACTAAAAGCAGCAGGAGCCAGCAGGGTCCATAATAATTTAGAAAGCTCTAGAGATTATTTTCCTAATATATGCACGACTCATACATACGATGATAAAATACACGCTATTCATGCTGCAAAGCAAGCGGGACTTAGTGTCTGTAGTGGCGGGATCATGGGGCTTGGCGAAAGTATGGAAGACCGAATAGATATGGCACTAATCCTTAGGGAGCTTAAAATTAATTCTATTCCTCTTAATATGCTAAACCCTGTTGCAGGGACACCGTTTGAAGGGAATCTTCCCTTAACAAATGATGAGATGTGCAGAATTGTTGCAATCTATCGCTTTATTTTGCCAAATACTTTTATACGCTTAGCTGGAGGAAGGGGACTTCTACCAGATCAAGGCAAGAAATGTTTCCTCTCAGGAGCCAATGCAGCGATTTCGGGAGACATGCTAACCACAGCAGGTATTTCCATCAAAAATGATCTGAAAATGATTAATGATCTTGGCTACCAGCTAGCATGTGCAAATAAGTAAAGGGTTATTTATTACCACAATAGGAATACAGTAAGGTTTATTTAATAAAATACACGATAAAATCGTATACTATGACAGGATGAAGAGCCTATGCTCACATCCTTTCTTTTTTACCCAAGACAACCTCTGTAGGGAAGTATTCACTATGTGGCGATCACCCACTATTGCAAAACACCCTAATATTTGGTATATTATAGGGATACTATTAAATAGTATGAACTTATCATATAATTATAGAAAATATAAATAGGAGGAATTTAAACATGAAAAATTCAATGAAAGTATTACTTGCAGTTATAGTGGCAATCGTAGTGGTCGTAGGAGCCGGCGGAATGTGGTATGCAAACACTTACAACTCATTTGTAACCCTGGGGAACGAAGTTGACAACCAATGGGCCAATGTAGAATCTAAACTCCAAAGAAGAGTAGACCTTATTCCTAACCTTGTTAACTCTGTTAAGGGAATTATGAAGCAAGAAACAGAAGTATTTGGAAAACTTGCTGATGCACGTGCAAAACTTGCAGGGGCAGGGACGGTTAATGAAAAAGTAGAAGCATCTACAGAAGTAGAAGGCGCCCTATCTAGATTATTAGTTGTTATGGAAAATTATCCTGAACTTAAATCAAGTGAAAATGTAAGCCAGCTAATGGATGAACTAGCAGGAACAGAAAATAGAATCTCTGTAGAAAGAGATCGCTATAATGAAACAGTAAAAGAGTATAATAATAAAATACAACGTTTCCCAAGTAGTATTATTGCAAATTCAAAAGGATACGAGAAAAGAGAATTCTTTAAAGCACAACCCGGAAGCGAAGTGGCACCTACTGTAGATTTTAACTAAGAAGGAGCTAAAGCAGATGATAAAAAAACAAACTAAATCTTTAAGCAGAATTGTAATGGCTGTTTTTTTAATAGTCTTTGGATTAACATCTATAGCCTACGCAATACCAAAAGCCACAACAGAATTTTATGTTGCGGACTATGCTAATATATTAAAACAAGATACAAAAGATTTTATAACAGGCGTTAATTTAAAATATGAAAAACAATCAGAATAGCCACAGGTGGTTGTTTTAACAGTCAATAATCTTGAAGGGTTAGACGCGGCAAGCTATGCAACCAAAGTATTTGAACAATGGAATATTGGAAATAAGAAATATGATAATGGGGTTTTAATATTACTTGGACTAGAAGAAAGAGAAATTAAAATAGAAGTAGGATATGGTCTAGAAGGAATACTTACAGATGGTAAAACCGGTCAAATCATAGATATGAATATTAAAAGTTTATCCCAAGGGGATTATGACAATGGGATCAAAGGCATATTTTATGCCGTAGCAACACAAATTAATCAGGAATATCAGTATGAAGGGTTACTTGATAACTATAATGATATTATTAACCAGATTCCAACTTCACCAAGTAACAGGGGCACAAGTCTTGGTGAAGTTATAACCATTATTATTGTTTTAGTTATTATGTTTATATTTGGTGGTGGAGGCAGACGTAGAAGAGGTTTTTATGGTGGACCTGGCGGTTTCGGTGGAGGCTTTGGCGGTGGGAGCGGTGGTTTTGGAGGAGGTGGCTTCGGCGGCGGCGGTTCTGGCGGTGGAGGCGCTGGCAGAGGATTTTAGAAGAAAAGGATAGTATAAATATCAGACTAATTATAAACACGGAGGGATTTTGTGCACACAATTAAAACGAAGCAAATATACTCAGCTATGGGGAAAATAAAATCCCAATATGTTATAAAAAATGCTAAGATTATTAATGTATTTACAAAAGAAATTATTTCAGGTGATATTGCGGTCCAAAATGGAAAGATTGTTGGAATCGGGAGCTATAGTGGGCACATAGAAATAGATATAGGGGGTAAATACGTTTGCCCGGGGCTTATAGATGCCCATGTTCATATTGAATCCACTATGGTAACCCCAACAGGGTTTGCAAAAACGGTTATTCCCTTTGGCACCACGACCATTATTGCAGACCCACATGAAATTGCAAATGTTAGTGGCTTAGAAGGCCTTGATTTTATGATTAATGAGTCTAAAAACCTTCTATTAAATATATACTTCATGTTGCCATCTTGTGTCCCGGCAGTATCCTTTGAAAATAACGGTGCTACTTTAAAAGCAGAAGAATTAAAAACATATATCGATCATCCTTTAGTACTGGGTCTTGGAGAGATGATGGATTATCCAGCTGTTCTTTCGGCAGATCAAGGCGTTCTAGATAAAATAGCCCTAGGATCTCACAAGGTTGTAGATGGTCACTCACCCCATCTCACAGGAAAAGATTTAAGTGCCTATAGAGTTGCTGGGGTAGATACAGATCACGAGTGTAGCACCCCACAGGAGGCGATAGAACGGTTGCGGATGGGAATGTACGTCCAGATTCGGGAAGCCTCGGCAGCTAGGAATTTAGAAGCTATTCTTTCAGGCTTAATAGATCAAAAAATTCCTTTAACGAATTGTATATTTTGCACAGATGACCGGCACTTAGATCATATTATTTCAGAAGGGCATATTGACCAAATGGTTCGCAAGGCCATTGCTTTAGGACTGGCCCCAATTGAAGCTGTTTGTATGGCTACCATCCAAGTTGCTAAATGCTATAACCTAAAAACAAAAGGCGCCATAGCTCCAGGTTATGATGCAGACTTACTAATAGTAGAGGATCTAGAAGATTTCAAAGTCACAGATGTCATGATTAATGGTCAATGGATTGTACAAAAAAACAAAATAAAAGAAGCTGTTTTCATAAAAGAGAATGATGACTCTACTGTAACCAACACGGTTAACATGCCTCATGTATCTGAAGAAGACTTCAAACTCAATCTAAACAAAAAGACAGCTAATGTCATTCAAATTATACCAGGACAAATTGAGACAAATAAAGTTATTCGTAACATAGCTACTTTAAAAGACACCTGTACAATTGCTGTGATTGAAAGACACAAAAACACTGGCAATATAGGCCTTGGACTCATTGAAGGCATAGGCTTTAAAAATGGGGCCATTGCTCAATCGATTGCTCATGATTCTCATAATGTTGTTGTTTTAGGTGATAATGATCAGGATATGGCCATTGCAGCCAATCATATTGCTACAATGCAAGGCGGTATTGTCATTGTTTCTAACGGATATATTGTAGAAGAGTTGGCTCTCCCAATAGCAGGTCTTATGAGCCCAGAAGAACCTGAATATGTAATGAATGTGGTTAAAAAATTAAATTCTATTGCAAGGGCTATGGGTGTAGTAGAGGGTATAGATCCATTTCTTACATTAGGCTTTATGCCTTTACCTGTTATTCCTAACATTAGAATAACAGACCAAGGATTATTTGATAGTAAGGAATTTAAGTTTATAGAACTATAGATTAAGAGTATAGGCTGAGTTACAATACAGGCTATATAGAAAGGAAATAACTAATGAGACTTTATGTTGTACGTCATGGGGAGACCTTATGGAACACACAAAAACGTATGCAGGGTTGGGGGAATTCTGATTTAACTGAGCAAGGAAAGGCACAAGCTAAATTACTTGGCGAATCCCTTTTATCAATTGATTTTAACCAGGTCGTATGCAGCCCCTTAGGAAGAACAATCGAAACGGCCAACCACATAATAGGTGACCGAGATGTAGACATTGTTATTAATGATGATTTTAAGGAAATGGGGTTTGGATCGTGGGAAGGTAAAAGCCCAGAAACCCTTAAATCAAATTACCCTGAGCAATATAATAACATTTGGACAGATGCCACAAAATATGTCCCAGTAGATGGTGAAACCTTCCAGCAGGTTATCAATAGGATTATAAGGGGCATCCAGCAGATTGTTGATGATAATCCTACAGGAAACGTGCTCTTAGTCACTCACGGAATGATTGTACAATTATTACTAGTACATATGAAGGGATTACCATTGTCAGAACTCTGGAACAGGAACGTGGTGCATCCTACAAGCCTGACAGTTATAGATATTGAGCCAGGTAGTATAAAAGTTATTAAAGAGGATGATATAAGCCATTTAGAATAATCCTAAATAAGCACTCTTCGGAGTCTTATAGAGGCAACTCTTCGTTAAACTTGCATTTTGCGCATAGTTGTACATATAAGTAAAGCCCTCACCTTATACATAAAACCCACCTACTCTGTTCTCAAACAAATTGCTTCATAGGTGGGTTTGTTATTTAGTGTTCCTATACCTTCTCTTTATCTAACCTTTCAAAAAGAATCTCAACTTCCACAAGGGTAGTTTCAGCTATATCTAACGGATGCCAGTCATTTTGTTTTATATCTAGCATTCTCTTTACTGCAGCTGATGAAAAAGGTAAAAATGGCTCTAACAAATTCGATATATTGAGGATGCTATAAATACAATTGTATAATGTATGATAACATATGTTACGATCCTCTTTAATTGTTTGCCAAGGCCTATTTTCATCAAAATATTTATTGGTCCATCTTACATGATCAAATATTTCTTTAATAGCCCCTTTGAACTCCCCATTTTCAATTAAAGACCCTACTATAGCATATAAGTCAGTGACTTTCTCTTCTAAATCTTTGTCTAAATCATTAGTTTTTATTTGACCATCATAACTCTTTTTTAGGAATACCAATGTTCTATTTACCAGATTCCCATATGCCCCGACTAAGTCAGCGTTATTAAGTGTAATAAGTTGACGATATGAAAAATCAGCATCCCTTCTTTCAGGACCATTTGCTAAAAGGATATAACGGATAACATCAGGATGATATTTAGCAATCAAATCTTTTACCCATATAGCCCAATTATTACTTGTAGAAATCTTCTTACCTTCAATGGTCATATATTCACTTGAAATAATCCGTTGTGGTAAGGCATCCATGTTAACCCCCATAAGCAATGCTGGTAAAATGACATTATGAAATGGTATATTATCTTTTCCGTGGATATAATAAGAAATGACTTTATTATTCCAAAATCGTCTATAGTCTTTATTATTATGATTTGCCCATTCTATACTTGCTGTCAAATAACCCAAAACAGCATCTATCCATACATAAATCTTCTTATCTTCATACCCTAATATAGGCACATCAATTCCCCAATGGAGATCCCTTGTAATAGCTCTATCTTGTAACCCTTCATTTATATATCGATTAGCAGTATTAACAGCATTTAATCTCCAATCATCTTTAAATGTAGTGACATAATTTTTTAATTCATTTTCAAATTTTGACAAAGCAAAATAAAGTTGTTTTGTCAGTTTAACAGTAGGACTTCCTCCGCAGGTCTTGCATTTTCTATCAATTAGCTCTAACGAATCCAATAGGTTTTGACAATGATCACACTGATCCCCCCGAGCAACTCCCCCACAAATTGGACATAATCCTTCTACAAATCTATCAGGTAAAAATTGATTGCAAGGCTCACAATACACCTGTTCAACTTCTTTTTCGTAGATATATCCATTTTTATAGAGTGTTAATACTAGTTCCTGCACCTTTGTTTTGTGAAAGATATTATCTGTTCTGGTATAAAAATCATAGGAGAATCCTATACTTTCAAAGCAATCCTTAAACTCCTGATGATATTTATCTGTAATGATGTGTGGTTCAATCTCCTCCATTTTTGCTCTTATAGAAATCGGTGTTCCATGACAATCACTCCCAGATACATATAGAACATCATCCCCTTTCTTTCTATGATATCGTGCAATAACATCCCCTGGTAGTAATGCTGCTAAGTGACCTACATGTAAAGAACCATTTGCATAAGGCCACGCACCTCCAACTAAAATATTCATATTCTTTCCTCCTCATAAATTAAAAAAAATAACAAAAAACCTCGCCTCTATAGAAAACTATAGAGACGAGGTTGAATATCCCCGTGGTACCACTCTGATTTACTTATACCTCACGGTATAAGCCTCTTCAAGTACGCTATAAAATATAGGTATACTCTATCGCTATAACAGGCGAACCTGTTGCAATTTAAATCTAAGCTAGAACTTAGAACTTCAACTGCACTACTCCAAGGCCATTTTCCAATTAGTATACTTCGCCTCTTCTCAGCTACCAAGGCTCTCTGTAAAAGTTTTTCTAAATGTACTTTCCTTTTCAACGTATTTTCATATTGGTTTTAATTATTTAAATATTATCACATTAAAAATTTTTCGTCAAGGACATATAAAATTTTCTTATTTTTGCTTTCTATTTTTGTTAGAAAGATTGTATATTGTAATAATTCGATTTGCAATATATAATTAAAAGTAGACATTTGTTTGCTTACAATTATTAAGAGGTGGATATGAAAAAAATAAAAAAAAGATATGTTACACTAGCTGGAATAAGTTGTTTTATATTGTTTTTATGGTTAAATAATACGGGCCTATTTGTTACTAAAGAAGGAAACTATAAACTGCTCGCACATAGAGGCTTAGCACAGACTTTTGATGTTTCAAAAGTAGAATGGGATACCAATACAGCAGGAGTTATTTATGAACCAGAACATGAATACCTCGAAAATACAATAGCTTCTATGAACACAGCATTCGACTATGGAGCAGATGTTTTAGAACTAGATGTACAACGAACAAAAGATGGGCAACTTGCTGCGTTTCATGACTACGATTTATCAATGAGAACCAACGGTAAAGGGAAAGTCAGTGACTATACTATGGATGAGCTGAGACAACTAGATATTGGATATGGGTATACGTCGGATAAGGGTCAATCTTTTCCGTTTAGAGGAAAAGGTATTGGACTGATGCCAGAAATGCAAGAGGTATTAACAACTTTCCCAGATAAAGACTTGCTAATCCATCTGCAAAACGGAGACTTGGAAACTGCAAAAATACTATGGACGTATTTAGAGGATATGCCACCTGAGCGATTATCACAGATGACTGTTTATGGTGGACATGAAGGCCTACTCTATTTAAGACAACAAAACCCAAGTATTCGAGTGCTTTCTATGAAACTTCTAAAGAGTGCACTTATAAAATACGAATTACTCGGATGGACAGGGTATATTCCAAAAGAAATGCATAATATAGAAATTCATATACCATTAAAATTCGCAAAATATTTATGGGGGTGGCCTCATAAATTTATAGAACGTATGGATTCGGTGAACACAAGAGTTGTAATTGTCGAAGGTAATGGCAAATGGTCAGAAGGGTTTGATACGCAAGAATCACTAAGAGCAATTCCAAAAGGATTTAGTGGATACGTATGGACCAATCGCATTGATATTATTTCAAAGAAACAAGAACGTTAAATAGTTATATATCAAAAACCGAATGGGGCAATAACCAGTATCACTAGTTATTGCCCCATTATCTTATTTGTCTGCCTTATAATTACCCAACAGTTCAAAATACGTACTTTGATCTAATATTCTCCCTAGGGCTATAAGCAAGTTAGCATCTTGTAAATTTCCTTTAAGATCAACAAAGAAAAAATACTCCCATGATCGGTCATGTATAGGTCTCGATTCAATCTTAAGTAAGCTAATGCCGTTATAGTAAAAATGTGCAAGGGCATGATATAATGAGCCACTCTCATGGGCTACACTAAAGATCACGCTTAACTTATCAGCCTCATCACTAAAGGTCATATCCTTACTCACAATAATAAACCGTGTGTAGTTATGAACGTTATAGTTTATATTCTCTTCTATTGCTTCTAGACCATAAATCTTAGCTGCCCGCATACTGGCAATGGCTGCCCTGTGCTTTTCATTAGACTCTTTTACATATTTTGCACTAATGGCCGTGTTATAATACGGGATTTGTTGCCAATCCTCGTGTTTAGCTAAAAACGTACTACTTTGGCTAAAGCCCTGTGGATGTGAATATACCTTTGTAATATCTTCAATTTTAGTCCCTGGCAGTGCTAATAAATTATGCTTTACTGAAAGAATCTTCTCTCCAACAATATAGCAGTTATATTTTCTGATCAGATCATAGACATCTACAATAGAACCTGCCGATGAATTTTCAATAGGTAAAATACCGTACTGAATCTTGTCATCTTGAAGGTTTTTTAAGACATCCTCAAAGGTTGAAGAATAAATCGTCTCATACGTATAATCCTTAAAGTACTCCGAGAGGGCTTCTTCACTAAAAGCCCCTGGAACACCCTGGCATCCTATAATACATTTATCTTCTTTAAAAGCTTTACTATCCACATATCCATCTTGAATGGATGCAAATAAACTAGGGTTCTTTTTATATAGATTTGCGAGTGAAAAATTTAGTTTATTTTGTTGATTCATATTAATCTTGGTTTAACGTAAGTGTACGGCCTTCTAGTTCTGCATATTTTTTAAGCTTAATCATAAGCTTATCAAATGCTTCTGGCGTAAGTGATTGAGGTCCATCGCAAAGAGCTTCAGCCGGATTATTATGCACTTCTATAATAAGGCCATCAGCCCCTGCTGCTATTGCTGCACAAGCTAAAGGTTCTACCATCCAAGCTAAACCTGTTGCGTGGCTTGGGTCTACAATAATTGGTAAGTGACTTAATTTGCGAATGGCAGGTATAGCTGATAAGTCTAAAGTATTTCTGGTGTAACTTTCAAATGTTCTTATACCTCTTTCACATAAGATAACATTTTCGTTACCACCAGCCATTATATACTCTGCTGACATTAACCATTCTTCAATCGTTGAAGCAAGTCCTCTTTTTAATAAAATTGGTTTGTTAATTCTTCCAAGTTCTTTGAGTAAACCAAAGTTTTGCATGTTACGTGCACCAACTTGGATGACATCTACATCTTGCACAAATTTTTCAATTGAATGAGGGTGCATGATTTCAGTTACGATTGGTAATCCAGTGTTTTGACGTGCTATTTTAAGTAGCTCAAGACCATCTTCTTCTAGTCCTTGGAATGCATATGGTGAAGTACGAGGTTTGTATGCACCACCGCGAAGGAAAGCAGCACCACTTTTTTGTACATCTCTAGCAATACTGGTTACTTGGTCTTCACTCTCAACAGAACAAGGGCCAGCCATAACAACAATCTCTTTGCCACCGATTTTGCGTCCTAAAACATCCACAATGGTGTTTTCAGGATGAAAAGAACGATTAGCTTTTTTAAATGGTTCACTAACTCTTCTTACTTTGTCTACAATCTCTCTGTTTTCAATACTTGAAGGATCGATATGGCTTGTATCACCAACGAGACCTAATATTGTGTAGTGAGATCCTTTTACAGCTTGAACTTCAACAGGATGAGCTTTTTGTAAACTTTCTACTAGTTTATTAATTTCTTCTTCTGAAACATATGGCTTTATAATTACTATCATATTAATACCCCTTTTTAAGTTTATTGGATTCGTTTTCTATAGTCTATAATGGTTCTATCATATTCTAAGCCCATAAGCGGAGATGTTAAGAAGAAATCTGCGCTGGACAAGTTATTAGCGATAGGTATATCATATAGGACTGCTATTCTAAGCAGTGCTTTTACATCAGGATCATGTGGTTGTGCGGCTAATGGGTCCCAGAAGAAAATCATAAAATCAATATCCCCTTCTACAATCCTAGCGCCTATTTGTTGATCGCCGCCAAGTGGCCCACTATTATAAGCCGTGACAGGTAAATGAGTAGCCTCAGCAATGAGCCTGGCTGTCGTTCCTGTACCACACAAAATATGCTTTTCTAATTGTTTCTTATTTGCTTGTGCCCAATTAATTAAGTCAATCTTACAATTGTCATGGGCAACGAGGGCAATTCGTTTTTGTTTCCCCATAGTAATAGTCGTTGTATCATTCATAATAGCGGCTCCTTTCATCTGCATCTACTAGGACCCTAGGTACGCTCTTTTAACGTCATCGTTATCAAGCAGGTCTGCGGCCTTACCGGAATTAATAATCTTACCTGTTTCAAGAACATAAGCGCGGTGAGCAATCTGGAGTGCCATGGTCGCGTTCTGCTCTACTAACAGCACAGTTGTTCCGTTCTTATTAATTTCTACTATAATATCAAATATTTCCTGTACGAGCATAGGTGCAAGTCCCATTGAGGGCTCATCTAAGAGTAATATTTCTGGTCGACTCATAAGTGCCCGAGCGATGGCTAACATTTGTTGCTCTCCCCCACTCATGGTTCCAGCGAGCTGTTTACGTCTTTCTTTAAGCCTTGGGAAACGTTTATACATTTGTTTAATGTCGCTACTTATTTCTTTTTTATCTTTTCTGGTATAGGCCCCTAGTTCTAGGTTTTCCTTAACAGTCATCTGAGCAAACACACGGCGTCCTTCTGGCACATGAGCCATTTTATGGACTAGTATTTTATCTGCACTGAGTCCGTCAATCTTTTGATCTCGCAGCATAATAGACCCTTGTTGTGGTTTGATTAATCCAGAAACTGTATGTAAAATCGTTGTTTTACCAGCGCCATTAGCGCCAATTAATGTTACAATTTCTTTTTCTTTAACTTCGAATGAAATATTTTTAAGTGCATGGATGTTGCCATAATACACATTTAAATCTTCTACACGTAACATTTACATCTCTCCTTATGCCCCTAAGTATGCCCCTATAACCTTTTTATTACTTTGGATTTCTTTTGGTGTTCCTTGGGCAATGACCTTACCATAATCAATAACAACAATTCTCTTACAAATCCCCATTACCAAGCTCATATCATGTTCAATTAGCAAGATTGAAGTATTTAATTTTTCATGAATCATTTTGATTGTTTCCATAAGCTCTTGGGTTTCGTTAGGATTCATTCCTGCAGCAGGTTCATCTAATAGTAAAAGCTTAGGTTGCCCCGCAAGTGCACGGGCAATTTCTAATTTACGTTGTTGGCCATAGGGAAGATTATTACTAATTTCATACGCTAGATGTTCCATATCAAATATCTTTAGTAGTCTAAGGGCTTCTGTTTCAGCCTCTTTTTCTACTTCTTTATATTTTTTAGTTCTAAGTATTCCCTCTAAGGCGGTATATTTCATATGGTGATGAAAAGCAGTTTTAACATTATCAATAACCGTCATAGATTTAAACAAACGTATATTTTGAAAAGTCCTTGTAATACCACGCTCTACGATTTGATATGGTTTTTTGCCTACAATGCTTTCGCCAGAAATTGTAATACTTCCTTGTGTTGGCGTATAGACGCCTGTCAGTAGATTAAACACCGTGGTTTTACCGGCACCATTTGGACCAATTAGCCCAACAAGTTCATTATCACTAACGGTTAAATCAAAATCAGTAACAGGCTTTATTCCTCCAAAAGAAACACTTAAGTTGTTAACTTCTAATAATGGCATATTACTCACTTCCTTTTGTGCTTGAACGAGATGGCTTTCTCTTGACTAAGTCTAATAACATCTGTGAAAAAGATTTAAGTGTAAATCCTTTAGTTTTAAATAAAATAATGGAAATCAGTAAGGCAGAATAAATCAGCATCCTATACTCAGCATATCTTCTAAGGTACTCACTGGCCAGGCCTAGAATAATGGCTGCAATAATAGTGCCTTTTAGACTACCCATACCTCCTAGAACAACAATAACTAATATTTCTATAGAGTATAAAAAATTAAATTTCTTAGGATAGAGTTGTGTTAAATAATGGCCGTATATACCACCAGTAACCCCTGCAAAAAATGCAGAAACTGCAAATGCAAATGTTTTATAGTATGCAACTGGTATACCGACAGATTCAGCAGCAATTTCATTTTCACGAATCGCTGTAATAGCTCTCCCGTGCTTAGAATTCATTAATAAAAATATAACAATTACAATGATCGTCATTGTCCAGTATGCCCAAATATAGTTTGTATATTTAGGAAGTCCTGAAAGACCTTTAGCGCCTCCAGTAATGGTTAGGTTGTTAAGAATAATGCGGATAATCTCTCCAAATCCTAAGGTTATAATTCCCAAATAATCTCCCCTGAGCCTAAGGGCAGGAATTCCTATAATAATACCAAATAAACCTGCTATTAGACCACCAACAATTAGGGCAATTGGAAATTCAATGCCTCCTGGTAAATTTAAATTTAATGTAATGATTCCAGCAGTATAGGCACCAATTGCCATGAATCCCGCATGGCCTAAAGCCAACTCTCCTAAATATCCTGTTACTAAAGATAACGATACAGCAAGACTAATATTAATTAAAATTGTTATTATGATGGCTGTTTGATAATTGCCTATTAAACCAAACTGTACGCCTGCAAACAAAATAATAAATGTGCCTATAAAAATAATAGCTGCTCGCGACGCCTCAGTTGTTTTTTTAAATTGTCCTAACACGTCAACACCTACACTTTCTCACTTGTATTTTTACCTAAGATTCCAGAAGGTTTAACTAAAAGAACTACTATTAAAATTCCAAATACAACTGCATCTGCCCATTTTGTTGATAAATAACCTTTTGTTAAGCTCTCTGCAATACCTAGTAGAAAGCCTCCTAGCATCGCCCCTGGCATAATGCCTATACCACCTAGAACGGCCGCTACAAAGGCCTTTAAGCCTGGCATCACGCCCATGTAAGGTTCTATCTGCGGATATGCAACGGCAAATAGGATACCACCTAAAGCACCAAGTGCAGAACCAATTGCGAATGTAATAGAAATAGTCTTATCTACTGAAATTCCCATAAGAGCTGCGGCACCCATGTCCTCTGACGCTGCACGCATTGCCTTTCCCGTACGAGTATATTTAATAAAACGATCTAATATAATCATAATTGTAAAGGATAAAACTAAAGTGATAACCGTTATGCCACTAATTTGTAGGGTTCCAATTCTAATGGGTGCTATCTTAAGGGGTGGAAAAGGCCTAGGATCTGGCTTAAAAATCAATAAAAATAAATTTTCTAAGAAAAAACTTACCCCGATAGCACTAATAAGAGCCCATATTCTAGGTGCATTTCTCAGTGGTTTGTAAGCTATCTTTTCAATAACAACGCCTAAGACAGCGCATATAGCCATAGAAAATATAATTGCGACCCAAAGTGGTAATCCGAATGCAGTAAGTGCTATAAACGAAAAATAAGCACCCATCATCATAATATCCCCATGAGCAAAGTTAATTAGTTTTACAATTCCATAAACCATGGTATAACCTAAAGCAATAAGGGCATATATACTCCCAATGTGTAAGCCGTTAATAAGTTGCTGTAAAAAATTGAGTATACCTTCCATACAATTTTACGTCCCCTCTTTTATATTTATCTTTATGAAAATTTCTCGAAAACATGAGTTTTCGAGAAATTAGTAATCCGGATATAAGTTATTGCGGATCCATTAATTTGTACATTGTATTTTTACCATCTTTGATTTGAATAATGGCTACACTCTTTACAGGGTTACGATCTGGTCCAAAAGTAATGGTTCCAGTAGCACCATCTGTGTGAGATGCTTGCATTTTTTCGATAATTGCAGTCGCATCCGTTGATCCAGCTTCAATGATTGAATTAAGTAAAATCTTAGCAGCGTCATATCCTAAAGCAGCAAATGCATTTGGGTCTTCGCCGTATTCTGTTTTATATGACTCTATAAAAGCTTTTGTAACTGCATTATCAGTATCTGGTGAGTAATGGTTAATAAAGAATGCACCTTCAAGTACACTAGGATCATGTTCGATTTGTCCTACTACCCCGTCCCAACCATCTGGTCCTACAAGTGTTGCTTCAATGCCTGTTTCCTTAATCTGTTGAGCAATCAGTGCTACTGGCCCATAATAGTCAGCAATAAGAATAATATCAGGATTATTACCTTTAATATTTAAAAGAAGTGGCTTATAATCTTTGTCTTGGTCAGTATAAGATTCTTTATTAACAATTGTTCCGCCATGACTTTCAAAAGTCTCAGCAAAAGTCTCTGCGATACCAATTGAATAATCATCTCCGTTATTCATAAGAATAGCTGCTGTTTTACCTTGTAATTCTGTCGCTGCAAAGTCTGCAATGATTCTTCCTTGGTATGGATCTATATAACATGCTCTAAATACATTATCACCAGCTGCCGTAATTGTCATTTTTGTTCCAGTAGGTGTAATCATAGGCATATTAATTTCTGCAGCAATTTTTGCAATTGCTTCTGTTGTACTACTGATATCAGATCCCATAAAGGCAATAACATTTTCTTTGTCTACTAACTTTTGGAAAGCAGTTGTTGCTTCTATTTCATCACCTTTATTGTCTTCTGCGAAATACTCGAGTTGCTTATCTAGAATGCCACCCTTTTCGTTATACTCCTTAATGGCAAGTTTAGTGCCATTATTAGCAGCTTTACCATAAATTGCTACATCTCCAGTAAGTGCAAAACTTCCACCAATTTTAATGGTATCGCCTGTTGCGTTGTCTGATGGTTCGCTTGCCTTACATCCAGTTATTGCTGTTAGTGTTAAAATACTCATTGTAGCAATCGCTATTACTTTTTTAAGTTTCATAATATTTCCCCCCATGTCTAATATATTTTAGTCTTATATGCAATTATATATCCTATCAATTGCAATTTCAAGAATAACTTTCTATAAGTTAGATTTTAGATACATATTGCTATGAATATCTTGTTAAACTTGTGATTAATAGTTGAATTTACTCATTTTATAGGGTAACATGTAGATAAAGAGTATAGAGACAGGAGTAAAACATGCGCATAACCACTAAATACATAACAGATAAATTAGATAATATACCTAAATCAATCTATGCTTTTACCAAAGATTTCCTAATCTTTGACATTGAGACCACAGGCTTTTCTAGAGAAAATGAAATTATCTATATGATAGGTTGCATTTGCAAAACAGATAGGGGGTATGAGTACTACAATATTTTTGCAGAGAACCCTTCTCAGGAGTATGAGGTCATTGAATACTTCTTCAAACTTTTGAAAAATATAGATTGTGTGATTCATTTTAATGGAAATCGTTTTGATATTCCTTTTTTGCTGGCAAGAGCAAAAAAGCACCATATTAAAGATCAACTAAGTCATATAGAGAGTATTGATGTATATGATCTTTTAAGACCTTTTAGAACAAGCTTGAGATTTCCTGATCTAAAACTAGATACGATCCAAGATCAGCTAGGATATAGGAGAAAAGATCTTTATAATGGAGGGGATTTAATACAAGTCTATCATAACTATGCCCAGCAGCCTTATGAGCCGTATTATGAATTGCTAGTCCTTCATAACGAGGAGGATGTTGAAGGGATGATTAATCTTCTACCACTTATTGATGTCATTTATCTAATAGATGAGATCATTTATCATCAGAGGGCTGTATTTTTAGAAATGATACAAGATACAACCCAACTAAAGGTTATATATACCTTACAACAAAACGTCATAATAGATTTCAAACTGTTTTCTAAATGTGGTTCTCAGATGATTTTAACAAAAGATAGCAATAAGTTAGAACTATTACTTCCGTTACAGGAAGATGAAAAAAACTTTTTCTTTGATAACTATAAAGATTATATGTATATATTAGCAAATGATGAAGTAATGCATAAAACGATTGGAAATTTTATACCCGCTCATCAGAAAAGAAAAGCAAAAAAAGCTGAATGCTACGTTTCTCATCCAGGTCTTTTTATACCTATCTTTCTTTGTGGTTTTAAAAAAGAACATGATAAACGCATCTTTAAAGATGATTTAAGATCTAAAGATGCCTATGTTATAGTATCTTCAGAATTAGATCAAGGTTTTTATAAAGATCAGTTGAGTGGCTTTTTAAAAGTCTGTAAAGGGTTAAAGTAAAAAGACAGGATATGCGTTAACATATCCTGTCTTTTTACTTTTAAATCCATCATATTATTGTGGATCCATTTTCTTAAACATTGTATTTTTACCATCTTTAATTTGTATAATCGTAACACTCTTAACTGGGTTTCTATCGGGACCATATGTAATGGTCCCTGTAATACCTTTTACGTTAGACGCTTGCATCTCGGCTATCACTTGCTCATAATCCGTGGTTCCTGCCTTAATCATAGCATCAAATAGGACCTTAGCTCCGTCATAGGCAAGTACTGAAAGGGCATTAGGTTCTTCTTCAAATTCTTTTCTGTAATCTTCAACAAATGATTTTACCATTGGATCGGGATCATCTGTTGCATAGTGATTAATAAAGAAAGCCCCTTCAAGAACACTTGTATCATGTTTGATTTGCTCTGCTACACCATCCCAACCATCTGGTCCTATAAGGACAGCGTCAATCCCTACTTCTTTAATTTGTTGAGCAATTAGAGACACAGTCCCATAGTAATCTGTAATTAGGATAATATCTGGTTTATTTGCTTTTATATTTAATAAAAGAGGTTTAAAATCTTTATCCTGATCTGTATAAGATTCCATGTTAAGAACTGCCCCACCTTGACTTTGGAAGGATTCTTTAAAAGCTTCTGCAATCCCGATAGAATAATCGTCACCATTATTCATCATAATGGCAGCTGTTTTGCCTTTTAAATCCTGAGCAGCAAAATCAGCAATAACTTTTCCTTGATAAGGATCTACATAGCATGCTCTAAAAATGTTTTCACCAAGGGCTGTAATGCCTAGTTTGGTAGCAGTAGGTGCCATCATTGGAATTTTTTCTTCTGATGCAATTTTGGCAATAGCTTCTGTTGTACTACTAATATCTGACCCTATAAATGCGATGATTTCTTCTTTATCAAGTAGTTTACGAAACGCATTGGTTGCTTCCAACTCATCACCTTTATTATCTTCTACAAAAAGTTCAATCTGCCTACCAAGGATTCCGCCTTTTCCGTTATACTCTTGTGCCGCTAATATAACACCGTTTCTGGCTGCCTTACCAAATGATGCAACATCTCCTGTAAGCGCAAAGCTAGTTCCGATTTTAATGGTTTCTGCTGACTTATCATCTGAAGCAGTGCCACCACTACATCCTGTTACTACTGTTAATGCTAATAGACTAATTCCGAATAATCTTTTTAGTTTCATGTTAGTTCCCCCATACATTATTTGTTTTACTTCTATATGCCATTATATAGTTAATTACTGGTGATTTCAATAAGAATATAAAAACAGTACTGTATGTTATGTCATACAGTACTGTTTTTAGGACTTCTTATAAAAAAATACACGATGTGGAGCCAAATTATATTTATTCGCTAATATAATTTGTTCAGTACTCCCAACAAAAAGTATTCCATCATTTGTTAAAGATTGGCTAAACTTGGTATAAATTTCACCTTTAGCTTCTTCTGTAAAATAAATAAGTACATTTCTACAAATAATTAAGTCCATATTACTAGGATACGGAGAACTTAATAAATTATGTTCCTTAAATGTGATGCATTTTTTAAGTTCTGGTGAAACATGGTACAGCCCTTTAATTTCAGTAAAGTATTTCTGTTTCATATCTACCGGAACATTTTCGATGCTCTTAGCAGAGTAAATCCCTACTTTTGCTTTTTCTAGGATTTCCTTATCAATATCAGTCGCCTGTATTTTAATGGCAGAAAGAGGCAAAAATTTAGAAAGTACCATTGCAACCGAATAAGGCTCATCACCAGTGGAACATGCTGCACTCCATATATTAAGGTTTTTTTTCCCTTCCAATAAAAAAGGAATAATCTCTTTTTCAAGTGTAACCCATTGTGTTGGGTTGCGGTAAAATTCAGACACATTAATGGTCAGATAATTGATAAATTCTTCATATTTTTCTTTATCCTTTTTTATAAGAACAACATAATCAGCATAACTATCCGCGCCATGCTTTTTAATAAGAGCATCAATTCTACGTTTCATTTGACGCTCTTTATAAGCACTTAAATCAATACCACTTAAGCCTAAAATAATCTTTTTAAAATCTTCATAACTATTGTTCGTTGTCGTCGCCACTTTTTACACCCGCTTCTTCTGGTGCTTCCTCCAATGTTACAGTTTCTGTAGCTTCTTCTTTAGCTTCTTCTGCTACTTCAAAAAGTGCTTTTCTACTGACATTAATACGTTTAGCTTTTGTATCAACCTCTAGAATTTTAATTTCGATAGATTCTCCAATTGCAAGTTCTTCTTCTACCTTTTCTACGTGGTCTGTTGAGATTTGTGAAATATGAAGTAATGCTTCAAGTCCTTCTTCAATTTCAATGAACGCGCCAAAAGGAACGATTCTCACAACTTTACCTGTTACAACAGCATCAGCAGGGTATTTAGCTTCAATATCATTCCAAGGATTATTCTCTGAGAACTTCATTGTTAAAGATACCTTTTTGTTGTCTTCATCAATTTCTAGAACTTTAACTTCTATTTCTTCTCCAATTGTTACGACTTCTTTAGGACTTTTTATATGTTTCCATGATAAATTAGAAATATGAGCAAACCCGTCAATTCCATCAAGATCAACAAATATTCCGTAACCTGTAATGTTTTTAACTGTTCCTAATATTCTTTTACCTACTTCTAATTTTTCTAAAACTTCATCTTTACGTTTTTCAATTTTGTCCATTAATAATGCTTTACGATTTCCTATAACTCTACGACGTCTTGCTTCAACTTCAATAATTTGGAATTGAATTTCTTTGTCTTTAAACTCGCTTAAATCTTCAATATATCTTCCAGCAAGTAATGAGATAGGGATGAATATATTTGTTCCGTGTAATGGAACAATAACGCCACCTTTAGTAATAATCTTAACAGTTCCAGTAAGAACCGTTTTCTTTTCAAAGGCCTCTTCAATATGTTTCCAGCCATGAGCAGAATCTACACGTCTTTTGGATAATACTACTGTACTTTCAGCATCGTTAATTCTTGAAACATATACTTCAATTTCTTCCCCTATCTGAACGACATCAAATATATTCACATTAGGATCAGAAGAAAGTTCGTTTTTACTAATTATACCGTCAAATTTGTGACCTAGGTCCACAACAACCTCTTCCGCTTGAGTAACAGTAATTACCTTACCTATTACAATTTGACCTTTACGTAAACGTGTTTCTTCGTGTGCTGCATATAGCTGCGCAAAGCTTTCATTACCATCATTCATATCATTATTATCGTTATGTTGCATCTTTAAAACAACCTCCTCTATTATACCGTCAGGAGTGGATGCGCCCGCGGTTATACCAATTCTATCATTATATTTTAAATTATTCAACTCTAATTCGTCAGCAGTTTCAATACATACTGTATTATGACAGTACTTTTTAGAAACTTCATACAGTTTTTGGGTATTAGAGCTGGTTTTATCGCCAATTACGACCATATAGTCAACATTTTTTGAAATTTCCACTGCCTCTTCTTGGCGCTCTGATGTAGCATTGCAAATTGTATCATAAATGACAACATTTTTAAACCTATTTTCGATCCAATTTACAATTTCTTTTAATTTATCCTTCCTATAAGTTGTTTGACAGACAATACAAATAGGTTTATTTGCAGAAAACAGGGAATCTGATAATTCAGCGACATCTGAAATGACAACACTATTATCATTTGCCCAACCTTTTATCCCAATTACTTCAGGATGTTCTTTGTTTCCAACAATAAGGATTGCATCTCTATTATTCGTATGTTTTTCTACAATCTTATGGATTTTTCTAACATATGGACATGTGGCGTCTATAATGGTTATATTGTGCTGACTAGCCTCACTATATACATCGGGTGTAACGCCATGAGACCTTATGATGAGTGTAGATCCATCATTGATAGTATTTATACTATTAACTTCCTTTATGCCACGTTTTTCTAAAGATTGTACAACTTGAGTGTTATGAATAATAGGCCCATACGTAAATATGTTTTTTTTATAAGACTCGTTATAGGCTAAGTTTACGGCACGTTGTACCCCAAAACAAAATCCTGCAGTTTTTGCAATAATAATTTCCAAGTTTACGCCTCCTATAGTCGTCCATTGATTAGTTGTAATATTTCTTGTGTGACTTCATCAATAGATTTGCCAGTCGTATCAACCTCTACAGCATCAGATGCCTTACAAAGAGGTGAAAACTCACGGTTGGAATCGTTATAATCCCTGTCCATTATTTCTTGTTTAATCTCATTTAGATCCACTGTGTATCCCTTTTGCTCTAATTCTTTAGCCCGACGTGTAGCTCTTTCAATGATCGATGCCGTTAAGAAAATCTTTAATTTGGCATTGGGAAGAACATGGGTTCCAATATCTCTGCCATCCATAACAACAGAAGTTTCTGCAGCTAATTTACGTTGTAATGCTACTAATTGCTTACGTACTTTATCGTAGGATGCCACAGTTGAGGCAGCTGAAGCTGTTTCTTGGTTACGGATTAAGTCCGTAATATCTTCATCATTCAGGTAGATATGTTGGGTATCATTTTGAATTGTGATTTTAATATCAATGTCATCCAGAGCGCCTATAACATCTTGTTCATTGCTGCAATTGACATCTTTTTTCTTGCAGTAATATGCAACAGCTCTGTACATAGCACCTGTGTCAATATAGATGTGTCCAAGAGCAGTTGAAACCTTCTTTGCGATAGTACTCTTACCTGCACCTGCCGGCCCGTCAATGGCAATAGCGGATCCTTTTGCCAAATCGGGACGAAGTTGTGCTGCGTCGTGCAAATAAATATGCTTTATGTGTAAATCTGCATCTGTACTCTTTCTTTGAATCTGAACCATTACCCGAATGCACATTGGTAGACTTCCTTCAACATACATTTCTTGCATACACATAAGGGCCGCGTTTGTTATACCAATCTCACGAGCGGCAACAGCTGGATAAGCTTTTGTAATATCTTTGGTTGCCGTAAATAAAATACTAGTAATTGTTTCAATTTCTATTTTGTTTTCTTTGAGAATAGCAATGAGTAACTCTTGAGTTGCCTCTAGTATAGTGTCTTTTTCATTACGTGAAACTGTAGTGGCACCGCGAATAGCATTCGTTATCATGTTATACCACTTCTTTCTTTTAGTATTAATCATATTGCTCTTTAGTCCCAATAGGTGGAGAATATAGGCCTGGAAGATCATTATATGTATCATCATAAACTTCAAATTCAGTCCATACCTTTTCTAGTTTTTCCAAACTTTGCGTAATAGATTCCTTTTTTTGCAAACTAATTGCAACAATTAATGCATTTAAGATGCTCATTGGTGCAACTAATGAATCGACAAAAGAAATCATCTCACTTCGGCCAATAAGAGGATAATCTGCTAGTTTAGCCAATGGCGAAAGCGGACTATCTGTAATGGCAACAACCGTTGCTTCCCTAGCATTAGAAAATTCAAGAGCTTTTAGGATTCTCTTAGAATATCTTGGAAAACTAATTCCAATAACAACATCTTCTGGAGATACTCTGTGTATGATCTCAAACATTTCACTGACACTATTCGTATTGACTAATTTAACATTATCAAAAATAATATTAAAATAGAATGCTAAAAACCCAGCAAGGCCTGCACAACTACGAACACCTAAGATATATATAGTTTTAGCCTCTATAATCTTTGTAACAGCTTGTTGAAAAATAACTTCATCCGCATGTTCCATGGTATATCTAATTTGCTCAGCATCTGTTTGAAGAACACTCTTTAAAACATTGTTATGATCGATTCTTTCTGTTGTTACCTCAATACGTTGCATAGCCGTAAGTTTACTCTTTACAAGCTCTTCCAAAGCTTCTTGTAACTTAGGGTAACCATCATATCCAAGTTCGTTAGCAAACCTTACAACAGTAGACTCACTAACACCTACGATTGTTCCAAGCCTTGCAGCAGTCAGATAGATTGCTTTCTCATAATGTTCTAAAATATAATTAGCAATTAGTTTTTGACCTTTACTAAGTTTTGACATGTTTTTACGAATCCTGTTAATTAAATTGTTATTTTTATCCATTAAACTCCTCTTCTCAAAAAGCATATAAAATCATTATATATGTTTTTTGGGGGGTTGGCAAGAGGGTTATATGTCGCAGTCCCATGGTGTGGCAAGGCAACCCCCAAAAAACATGTGGGGCATTCAGCCGTGGAATTGTGGGAAAAGCTTTAAGAACATTGACGCACCCGCCTGTGGTGCCATGCAGGAAATTTATAGCGAGCATAGGATGTCACTTGCCAAAATGTTCTTCCTGGGGTTGCTCTCCCACGGTGCCTAGTGAAAATCGGAGGGTAATTATATACCCAATTGGGTATATGATTACCCCCACCCATGGCCCCACAAGAACCCATCAAAAAAGACGATGTGCTAAGCACATCGTCCTTGGTCTAAAACTTATGCAGGATAAGTTTTATTATTTGTATTTGCTACTGCTGGATCAATCTTTGTTTTTTGAGCAAGACGGTGTTTGAAGAATTCTACAGCTACTTGTGGGAATAATGCGTAAGATAGCACGTCTTCGTCTTGTTCTTTGTACATTGCCATTTCAGCTTCTAAAGTTGCAAGCTCTGGTTTAAGTGTGTCTGCAAATCTACCAGTAATTCTTTTTTCGTTACCAATAAGTTTCTCAACAATTTCAGGACTAATCTCTACAGGTGTACGGCCATATTCCCCGCGAACAATCGCCTTAGATTCTTTAGATGCCATCTTGTATCTTTCTCCTGCCAATACGTTAAGAACCGCTTGGGTTCCTACAATTTGGCTTGTAGGTGTTACAAGAGGAATATATCCGAAATCTGCTCTTACTTTTGGTATTTCTTGGAGCACTTCGTAGTATCTGTCTTCTGCACCTTGATCTTTTAACTGGGAAACAAGGTTGGATAACATACCACCTGGTACTTGGTAAAGTAAAGAGTTAATATCTACTTCTAGTGCTTTTGTATTTAAAAGACCGCTTTGAAGTGCTTCGTGTCTAAGAGGACGGAAGTACTCTGCAATCTTACTTAGTTTTACTTGGTCAAGGCCTGTATCATATGGTGTTCCTTTAAAGGTTTCAACCATAACTTCTGTAGCTGGCTGACTTGTACCCATTGATAATGGTGATATTGCTGTATCAATAATATCACATCCAGCTTCTACTGCTTTCAGATAGGACATTCCAGCTACACCA
Source organism: Candidatus Epulonipiscium sp. (assembly GCA_012841565.1). The sequence goes on along the minus strand of DUUM01000173.1, from coordinate 63,988 downwards.
CTTGTGTAGTGAGAGTGAAGCTCTATTGGAAGATCAGTTGCTTGTTTTAAAGCTGATACTAAACGATCTGCTTCATAAGGAACTAAAAGCCCAGCCATATCTTTAATACAAATTGAATCTGCGCCCATATCTTCAATTCTCTTTGCAAGGTCCATCCAGTACTCTAATGTGTGTACTTCACTAAGTGTATATGAGATAGCAACTTGTGCATGGCCTTTTTCTTTATTTGCTGCTTTAACAGATGTTTCAAGGTTACGTAGGTCATTAAGGGCATCAAAGATACGAATAATATCAATACCATTAGCAACGCTTTTTTGTACAAAATACTCTACAACGTCATCAGCATATGGACGATACCCTAATATGTTTTGTCCACGGAACAACATTTGTAATTTTGTATTTTTAACAACGTCACGAATCTTTCTTAGTCTTTCCCAAGGGTCTTCTTTTAAGAAACGGATAGAAGAGTCAAATGTTGCTCCTCCCCACATTTCAAGGGCATGAAACCCAACTTCATCTATTTGAGCTGCTATAGGAAGCATAAACTCAGTTGTCATTCTGGTTGCAAGTAAAGATTGATGAGCATCACGTAAAGTGGTGTCTACAATTTTTACCGGCTTAGGTATTATTATTTTAGACATTTAATATCCTCCTTTATTTTCCTCCGTATATAGATAACAGTACGCCCGCTGCAATTGCAGAGCCAATTACCCCTGCTACGTTAGGTCCCATTGCATGCATAAGCAAAAAGTTTGATGGTGACTCTTGTTGTCCAACTTTTTGAGCGACACGAGCTGCCATAGGAACTGCTGATACACCGGCTGATCCTATTAAAGGGTTTACCTTTTTACCTGAAACATGGTACATTATAACACCCATTAATACGCCAGAAGCTGTACCAATGCAAAATGCTGTAAGTCCTAGAACTACAATTTTTAATGTTTGAGTATTTAAGAAACTCTCTGCATTGGTAGCTGCCCCTACTGAGACACCTAATAAAATTGTTATAACTGACATAAGGCCATTAGAAGCAACTTCTGCAAGTCTGCTTGTAGACCCTGCTTCTTTAAGTAAGTTACCAAACATTAGCATACCAACTAAAGCGGCTGCTGATGGGAGTAATAAACTTACTAAAATTGTAACTACAATTGGAAATAATATTTTTTCAGTACGTGAAACAGGACGTAATTGATCCATTTTCACCAAACGTTGTTCTTTAGTTGTTAAGAGTCTCATAATAGGCGGCTGAATAATCGGCACTAGGGCCATATATGAATAGGCTGCTACTGCAATAGGTCCTAACAAGTGTGGTGCAAGCTTAACAGTTAAGTAAATAGCTGTTGGGCCATCTGCGCCACCGATAATACCAATGGATGCTGCTTCAGGACCTGTAAAACCAAGGGCTAATGATCCTAAATAAGCAAAGAAAATACCAAACTGGGCTGCCCCCCCTAAAAGTAAACTTTTAGGGTTTGCAATAAGTGGGCCAAAGTCTGTCATAGCACCTATACCTACAAATATTAATGGTGGATATATTCCAAGTTCTTTACCTAGGGATAAATAGTATAGTAATCCACCAGGCTCATTTGCCGATAGTGGACCATTCATAAGGCCTGCAGCCGGCAAGTTAACAAGTAACATACCAAATGCTATAGGCACTAATAATAATGGTTCAAAATCTTTAACAATTGCTAAGTATAAAAGCACACATGCTACGGCAATCATAATTAGGTAAGCCCATGTCAGCGATGCAAATCCTGATTGCTGAATAAAGCCAGTTACTGACTTTGTAAACGTCTCAAAGAAATTCATTTAGAAGTTCCCCCTTCTTATGTTTTTTAAATGGGAATTAGTTAATAGTAACAATCACATCACCAGTTTCAACCACATCTCCTGCACTTGTGTTAACTGAAGCTATTGTTCCAGCTGCGGATGCGAAAACTTCATTTTCCATTTTCATTGCTTCTAAAATACAAACAAGGTCTCCTTCTTTAACTGCTTGGCCTACTGTTACGGCTACACTTACAATTTTACCAGGCATTGGAGCTGAAACTTTGTTTGCTCCTGCTGGAACGGCTGCTGCCACTTTTTTAGCTGGCGCTGCTGTAGCAGTAGGCGCTACTGGTGCTGCTGCCATAACAGGGCTAGCAGATACACCTGCTGCTAATTCTTCTACTTCAACTTCATATGAATTTCCATTTACAGTTACTTGGAATTTTTTCATGATATATACTTCCTTTCAGTACGTGTTGTTAAGTTCCACGTTTAATTAGATTTTAGTTATATAACTGCTCGCTACGACCAGACATTCCCCAAACATTGTTTGTTTTTCTAAGTGAACGTACTTGAAGGCCTTCAACTGATGTTCCCATAGTTGCTGCAATAGTTGCAGTAATTACGGCAATAAGTTCTAAATCGTCTACTTCTGTCGTTTCTACAATGGTAGGTTCAACTACTACTGGTGCTAGTACTTGCGCACTGGCTTTTTCAGCAGCCGCTTTTTTATCTATATTAGCAAATATTTTCCCTGAGATTTCAAGTAAAATGACAAGTAATATTAATGCTAAAAACACAACGCTAATGCCAACAATAAAAGTTGATAATCCTTCAACGAGTCCAACTTTTTGAGCACCAACTACTGATATGTTTTGTAATAAATTCATTTTTTCACCTCACCCTTATAATGTTGGATGTTTTTTTGCTGGTTTATATTCACTTTTGCTAGCTAACACTTCAAAAGCAGCAATGATATGTTTGCGTGTCGTTGCTGGTTCTATAATATCATCAATATATCCTTTAGCAGCTACTGCATAAGGACTCGATTGCATTTCTTCAAATTCACTAACTTTTTCTTGCATGAGCGCTGGTTGGTTTTTAGATTTAAGAATATCGTCTCCGTACATAATATGAACAGCACTTTCTGCTGGCATAATACCAATAGAAGCTGTTGGCCATGCATATACATAATCAGCACCAATATGCTTGCTATTCATTGCAACATAAGCACTTCCATATGCTTTTCTAAGGAGTACGTTGACTTTTGGAACAGTTGCTCTTGCAAATGCATTAATCATTTGTGCACTAGCTCTTAATATTCCAGATGTTTCGCCTTCAACACCTGATACAAAGCCATCAACATCTGTAAGTGTTAGGATTGCAATGTTAAACCCATCACAGAAACTTACAAAACGAGATACTTTATTCATAGCGTCAATATCGAGCTTTCCTTCTTTGTAATCAGCTTCGTTAGCCACAAGTCCTACTGTTGCTCCGTTTAACCTAATAAATCCTACTTTGATATTAGGTGCAAATTGTTTTTGAATTTCAAAGAATTGCCCACTATCTGCAAGAGATTGAATAATCGCTTGAATATTTAAAGTAACATCCTCTGGAACAATTGTGTTTAATCCTGGGTCTACACGGTTAAGATCATCAACAGTTGCATATATTGGCGCATCTTCTAGATTGTTAGATGGTAAATAAGCTAGAAGTTGCTTTACCATATCAATACATTGTGCTTCTGTTTCATATGCAAAATGAGCCAGTCCTGTTTGTGTTGTATGAACTTTTGCACTTGCGATATTATCAAAAGTTACATTTGTCTCTTCAAAAGTGTTAGGGCTATTTAAGAATAATCTAGCATTTTTGGAAGCCATAAATGTAAAGTCACTGAGTCCTGGTATGCTACCAGCACCACCAGCACAATCACCACTAATAACTGTTATTTGTGGTATAACGCCTGATGCTAAGGATTGCTTTTGGAATATTACACCGTAGCCCTCTAATGCATCAATACTTTCTTGTAAACGAATACCCGCTGAATCAAGGAACCCAATAATAGGTGCCCCCATCTTCATTGCATCATCGTATACTCTTGCAATTTTTTTAGCATGCATTTCACCTAGTGATCCACCCATTACGGTTGGGTCTTGGCTGTATACATAAACTAATCTACCATCCATTGTTCCATACCCTGTCACAACGCCATCAGCAGGTGTTGCTTGTGAGCCCATGTTAAACTGTGTGTTACGGTGTGTAATAAATGCACCAACCTCAACAAAACTGTTTAAATCTAATAGGCTATTAATCCTTTCTCTTGGGGTAAGTTTATCTGCAGCTGTAAGCTTGTCCATTGCTGCTGCTCCCCCACCAAGTTGGATCTCCTTGCGACGAGTCTCTAACTGTGAATTTTTGTCCAAAATACTCATCTGTAATCCTCCAATTCTTTAATAATATTAAATTAACCTTATGTAAATGTTATAAACACATCATAAAGTCAAAATATCTCCTTCTATAGTATACTTCATAATCTATACAGGTGCAATGGATTATACGTAAGTTAATAATGTGATTTTTTACAAATTCTTCAGATAATTGATTTCTTTTTCAGTAAGGGGACGGTATTTACCACTGTCTAATTCTCCTAGGGTAATGGTTCCTACGCAGACTCGTCTTAGACTAATAACAGGCGTCCCAATAGCGGCGCACATCTTTCTAACCTGACGATTGCGACCTTCTCTAATCGTTATGGATAAGGTGGCAGAGTTATTATTTGTATTTAAGATGCTAATTTTAGCTGTTGCTGTTTTCCAGTTGTCTATGATTAAGCCCTCTCTAAAATGGTCTAACTGAACATTATTTGGGATTCCTCTTACAGTTGCAATATAGGTTTTTTCTATTTCATGTTTGGGATGGGTTATTAAATAAGTAAGGTCCCCATCATTAGTCAGTAAAAGCAGGCCCGATGTATCACAATCCAGCCTGCCTACAGGATAAATTCGCTCAGGAACTAAATGCAATAAATCTAAAACAGTCTTTCTATCTTTTTCATCTTTTACAGTAGTTACATATCCAACAGGCTTATTGAGCATATAATAAACCTGCTTCTCTTCTCCTTTGACTATTTGATCTTTATACATGACAATATCTGTATCCGGATCTATTTTAGTCCCAAGTTCTGTAATTGTTATATTATTAACCTTAACACTCCCATTTAAAATTAGCTCTTCGGATTTTCTTCTTGAAGCCACTCCGGCTTGAGCTAAAAACTTCTGTAGTCTCAATACAAATCCCCCTATTCATCAATCAGTTATGCAATAAATTTGTCCACTGGAAAATAACCTTCTTCAAAGAACGACTTATGGTTTTTTTCTCAGCACTTGAAGTTGTTATAACAGGCAAGGTGCCTACTAAAGATTCACCAATATAAACCTTTGCTATTCCAATAGGCTCAAGGGAGCGAATTGGCGCAGTTATTCCTTCTGGAATTTCTAAAGTTATAAAAATCTGTTTCTCTTCTTCCTGGGTTAATGGAACCTCTAATGAGTTACCGTATGCAATAGTTACGAACGCTTCTTCTCCTTTTATAATAGGTACGGTCCCGATTGCATCCATAGCTTTTTTAATAGGTATCATTTTATAATTACTAAATCCATACTCAAAGAGTTTTATGGTATCTGTATATTTTTTACTACTACCTCCAGGTCCCCACCCCGAACCTAGTACAACCGCAAATAGTTGCATATCATTTCGTTTTGCGCCACCTACAAAACAGTGGCCTGCCAGACCCGTAAATCCAGTTTTAACCCCATTAGCCCCTTCATAGCTATTTAAAAACCTATTTTTGTTTTGTAAATGATGGGGTTGGCTACCCTTTAAAGGAGCGCTTGGTATGGTTAGTGAAGGCGTATTTATAATTTTAAGAAATTCTGGGTTTTGGTAAGCATGTTTTGTAATAATGGCTAAATCATATGGGCTAGCCATATGACCTGGTAAATCAAGTCCATTAGGTGTTTTAAAACAAGTAGAATGAGTGCCAAGTTCCTTGGCTCTTTGAGTCATAAGTTCACAAAATTCTTCAACACTTCCGCCTATGTGTTCGGCAATAGCAATAGCGGCATCATTAGAGGATTGGAGCATAAGGGCATGCAAAAGATCCCCAAGGGTTTGTTTTTCACCTGGCTTTAGATACATTTTCACCTTGGGTGCTGCTGCTGCCCTTTTGCTAGCTGTTACAACATCTTTCAAATCACCTTGTTCTAAAGCAAGAATGCAGGTCATAATCTTAGTAGTACTCGCCATAGGAAGCGGGATATCTGAATCTTTCTCCCATAATATACGCATACTACTTTCTTCTACCAATACAGCCCCCTTTGCATTAACATTAGTGGGTTCTGCAAATATATTTGCAGGGGTTTTTATTATGGATGTAGCTAAAAATGTAGTGAGCCAACAAAATACAATCTTTTTCCTTATGATCATAAGTTAAGATTCCCTTCTTTTTGTATTTTGTTTTATTTTCCCACTCATACGCTTTATTTATTCATAGTAATCAATTTCTTGTTGAACTTCTTCTTTAAATCTTTCGATTAAGTCTTCTTTTACTTTTGGAAGCTCATCAATACTGGTAAATCCAAAATGCCTTAAAAATTCACCTGTTGTACCAAATAGTATGGGTTTACCGATAACATTTAAACGTCCTACCTCACAAATTAAATTAAATTCAATAAGTTTATTAATCGTATGGTCTGAGCGCACACCTCTAATGTCTGCAATTTGAACCTTAGTGATCGGTTGTGAGTAAGCAACGATTGCTAAAGTCTCAATAATAGGTTGGGTTAATATTTTTTTACTTGGCTTTTGTAAAAATCTTTCGATGTAAGGTGCATTTGCTGGTACTGTACACATTTGGTAAGAGTCGTCAAGCTGAGTAATAAATAATCCACTGTTGTTTTCTATGTAAGTTTCATTGATTTGCTTAACAGCTTCATTAATATCATGATTTTCAACTTCTAAAGTCTCAGCTAAACGCGTAATCTCAACTGCTTCTCCCGACAAAAACAATATTGATTCAATAATTGATTTTATCTCTGGCCTGTCTGTTTCTATAGTAGATCTAATCTCCAACTGTTCCATCTCCATCCACTCCACTTATCCTAATTTCTTCTAGTACACCTTTTTGATAAATATTTATCTTTCTTTTATGAACAAGTTCTAAAAGTGCCATAAATGTTACAATCATTTCCATCTTAGTTGTATGCTTACTAAATATTTCGTGAAATAAGAGTGTCCCATTTATTTCTATTAAATCTAAAATATATCGACTTTTTTCTTTTATCGTATAATCATCTCTTCTAACAATAAGATCATCAATAACATGAGGATTCCTATCCACAAAATTTTGTCTTTTAACAATATCTGCAAAAATACTATAAATCTGCTCCATTGTAACATCCCCTAAAATATCCTCAATAGGAATTGAAGTTGGGGAATATTCCTCTAGTTGTATAGGCATATTCCTAAAATATATATTTTCTGCATCTTTTTCATGCTCTTTTAGTTGCTCAGAAATATGCTTCATTTTTTTATATTCTAGTAAACGTGCGACAAGTTCACCCCTTGGATCATCCTCGGGGTCCTCTACTTCTGGCTTAGGTAAGAGCATCTTTGATTTAATATATAGCAAAGTGGCTGCCATTAAGATAAATTCACTCATACTCTCAAGGGACACTTCTTGGCTATTTTTTAAATCGTCTATGTACGCCATGTACTGATTAGTAATAGGTGCAATTTGAATATCATAAATACTCATTTTATTTTTTTCAATTAAGTGTAAAAGTAAATCTAATGGACCTTCAAAGGCATCCACCTTTATTGTCATACTCATATTTTAGCACCTCACGCCTTCTCATAACTTCCTCTTCTTATTATTCTACTATATAACTGAAAAATATCAAACATTTAAAAAAAGTTCACCTAAATTTTAGGTGAACTTTAATATTTAATCTTACGATGATAGCTTAAAAAAACTCCTAAACATATATTTGACCATATGGTTATATTTTGCTTTGTTAACATCAAACGCGGCAACAAGTGGCATCTCGCCCACTTTTTCTTCCCCAATAAGATAAGTTATAGTGCCCACTGAGTCACCTTTTCGGATAGGTGCTGTTAGATTAGGTGTAAGCACAACCTTATGGCTAATGTCCACATTTGCTTTGTCTTTAGGTAATACGATACTCATGGTATCTTTGATGGTATATTCTAGTTGCTCTTTATCTCCTTTAAAGACAGGAGATTGGCCTAATATATTGTCTGCCTTGTGTCCTTGCTTGACAACGTAATTAGCAAAGCCATAATCTAGTAGCTGGGCCGCTTCCCTAAATCTAACTTTAGAATCAGGTGCTGCCAAGACGACAGCAATTAAATCCATATTATTACGATTAGCCGTTGCAGTTATACAATGTTTGGACTGAGAGGTGTAGCCTGTCTTTAAACCGGTTATACCCGTATAAGCTTTGACTAACCTATTGGTATTCGTAAGCCCAAATTCGCTCTCTCCCCGCCTAGTCTTGTGAGTGATACTATCCATCCATATGGTAAGAATCTTACTGATTTCTGGGAATCTTGTCATAAGCTCCCTAGATAGTAACGCAATATCATTAGCAGTGGAGACATGTCCATCTCTATGGAGACCACATGGATTCTTAAACACTGTATTTTTCATACCTAATTCTTGAGCTTTCTTATTCATTAAGTCTGCAAAACCATCCTCACTACCCGCGATATACTCACCCATTGCGACAGCAGCATCGTTAGCTGATGCAATTGCTATGCACTTTAATAGATCGCGAACGGTTTGTATTTCACCTGGTTCCATAAAGACTTGAGATCCGCCCATCTGAGATGCATATTCACTAATGGTTACCTCATCGTCCCACCCAATTTTACCACTTTCAACCGCTTCATAAATCAGGAGCATTGTCATAACCTTAGTAATACTAGCTGGGGGTAGTTGTTCGTTTGAATTATGTTCGAGTAATATTTTACCTGAACTAGCTTCCATTAAAATATAGCTTTCAGATTGAAACCCCTTAATAGGTGTCTCAGCAAATACCTCGGTTGGAACACTTAAAATAGTCATACCAATCATTAGTACTTTACAAATAAATTTATTACATTGGCTCATTATAATAGCGCCTCCTTCTATAAGATGCATATTATATATGATGCCAAGGTGTTGTTAAATATATACATATATTTAATAATTTTAATAAACTATTATTGAACCGCTCTGACTTCCGCTACTAAAGCTTTAACCCTCTCTTCAATTAATTGTAAGTCCTCTTCTCTGGCATTCCCTTTAAATTCTACTGGCTCTAAAAAACCCCAATTCATACGGTATTTCGTCATAATTTCATCAAGTTCTTTTTGAGCGCCTCCAGACCAGCCATAAGAACCAAATCTAAAAGCTTTTCTACCATTTGCCTTTTTCCTACCCAATTCATCTAAAGCAGCTGCAAGTGGGGGAAACATTTTGTATTCATACGTTGGCATAGCAAGAATAACCCCTGTAGAATTCCAAACAGAGGTAAGGATTGTCCCCATATCTGTACCAGGAACCTGGTGGATATTCACTTTCATATTCTCTTCTTCTAATACTTTAATCGCAAGCTTAACAGCTTTTTCAGTCATGCCATACATAGAACCCCATATAATGGTTACTTCTTCTTTAGCCACACCTTTTTGGTAGTTTGCATATCGTTCGTAATCATCTATAATTCTATTAGGATTACCACGCCACATAATACCATGACCTGGCGCTATGATTTTAATAGGAAGTTCCCTACACTTTGCCACAGCTTTTGTAACAAACATAGAAAATGATCCAATAATATTTGAATAATATCTTACAGCCTCTTCTTCATAAAAGGCTAATTCGTCCTCTGTTAACATATCATCAAAACTAGCTTCTCCAATTTTTCCAAAAGAACCAAATGCGTCACAAGAAAATAAGACGCCTGTAGAGGTATCAAATGTAGCAATAGTATCTGGCCAATGTACGTTAGGTATATCTATAAATTTTAGCTTATGTCCATTTCCTAAATCTAACACTAAATCTTTATTGGCAATGATTATATTTTCAGTGTGCTCATAAAAGGCATCTAATAAATCTGCTGATTTTTGGCTACATACAATCTTAAAATTAGCATTTATTTTCTTAAAGTCCTCAATCCATGCTGAATGATCAGGCTCCATATGATTAACAATAAGATACTCAATTGATTCAGGTTTAATCTCCAGTTCACCTAATAAAGCATATAAACTCTCTGGCGCCCCATCCCATCCACCAAATCCATCTATAATAGCTGTTTTATCAGCTTTAATAATGTATGAATTAATAGAAACTCCATTTGGCATTTCCCATAATCCTTCAAATAAGAAACCGTCAACATTTGCTGGGAGTTGATAGGTATTATTTGCAACTTTTGTTATCTTCATTTAAATTCCTCCAATTAGTATTGTATATTATTTAGTATCATAAATGATATTAAGTATCATTTGCCTATGACTTTATTATATCGAATCCCACGTTAAAATGCAACGTTTTACCCGTACCTCCTTTTAAATGCAAGTTCCAAAGTCATCGACAATCAAAAAAATAAACCGAGATAAGATTTAAACATCTTATCTCAATTTATTTAGAAGGTTTTATAATTACTACCACTTCAAAATACCCCACTCACCCGCAGCACTACTTCCATACCTTTTTTATATAGAGAAGATAAAGGGGGGGTTCTCACATTCCCACGCAATGGGCAGAGATAACATCTCCCAGCGAGCATCCTTTGGCGCACGCCAAGAGAGGCGAGTCGGGAGATGTTATCTCTGCCCTAATGCGGCAACTACCACAACCCCCTATCCTAAATTATATAAAAAACATAAAATTATCATTTTCTCTTTGTTTTTCAGCTTCTACAACTAAATCATATAGGGTAACCTTTTCAAGGCTCGCCTTAATATCACTGCTCAGGGCCTCAAAAACAACCTTTTGCATGGCTGCTTCAAAGGCAGGCACACTTGCAACAGTTTCTTCTGTTTCTTCAAATAGTGCCATTTCAATAGCAGATAAAATATCAAATGCCGTTGTTTCATTGGGTGCTTTGATTAACTTATAACCACCTTGAGCACCTTTAATGGAAGTCACAATCTCTGCCCGTTTTAGTAATGAAAAGACCTGCTCCAAATAAATCTTAGAGATATCCAGTGCTTCCGCCATTCTTATAATTGTAATACATTCTCCTGTATGATGAAGTTGAGCCATATAAATCATTGATGCCAAACCGTATCTTCCTTTTGCTGATATACGCATTTTATTCACCCATTCCATAGTAGTTTAATATACTGTATATGTTATATAAAAATAATGCTAAAGTCAATATTATACCTAACATATATGTATTGTTTGTATTATACACTATAGTTGGCTTATATGCTATTTTTAGATCTTATCTTAGCCATTTCATATAACATCTGAGGAATATCTTGGGCTGGTACTTCTTTTATGGGTTCTCCAAACACAGTATGATTAAATCCTTTTTTACCCCCTTCAAAAACCGTATAGACATCTGTTACCGTCCCATCTATTTTGGCTTTTTTACCACATAGGCCAAGTTCTGAAATTTGGTGTGTACCGCAAGAGTTTAAACACCCAGATATGTGGATGTGAGGTAATGCTTTTTGGACCTTAGGAGAAATCCTTTTAAATCGCTTGTAAATAGAATCTATTAAGGCTTCTGTGTTACCAATTCCTATTTGGCAAACACTTGACCCTGTACACACTGTCATTTTAAGAAAAGACTGATCTAAGTTTAACGCTTCTACTTTATCTAATAGGGCATCAGCTTCTTCACCATTTAGATTAATGATATAAAACCCTTGACCCATTGTAAGTCTAAGTTCACTTTGTTCTATGTCTTTTAGGTAGGTTAATATCTTTTCTACATTTTGTACATCTATATAGCCTCTTTTAGGGTGAATATAAACACTATATAGACCTTCTTGGTTTTGAGGATAGAGGTGTCTATGAACAGTCTTAGTGATTTTTCCTTTCTTTGCTATGACTCTTTCTATGCCTTGTGTTATAAGAAGGTTTTCCCTGGCTTTAACCTTTTGAACATAGCCCTTTAATCGTTTTATAAAATCTTCTTCCCCTAGTCTCTCAGCCACATAGCGTAGCCTAGCCTTATTGCGGTTGGTACGATCTCCCTCGTCTTCAAATAGTTCTTTTGCCCCTTGGATATAATATAAGGCTTCACAAGCAGGAATTTTATCTTCTAAAACCGTGGCAGTTTTAGGATTTCTTCCAAGGCCACCGCCTGCAAATACCTTGAAATATTTATTTCCTTCTTGGGTAAAAGCAATAAATCCTACATCAGCAACAGTAGCATTAGCCGTATCTTCTGCTGTATTTGAAAAAGATACTTTATACTTACGCGGTAAATTATATTGATCCAAATGCTTAATCATATGCTCATAAGAACTTAAGGCGTAGGGAAGGACATCAAATGCCTCCCCCTGTTCTACCCCTGATAAAGGTGAGCAGGCTATATTTCGCGGTTTATTTCCTCCCGAGCCCACCGTAATCAAATTCTGCTGTAATAGTTTTTCCATAATCTGACTTGTTTGTTCTAGGGTAACGCCGTGGAATTGCACCGCCTGCCGACTAGTTAAGTGAACTGTCTTGACGCCATATAAGTGTGCTATTTCATATATAGCCTGTAGCTCATTTATTTGAAGGACCCCAGCCGGAACACGTACTCTTACCATAAAAGTGCCCTTATCACTTTGCTCATAAACCCCCATCCCACCTAGAGAGGGCTTTATGTCTTTAGTTGTTTTAGCCCCCCTTAAGACTTCATTAATGAGCAGCTTATAATCTTCTATACTTTGTTTGATGTGGTTTAATTCATTGTAATTCATTGACGTCTCCTTTTAGTTAATCTTATGCTATGTTAAAGGTTAGCCTTCTGTAAAGATCAAATAGTAACCACTGATTTGAAAAATCGATTAAATCAGTCTCGTTTTCAACATCTAGGGTTTCATATTGTTTTAATAGAAGTGCTAGTTCCTCATTGGAGTTGATTTTTACACCAAATCCCCTACCGTTTAATACCGGGTATGATGCGTAGTGGTATTCTTTAATGGGACAAATATTCGCTACTTTCCCATTCCTAATTTTAACGGCTATTTGGTCACGCAAAACTAAGATATCAAAGTGATCAGGGTATTTATAACCCGAACCTTCTAGAGGTATGTTATAGCCAATGCCGTAAGAATCCTTATGTTTAGAAATTCTTTTCACATTATATTCCTTAACATCATAATAGAATGTGTCAAAAATCTCTGCTCTTGCTTCTAAACTTCCTTCTTTAAAAAGACTAATACTATGTTCGCCGTAGGCCTGCTCATCTTTAACAATAATGCCGCCGCCAGCAACATCATAACCATCAACGATGACAAATCTTCCTGTGATATGACTATTATTGAAAAGATCAAAAGCTACTTTTTCTTTAGTGGATATAATCACTTCTGCAACATCATTTAGGTTGATTTTATCAGCCTTTTTTCCTTTTTCTAAACTAGAAGCATCAATCACTTTAATAATATCTATTATTTCTGCTGTCACTTCTTGGGTTGCTAGTTTAATCTTATATTCTTTTCCGGTAATAAGGGGATTTTTACCCATCCAAAAAACACTTGCTCTAAAGGTATTTGAAATAAGTGGTTTATCACTTATATGGGTAATCACTTCCCCTCTTTTATTAAAGAATTCATCTGTAACTGTAATTCCTACCGATTGACCTGCGGTTATTTTATCTGTTTTATCCCGGTCTGCCCAGTACTCGATGGTTTTTACTTGGGTAGTTTTACCTTCTGGATAGATACAGATGTCATCCCCTACTTCTAAAGTACCGCTTTCTATCCTTCCTGAAATAATTCTCCTATCATCAAACTTATAAACATCTTGGATTGGAAACCTTAGGGACTTTCCTTCCAGGCTTTTTTCGGTTTCTATTATATCCATGGCATCTAGAAGTGCCTCTTCAGTGTACCATGGCATTTCTTTAGAGGGTTGTAAGATGTTTTCCCCGTAAAAAGCAGATACAGGAATATATTTCAGGGGTTTGATCCCTAGTTCACTTAAGAAAGCTTCCATTTCCTTTTTAACAAGCTTATAGGTTGCTTCACTATAACCGACTAAATCCATTTTGTTAATAATAATATATACTTTTTGTATGCCCAAAAGTGAGAGCATATAGGCATGCCTTTTTGACTGCTCCTGGACCCCTTCTTTAGCATCAATAACAAGAAGTGCTGCCTGGGCATGAGCTGCCCCGGTAATCATGTTTTTTAAAAATTCTTTATGACCAGGTGCATCAATAATGACATAATCCCTTGTTTTAGTATGAAACTGAATTTGAGTTGTGTCAATGGTAATTCCCTGTTTTTGTTCTTCTTCAAAGGCATCTAATAGGTAGGCATATTCAAAAGGCTTACCTGTTTCTTTGGCAATATTTTTAACCTTATCGATGGCCCCTTGCGGGAGGGAATTTGTATCATGGAGCAATCTCCCTATAACCGTTGATTTACCATGGTCTACATGGCCTACTACTACTATGTTTAAGTTTTCCTTTAATTGTTTCATTTTATTCCCCCTAATTAATATGATTTAAAATTCTTCTTACATGTACCCTTCCTTACGAAGCTTTTGCATAGCATAAGAATCCTCTTGGTCTTGGGCTCTACCAGCACGTTCGCTTGTTGTGGTTACTTTAAGTTCTGCTATAATATCATCAATATCTTTTGCCTCAGACTCTACTTTCCCAGTACATGGTGCACAGCCTAAACTACGGTATCGGGTACCATTTTTTGCAAAATATAAGTCGCTAATAGGCATATTTTCTCTCTTTATATATTCCCATATATCGAGTTCATTCCATTGCAATAATGGGTGGACCCTAATATGATTACCTTTAGGAAAATCTGTTTTAAACTGATCCCAAAGCTCTGGTGGCTGATTGGTATAATCCCACTGATAATCTTTATTTCTTTCACTGAAGACTCTTTCTTTTGAGCGGGAGCCCTCCTCATCACGCCTTACCCCTACAATAAGTCCTTCAAAATCATATTTATCGACAACTTGTTGAAGACCATCTGTTTTAAGTGCTTTACAGCAGATGAGTCTCCCTTTATCTGGCCCCATTCCTTCTTCAATAGCCTGTGTATTCGTATGGACAATTAGGTCAAGCCCCATCTCTTTGACAACTTTATCCCTATATGTAATCATTTCAGGGATTTTATAAGTTGTATCCACATGAATAAATGGAAATGGGCAATGGCCGTAAAAAGCTTTTTTTGCTAACCATAATAATACTGTAGAATCTTTTCCCACAGACCACAACATCCCTAGCTTACCCAATTTCTTGTAAGCTTCTCTTAAAATAAATATGCTTTGTGCTTCTAACTGATCTAAATGTTCCATATTTTCCCTCCTAATAATTGTTTGCTTCTTTTTTGTGAGTAGAGATTTTTGTAACCTCTCCACTGGGAGTTTCTATTATCCAGTGCAAAATATCCTTCTCCTCTTTGCAGTGTAGCAAGCTACCTTTGCCGCCTATATCTGCTCCTAAAAAGTACTTGATTGCTTGGGTCGGACATTCTTTAATACAAGCGGTACATCCCCAACATTCTCTAGGATATTTAATAAAAGCTTTATTGTGTGTGTTCATTTTTAATAGATTTCCTGGGCATACATTTTGGCACCCTCCGCAACCTATGCAACGGTTTTGATTAATAACAATGCTCATACTTTTCACCCTCCCCAACCAAATCTCTTACAATAATCTTGATTTCATCACCTACTTTGACTGAGTTTATATATTTTAAAAACGACTCATCTTTGTATGGATAATCTGAGTGCTCTGCAAAACTATTCCACCTTGTTTCTTTTCTAGCACTTAGGTGTGCAATAACACTCAGGCAAAGAATAAGTCTATCTTTAAGTTCAAAAATAGCCATAACATCATTCATATCTCTTCCAGATAAAGCCTCACTTAATTGTAAGATATCCTTTATCTTTTCTTTTGCCACTTCAAGTTGTTTTGTATTGTACCGATAATTGCTGCCAATACCACCTGCATAAGTATCCATGATCTTTTGCATAGCCTCTTCTAAATCATCTACGTCATATAAGCTAGGTTTCTCTTGTAGTAAGTAGTCTATTTCTTTAAGCCTTTTATGGATGTCAACTGAATTGATTGGCTGTAGATTCCTATTTTGGATATAAGCCAAAGCTGCCTGAGCCGCTATTTCGCCTTCTACTAGGGCTCCTGTTACATATTTTTGTGGGCATCCTCCGGCCACATCTCCAGCTGCATATAGGCCTTTAATAGTTGTCGCTCGCTTGTTGTCAATCCAGTAACCGCTAGCCGTATGTCCCCCTATAATATAAGGCTCTGTCCCTTCTATTTCTACATTTTCAGTACGGGGGCCCTTACCCCTTTCGATCCATTTTAGGGTTTGGGCTGGCGACATATTGAGATAGGCTTTAAATAAATCCTGCTCCTGTTCAGGAGTAATATTTTCTGTTTTAAGATAGCAAGGTCCTCTGCCTTCTATATTTTCTTGTGCGGTACCATAGACCCTTTGCGAGGTCGTATTGCCGTATCTTTTTTCATAGGCCTCTCCCAAAGCATTTATCTGGACACCGCCTACCCCTTGGGCAATAGTCCCTGTAGGTGAAATGGTATCTTTACACCTAAGGGCAATAAAGCGCATTTCAAAAGTAGTCATCTCAGCACCGGCCCTAATCCCCATTGCATAACCGGCTCCTGTATTAAAAGGGCTATACCACATTTTGTGACGAGAATATCCAGGGTTATTAGGTTTATATAATCCAGCAGCCCCCCCAGTTGTACAAATAACAGCTTTTGCCCCTATAACATATAGAATTTCTTCATCTACTGATAAGCCATATGCGCCTATAATTTCACCTTGGTGGGTAATATAATCAATGGCATACACACGATTTATAATATGTATGTTTTTTTGGTTTGCAATGGAACTGGCCAGTATGGGCTTAATATTTTCTCCGTTAATTTTAATATTTCTGTTGCCTCTGGCGACATAATCACCTGTTTCATCTTTTAAAATCACGAGCCCTAAGGCCTCTAGCTTATGAGTCACCTTATTGAGCCTTTGAGACATGGACAGTAGTAGGTCTTCCCGGGCAATGCCGTGAGCATCCTTTTTCGCATAATCCACATAGTCCTGGGGCGTTTGCCCTTTTACGATATAGGCATTTAATGCATTTACCCCTGCAGCTAAACAGCCACTTCTTTTAATATTTGCTTTTTCTAATACCACAACTTGTTTGTGTGCATTTTCTGCTATGGTAAGGGCTGCATAACATCCAGCTGTACCCCCACCAATAATTAAAATATCTGTTTCTATCTGTTTAATCTTCAATGTAAAGTTACCCCCTATCATTCTTATGATTTTATATAAATATAGGCATAGGATCTGTTTTTAGCTTATTTTCGACTACTTGAGCTTTTAGATCATCAAAAACATAAAGCCGGTGAACCAGCACTAATACCTCTTCCCCAACCGTTAATGGTTCCTGCTCTAAGGTCCTAGAACCGACTAATGAAAGATGCCCTACAGTAACTGTGATTTCTAGATGATGGCCTTTAAATAAAATCTCCTTAACCACACCTTTTTCTGCTGCAGATGGGGTAAGTATTTCTTTGCTATCTTTTTCAATTTGTATAAATTCAGGCCTTATGACTGCTTTTTTTCCTTTATTAATTTCTTTAAAACCCTTTAGAGCTTGGTAGTCTTCCACGATCGTAGATTCTCCTATAAACTGAGCTACAAATGGTGTTGCGGGATTTTTATAAATCTCAGATGGGATGCCTTGTTGTTCTATTCTCCCTTTGTTTGTAACGATAATCTCATCGGCGAGTTCAACAGCTTCTTCTTGATCGTGAGTGACAAATATACTTGTTATGCCGAGTTTAGTAATCATTTCTTTTAGCCACGTTCTAAGTTCTTTTCTGATTTTACAATCAATTGCGGCAAAAGGTTCATCTAGGAGAAGTACTTTGGGCCTAGGCGCAATTGCTCTTGCAAAGGCTACTCTTTGTCTTTGACCACCGGATAACTGATGGGGGTACCTTTTATCAAGACCTTCCAGTCCAATCAGTAACAATAACTCTTTAACACGTTGATCAATTGTGTTTTTATCAATTTTTTGTACCTTGAGCCCAAAAGCTATATTGTCATAAATACTCATATGGCGAAAAAGAGCGTAATTTTGAAAAACAAAACCGATGCCTCTTTCCCCAGGGGGTAAATCGTTAATCTTAACACCATCAATCAAAATATCACCTGAGTCAGGGGTTTCAAGGCCAGCAATCATTCTTAAAATCGTTGTTTTACCGCTTCCACTAGGACCTAAAAGGCCAATTAATTGACCTTTTTCTATTTGGAAACTGACCCTATCAGCGGCTTTAAAATCACCATAATTTTTAAAAATATTAGTCACTTGAATATGCATCGTCTACACCTCTCTTTGTTCTTTGTTTTCTATCATGTTTCGTACAATTAATATAACCACGGCAAAAATCATTAATAGGGATGCCACAGCAAAAGCTGCTGAAAATTGGTATTCGTTATAAAGAATTTCAATATGAAGAGGCAGTGTATTGGTAAGTCCCCGAATATGTCCAGATACAACAGAAACGGCTCCAAACTCTCCCATTGCTCTAGCCATACAAAGGGTCACGCCGTATAGAAGTCCCCACTTTATATTGGGCAAGGTTACTTTTGTAAAAATAGTTAGACCCTTAGCACCTAATATGGCGGCAGCCTCTTCTTGTTCGGTTCCTTGTGCCGCCATAAGCGGGATTAACTCTCTTGCAATAAAGGGAAAGGTTACAAATACAGTGGCTAAAATAATCCCAGGTACTGCAAAAACGATTTGAATATCATATTGTGTTAAAACACTGTGAAATAATCCATTTCTCCCAAAGGTTAATATAAATGCTAAACCAGATATAACGGGGGAAATTGCAAAAGGTAGATCAATTAAAGTAATCAAAAGGTTTTTACCTTTAAAACTATATTTTGTAATCGTCCACGCTGCTAAAAGTCCGAAAATAGTATTCATAACAACTGCAACAATAACTGAAATAAAAGTGAGACTTATTGCCTTTAAAGTATAAAAATCTGCTACGGCAAGGGCATAAGCTTTAATTCCCTTTCTTAGAGCCTCTACGATAATCACAACTAAGGGCAATCCTAGCATGAGTCCCAAAAACAGAATACTAATTAAAATTAAACACCATTTTGTAATCGTTGGTTTCATAGTCCACCTCATTCCTTTATAAATTTATTAGAATGCCACTGAAAAACATTAATTAAAAGAAGCATTATAAAAGAAATACTAAGCATGACTAGTGCGATGGCAATAGCCCCGTTATAATCATATTGTTCTAGCTTGCTCATAATTAAAAGGGGTGCGACTTCTGTTTTCATGGGCATATTTCCAGCTATGAAAATAACACTTCCATACTCCCCAATACCTCTTGCAAATGCTAGAGAAAACCCTGTTAAAATAGAGGTTGAAATCTCTGGTAAAATAACCTTCCAAAAAATCCTTGTTTTACTTGCGCCAAGTACGGTTGCGGCTTCTTCGTACTGGTCATCTAAATGACTAAGGACAGGCTGTACCGTCCGAACAACAAAGGGTATGCCTATAAATATTAAAGCGATAATAATCCCTAGTAGTGAAAAGGAAGATTTGATGCCAATCCCATAAAGAATCTTACCGACCCACCCATTTTTAGAATATAAGGTCGTAAGTGTAATACCCGCCACAGCCGTTGGTAAAGCAAAAGGCAAATCAATACAGCCATCTAGAAATCTTTTAAAAGGAAAATCGTATCTAACTAATACCCATGCCAGTATGGTTCCGAAGAAAACATTAACCAAGGCAGCTACTAAGGCGCAGCCAAAACTAACTTTATATCCAGCTAGGGCCCTTGGTGTAAAACCAGATTCTATAAAGCTATTTAATCCCATTCCCATTCCCCGAGTGATGAGAGCACCTAAAGGAATCAGTATGATAATCATTAAGTATGTAATGGTAAAGCTGAGTGATAATTTAAAGCCAGGAATAACCCGTACTTTATTATTCATGCTAATCCCCCTCTGCATTAATTGACAGGCATATAGATTTCATCGAAAATACCACCGTCTCTAAAATGCACGTCATGTGCTTTTTGCCAACCCCCAAAATGTTTATCAATGGTTAGCAACTTTAGTTCTGGGAAAATATCTTGATAGTTACTGGCCACTTCTTTATTTCTAGGCCTATAGTAGTTTTGGGCTGCAATCTCTTGCCCTTTTTTTGTATATAAGAAATCCAGATAGGCCTGAGCGACTTTTCTTGTTTTCTTTTTATCAACGACCTGGTCTACAATAGACACTGGTGGTTCCGCCAAGATACTAATTGAAGGAACGACGATACTAAATTCATCCATTCCTAACTCCTTAACACATAATAGTGCTTCATTTTCCCATGCTATAAGGACATCGCCTATACCTCTTTGGGCGAAGGTAGCCATAGATCCTCTTGCACCAGAATCAAGGACTTCTACGTTTTTATATACTTTTTTAATAAAGCTTTTTGTTTTTGATTCATCTCCATTGTTTTTTTCTATACTATATCCCCAGGCTGCCAAGTAATTCCACCTTGCCCCTCCTGATGATTTTGGATTAGGGGTAATAACAGAAACATCTTCTCTTGCTAAATCATCCCAGTCCTTTATATTTTTGGGGTTTCCTTTTCTTACAAGAAATACAATGGTTGATGTATAAGGTGAACTATTATATTTAAATTCACTTTGCCATTGTGGGTCTATTAAACCCGTATCACTAATAGCATCAATATCATATCCAAGTCCTAGTGTAACAATATCTGCATTTAAACCTTCTATAACTGATCTAGCTTGTTTACCTGATCCCCCATGAGATTGATGAATAACAATCTCATCTCCCGTATGTTCATACCAATCCCTAATAAATTCGTTATTCAATTGGGTATATAACTCACGGGTTGGATCATAAGACACATTTAACAACTTTACTTGATTGGGATCCTTTTTTACAAATCCAAAGACAATAACAAAAGCCCAAAAAACAAGTACAGCCCATTCCACTAAGTTCTTTCTTTTCATCTGCCACCTCCATGTCAAGCTAATCATATATGTTTTGTATGTTAATAAATATAATATGTTTAGAATTATTTGTCAATAGATTTTTACAATATATTTTTAGTTTTAATTTATATTTAAAAACTATTGACTTCTTATTTTAGGTGGGTTATAATCCAACACATAGCAAACATATATGTATTGTATTTAGCTTTGTAGTAAGGGACATTCTTCAGAATATTATCCATAGTTATTTCATAATATACAAGAAGATACATCCTCTATACTTTAGTACCTAAAGGAGGTAGGTTGCATGGATACACATTTTATTTATACCAACATTCCTCTCTATATGAAGGCCGCACAACTTACCCTAACTCTGGCTTTCTGGGGAATTGCTCTATCAACGGTTATAGGCTTTATATGTAGCATGATTATCTATTTTAAGGTAAAAGGTCTAAGACACATTGTAAGTGGCTATATTGAAGTCTCACGTAATACGCCCCTTCTTATCCAGCTTTTTTTTCTATATTACGGGCTCCCTAAGATGGGGATAAAACTAGAAGCTTATACCTGTGCTATTCTAGGACTTTCATTCTTAGGAGGCAGTTATATGGCAGAGGCATTTCGAAGTGGTTTTGAAGCCGTAAGTCAGATTCAAATAGAATCCGGCCTAAGCATTGGTCTTACAAAACCACAACTTATTAGATATGTTGTCCTCCCACAAGCCTTTGCAGTTGCTATTCCAGCTCTAAGTGCCAATGGAATCTTTATTTTAAAAGAAACATCTATTGTTAGCGCTATTGCTCTAGCTGATCTAATGTTTGTAGCAAAAGATTTAATTGGCATGTATTACAAGACAACTGAAGCATTATTTATGCTTGTAGTAGCTTATTTGATTATTTTATTACCCCTATCACTACTACTCACCTTTATTGAAAGGAGGGTTCGAAATGCAGGATTTGGGAATTAACATTATCTTTGAAGGAAGGAATTTATCTAGGCTCCTTGGGGGGTTATGGGTGACCACAAGAATCGCACTGATTTCAATTACAATTTCTACTGTATTAGGCACCTTATTTGGAATTATTATGACTTCCAATAATAAGCTTGTTAGAATCTTATCCAGACTTTATTTAGAAGCTGTAAGAATTATTCCTGTACTGGTTTGGCTATTTCTATTTTATTTTGGCCTTACAAAAGTACTTCATATTCATTTAGGGGGTGAATTTGTTTCGGTGCTTGTGTTTACTTTATGGGGGACTGCAGAAATGGGGGATATTGTAAGAGGGGCCATTACCTCTCTCCCTAAACATCAACAGGACAGCGGAAAGGCTATTGGACTCACCCCCCAGCAAATTCACCTTTATATTATTATTCCTCAAGCAGTAAGACGACTCATACCTTCTGCCATTAATCTTGCTACAAGAATGATCAAAACCACATCATTGGTGGTTCTTATAGGTGTTGTAGAAGTATTAAAGGTAGGCCAGCAAATAATTGAAGCTTCAATCCTTAAAAGTCCCACTGCTTCATTTTGGGTTTATGGTTTTATATTTTTTCTATATTTTATAATATGCTATCCCATTTCTCTTTTATCAAAGCGATTAGAGAAGAAATGGCAACATTAAGGAGGTGACCCTATGGCATCACAAGAAAAATTATTAGAGATTAAAGATCTACATAAACAATATGATGATATTCATGCATTAGCAGGGGTTTCTCTTGATGTTTATAAAGGGGAGGTGGTGGTTCTACTTGGCCCCTCTGGATGTGGTAAAAGTACTTTGCTAAGATGCATTAATGGTTTAGAGGAAATTCAATCAGGACAAATTAAGTTAAAAGGTCAAGTCATTAATGAAGATAGTACCAAGTGGCATTTAATTCGGGAAAAAATAGGAATGGTCTTTCAAAGCTATGACTTGTTTCCTCATATGACCATTATGGAAAACATATTACTTGGTCCCCTTAAGGTTCAAAAAAGAAATAAAAAAGAAGCAAGTGCTCAAGCTTTAGGGTTATTAGAAAGAGTTGGGTTGCTAGATAAGAAAGATGCTTACCCAAGACAACTTTCAGGGGGACAAAAACAAAGAGTCGCTATTATTCGCGCCCTTTGTATGAATCCTGATATAATGCTTTTTGATGAAGTAACGGCTGCTCTAGACCCAGAAATGGTCAGAGAAGTTTTAGATGTTATGCTAGAGCTTGCCGATCAAGGAATGACCATGGTTATTGTTACCCATGAAATGCAATTTGCTCAGGCCGTTGCAGATCGCATTATATTTATTGATAAAGGAAAGATTGCAGAAGAATCAAGTCCTAAAGACTTTTTTTCTGCTCCTAAAACAGAACGTGCCCATGAGTTTTTAAATATATTCAATTTTGAAAGAGGTGTTTGATAATGAAGAAGATAATAAATGTTTTATCCCTAGTATCTGTTTTTGTTCTAACAATTGGCGTGTTGGCAGGTTGCTCAAAGCCTAATACTAAAACTGGACTCGAAGCTATTAAAGAAAATGATAGAATTAGAATTGGTGTATTTAGTGATAAACCACCTTTTGGCTATATAGATTCTAACGGTGATCATCAAGGTTTTGATGTTTATATTGCAAAACGTTTTGCCAAAGACTTGTTAGGGGATGAGAGTAAGGTTGAATTTGTATTAGTTGAAGCAGCCAGTAGAGTTGAATATTTAGAGTCAGATAAAGTAGATATTATTCTAGCAAACTTTACTGTAACAGATGAAAGAAAAGAAAAAGTTGATTTTGCAAATCCTTACATGAAAGTATCCTTAGGAGTTGTTTCTCCAGATAGTGCACCTATTACGGATATTGATCAATTAAAAGGTCAAAAGCTTATCGTTAACAAAGGCACCACAGCTGAAACATATTTTACCCAGAACCACCCTGATATCGAGCTCCTAAAGTATGACCAAAATACCGAAGCCTTCCAAGCCTTCCAAGATGGTCGGGGCGCAGCCCTAGCCCATGATAACACCTTACTATTTGCCTGGGCTAGAGAAAACCAAGGCTTCACCACCGGTATTCCTACCCTTGGTGGGGTAGATACAATTGCACCAGGTGTAAAAAAAGGCAACACAGAATTACTAGACTGGATTAACCAAGAACTTATAGATATTGGCAAAGAAAACTTTATCCGCCAGGCTTATGATGCAACACTACTCCCAGCCTACGGAGATGACATCAATCCTCAAGATATCGTTGTGGAAGGTGGAAAATTAGAAAACTAAAGCTCCCACAAAAAAGGTGTCTGACACATCCCTTCTGGGACACACAACTCTGGTTGCAAAAGTCCCAGAAGGGATGTGTCAGACACGGTATCATCGGTAAGGAAAGTAGAACTTTCCTATCATACAAAAAAATCCCTTATGGTTTAGATATTATCTAAACCATAAGGGATTTTAACTATTCTCACTACAGACTAAAAATCATAAAGAGTGTTTTGACGCTCTTATAACATTCCCCGCAATGGGCAAGCATAACATCTCCCAGCGAGCTTCCTTTGGCATATCTGCCAAGAGAAGTGAGTCGGGAGATGTTATAGCTTGCCCTAATGCGGAACACACCTAATGTGGTATAACACACTTAACCCCGTAACCTCTAAATAGCCACAGGTATGCCACTTACCTTTTCGCCATGTTTATAATCTAACAATTTAAAATCATCGGTCGTAAACTCATAAAAATCCTTTACCTCCGGATTAATCCAAAGCTTTGGCGCCTCATAAGTAGGACGACTAATGAGTTCTTCCACAATTGGAATATGTCTATCATAAATATGTGCATCCGCAATAACGTGAACGAGTTCTCCAACTTCCATATGAGATACTTGGGCTAGCATATGCAATAAGATTGCATATTGGCATACATTCCAGTTGTTTGCTGTTAAAACATCGTTAGAACGTTGATTTAATAGACCATTAAGTACCAGCTTATCGTGACCTTTCTTCTTAGTGACATTAAAAGTCATGCTATAAGCACATGGATATAAATTCATCTCATGTAAGTCATTATGAATATATAAATTGGTCATAATCCTTCTGCTGTATGGATTGTTTTTAAGATCGAATAATACCCGGTCTACTTGATCCATCATGCCTTCTTTGTACCTATGTTTTATCCCTAATTGATAGCCGTATGCCTTACCAATTGAACCTTCACCGTCAGCCCAACTATCCCAAATACGGCTATTTAATTCTTTTATATTATTAGATTTCTTTTGCCAAATCCATAAAAGTTCATCAATACAACTTTTAATAGCTACCCGCCTAAGTGTTAGGGCTGGAAACTCTTTCGATAAATCATACCGGTTAATCACACCAAATTGCTTGATTGTATAGGCAGACGAGCCATCATCCCATTTGGGCCTAACCTTCTCACCCTCTGTACTCACACCGTTATCTAGAATATCACGGCACATATCAATAAATATTTTATCTGCATTTGGCATATTAGTTGTCAATTGGATCTTCCTTTCTTGCTCCTTTTAAAATAAATCAAAATTATTTTGCTATCATGTTGATTATACTCAATAAAGTGAATTTATACAAAGACATTTTAGCCTTTTAGCTAAAGATGAGGCCCCATTCACAAATAAATCCGCCCCCTTTACAAGTAAAACAAAACCAATAACTAATAATAAATAATTCATATCCATCCTCCTAAAATTTAATAATGCTTCATACAAGATAGTAATGCCCTAGGTTCCTTCCTTAATACCAAAAAAAATGAGACTTTTAGTTAGTACATTAAAAAAATGTACTAACTAAAAGTCTCGCCCTTTTGATATCAAAAGCAAATAGGTCCAGGGTTTCCCCGTGCTGTTGAACCTATTTATTATGCTACTCCCCTTTAGTTGACTATATCCGCGTATGCAATATATATATAACAGCATGTGGTGTTTTTAAAAGCAATAACTATTTTATAGTGTCATAAGTCCAATAGCTCTTACTCTCTTAATTCCCCATCTCAATACTAATGGTATTAAATATCTCCAGTAGATCCTCCACTTTCATGTCTTTCTTTTCTTGCCCTTTTTTATCTAGTATTACATTCCCTTGGTGCATCATAAGGAGTCTATCACCGTACTCCACGGCATACCTAAGGTTATGAGTGACCATAATAGTCGTTAGCTGCTTTACCTTAACAATCTTGTCCGTAAGCTCCATAATGATCTCAGCAGTTTTAGGATCTAAGGCCGCTGTATGCTCATCTAAAATCAAGAATTCTATCGGTGTCATGGTAGACATAAGGAGCGCCATAGCTTGCCTTTGTCCACCAGATAGAGCGCCTACTCGCACATCAAGCTTATCTTCAAGTCCTAGGTTTAACTGCTTTAAGTTTTCTCTGTAAAAATCCATTCTTTTTTTATTTGTCCCTCTTCTTAGATTAAACATCTTTCCTTTATTATCTGCAAGGGACATATTCTCAAGGATTGTCATATCAGGGCAGGTCCCCATGGCTGGGTCTTGGTACACCCTACCTACTTTTTTATATCTAATAAAATCCTTGTGGGGAGTAATATCCTTATTCCCTACAATAATTTGTCCACTATCGATTCCTATACTACCGCAAATAATATTGAGCATTGAAGTTTTTCCGCTTCCGTTACTTCCTACAACCGAAACAAAATCTTTATCATTGATTCCTAAATTAAAATTATCAAAAAGGCAGGATTCATTAACAGTGCCTGCGCTATATATTTTATTAATGTCTTTAAGCTCTAACACTTGATCCCCCCCTTTTTTTATCGTTACCGACAATTAAAATTAATAAAAAGAATATTGATGTAATAAGCTTCATATCACTTGCGCTAATAGCGTAAGGTATTAAGACTTTAGACAAGAAGTATGCGCCTACGGCTGCGACTATTGAAAGAATAACCTTTATCGTTGTTTCTTTTTTAATGTAGGCCATACAAAGAACCCCAACCACTACAGCAGCAATAACACCAAAGCTTACATCCATTGCTAAAGAGATACATAATTTATAGATGATAGACCCAATAATAACTGCCGTTGTAGATTCAACAAAACCAACCTTTTTAAATAGGTTTGTTCCGATGATAACTGTTGCAAGGCCAATAACCACCGCCCCTGTCCCCATTGAAATTTCAAAGAAACCTTGCTGCTGGGCCATTACACTACCAGCTAGTGCAACTAATCCGTTTGCAATAACAAGACCGACAATCTTTACAATGCCACTATCTTTTGCAAGGGAAGTAACAACGGCGGGGTTGTTCCCCACAGCTCTTAGTAGGTAACCTGATCTTGTTTGTAAATATAAATCCATAAGGATTTTTGCACTGATCGTAACAATAGAAATAATAATTAAAACTTTATATCTTTCAAGACTTGCTGGAAATAAACCATTGACAATATGATTAGAAAATATAGTGTCCATATCAAAGATAGGAACGTTAGCCTTACCCGCAATATGAAGATTGATAGAGTAAAGGGCTGTCATTGTAATAATACCTGAGAGTAAATCTCTTACTTGGAATTTTACATGGATAATACCTGTTACAAGGCCTGCCACACCACCGGCTAAAGCTGCACAAATCATAATAAGATAGGGGTTCGTAAACTGGGTTCTTGTCATTATCATAACCGTAATGGCAGCCCCTAGTGGGAAGCTACCGTCAACGGTTAAGTCTGGAAAATCTAATATTTTATACGTTATATAAACCCCTAGGGCCATTATAGCGTAAATCATTCCTTGTTCTAGTATTCCAATTAGTATATCCATGTTACCAAACTCCTTATGTGTATTTCGTTAGTGAAACTTTTATCTGCTTTTATTCTCACCTATGACCACTCTTCACGCTTCTCCGCAATGGCTGGATATTGTTATCCTAGCCTAATGCGGCATTAGCCCCAAACAACGCCATTTAGTTGTTAATTTCTACTGCTCTTTCCATAAAATCTTCTGGTAATGTTAAGCCAAATTTATTCATAACCTCAGTATTTGTATAAAGAACACTTTCTTCTATGATTTCAAATGGAATCTCATCTGCTGTTTTTTCGCCTTTTAATATTTTGGCTGCCATTCGTCCTGTCTGTTTACCCAGTTCTATATACTCAAGACCTTCTGAAGCAATACAGCCAAGTTTAACTTGCTCTATTTCACTACCAAACACTGGAATGTTTTTTGCATTTGCTTTGTTTAAAATAAGTGGTAAGGAACCTACAACTGTGTTATCTGTCAGATTTGTTATACAATCCACTTGCCCTAACAACTTATCTGTTGCGAGTGGAATATCGGCAGCAGCAGAGACGCCCATACTAACAATTTCAAAACCGTATGTATCAGCACGTTCTTTGTATTCAGCGATGGTTGATTCCGAGTTTACTTCGCTTGTTGTAAAAAGGATTCCAATTTTCTTAGCTTCTGGCATCATTGCACGAATGAGTTTAAGTTGGGCTTCAACTGGAAGCTTATCACTTGTACCTGTAATATTTCCGCTTGTAAGCATTGCTGCATCAGGATCTGTTACAGCTGTAAAAACAACTGGAATATCTTTACCCTGAGCGGCATTAAAAGAACTTTGAGCCATTGGCGTTGCGATTGCTGCAATTAAATCTACCCCTTTTCCAACAAAATTCGCTGCTATTTGGTTCCCAATTCCTGTATCAAACTGAGCATTTTCATTAATAATAGTAAGGTTTTGACCCTCTACAAAGCCTTCCTCTGCAAGACCTGCTATAAAACCTTCGCGGCAGTTATCAAGAGAACCATGCTCTCCAAATTGACCAATACCTATGGTATATTGCTTATCGCTAGAAACTACTGGGGTTTCATTAGAAGGTGTCGTTTCTTTCCCATTAACACCCTCTGTGTTGCTACTACACCCTGTAAAAAGACCTGCCATAATTGTTAACCCCATTATCATTCCCATTGTTTTTTTCATTTCAATTTCCCCTTTCAAATTATAAATTTTATTTACTTCTATTATGCTTTTTATTTGTCATTATGTTTTATTCCACCAGTCACTGATCATGTCATCATCCCCTTAAAATAATTCGTGTAAAATAAAAAAGTCCCAAGCATTTGTAAATACAAATGCTTGGGACGAATTAATATATTCGCGGTACCACCCAAGTTGATTTCATAAAGAAATCCTCTTTATCACATACAATCATATGTGCCAGATTTATAACGGGTTTGGTTCCCGTCAGCGCCTACTATTAGTTCGGGCTGCCCTCAAAAGTCCATTCAACAACTCCCCATATATCGCAATCTCACCACCTGCGACTCTCTTAGATACAGAAATAATGTTTACTATTCTTTCTCAACGGTTTACTTAATCATTTAATTGTTCTTACTATACACCTAGCATTTGTTTTTGTCAAGATGATTATTTTAAATCGATTGTAAATTTATCAATCATTTTTACCAATTGCCCTATTTCAGGTTTACTCATTTGGGCGTCAGCACCTACGGCTATACCTTTATGTTTTAAATCTTCTGTAATAAGTGAGGAGAAAATAATAACAGGAAGTGTACTAAGTACGTTATGATTTTTAATTGCTCTGGTTAAGGTATGTCCATCCATTTGTGGCATTTCAATATCCGTAATCATGATATGTGCATCTTCTGTAAACTTTTCTTTCTTTTCGTTAGCAAGATTGGATAAATAGGTGAGTGCTTCCTCACCGTCATTGAAAAACTTCATATCTTTATACCCTGCTGCTGTTAAGGTGTTTTTAATTAACTCTCTTATTAAAGCAGAATCATCTGCTAAAATTAATTTTACTTTAGACCTGTCACGAATGGTAATCTCAGACATTCGTTCTTCTGTGATACCAACATTAGGATTAATATCTGTTACAATCTTTTCAAAATCCAAAAGAAGTATAATCTTACCTTCAAAAACAACATTACCAATCACTAATTGGTTACTTGACATATGCTCTGGTTTTTTGATATCTTTCCAGCTTATACGGTGTATCCCGACGATATCATCGAAGATAAAGCCAACTTTTGTTTGATTAAATTCACAGACAATAACGTTTGAGTCATTCTTCACATTATCTTCTTGATCAAGTACATATTTTAAACTAATCAAGGTTAGAACCTCACCTCTGGCTAATGTGAGTCCCGCTACGGAAGGGTGGGTTAAGGGTAATTTTGTTAAATTGTCAATTTCTATTACTTCCTTCACCTTTATAACATTGATACCGTAATGCTTACCATTAATAATAAATTCTAGTATTTCAACTTCCCCTGTACCAGTTTCTAATAATATATTAGGTTCTATATCAAACACCTCTTTCTGATTATCCTTAGTTATCTTGTTTATACCTATTATATCAGTATTTGCGAATCATTTACAACATTCATTTAGGAATATGATATTCTCTCCAATCATGGCCACTAGGGGCTTGATAAAGTCTGAGATCAAATTCTTCTATAACTGCTAATATATGATCTAATATATCCGCTTGGATCCTCTCATAATCTACCCAAGCTGTACCGTCTGTAAAAGCATATATTTCTAACGGCAACCCCTTTTCAGTTGGTTGCAGTTGCCTTACCATATGTGTCATATCTTTATTTAAAGCAGGATGCTTTTGTAAGTATACCTCTACATAGGCCCTAAACGTACCAACATTAGTTAATCGTCTGCCGTTTACACGATTTGTAGAATTTACACCATGGTCTCTATTATAATTTTTGATATCATTTTCTTTCATGGCTAAATAATGCTTGAGGTACTCAATCTTGGCAAATCTTTCTAGCATTTCGTCAGTGCAAAACTGAATACTAGATAAATCTATATAAATAGATCGTTTGATCCTTCTACCACCTGAGTTGACCATGCCCTCCCAGTTTGTAAATGATTCTGTTGTCATTTTATAAGTTGGCACAGTAACAATGGTTTTATCCCAGTTCTGAACTTTTACAGTATGCAAAGATATATCTAATACGTCCCCATCTACGTCATAAGTAGGCATTGAAATCCAGTCCCCTATTTTAAGCATATTATTAGAAGAGAGCTGAATACTAGCCACAAGGCCAAGAATTGAATTTTGAAAAATAAGTAGTAGCACAGCTGTAGCTGCACCAATACCACTTAACAATATAATTGGCGATCGATCTACAATGATACTTACAATAATAACGATTCCCATAACCCATATAATCATTTGGATAACCTGAAGATAGCCTTTAATAGGCTTTGTTTTTGATACTTCAAACGCCCAATAAATATCTTCAATAGCATCTAAGCTGCTATTGAGGATGAGTATAATAATAAATACAATAGTGGCAACGACAATACGTTGGACAAGACCTTGGTACTTAGGAAATACGGGGGCAAATACATAAATAACAAGAACAGGAAGAATTTGTGCCATTCTTGCAAATACCTTGTTTTTTAAAAGAATATCATCCCACTTATTCGTACTTCTTTTAATATACCGTTTTAGAATCTTTAGAATTATATTTTTGGTTATTAAATCTACTATTATATAAAGTAATACAATACTTATTAATGATAAAAGCCCAGATAATTGTACTGAAAGCTTTTCATTAACGCCGTAATACAATAGCCAACCTTCAAAAAAAGCTATCAAGTTTAAAATCATCCTCCTTCATTATTTACATATTTCCTAAAAGCCCCTTGATAAGAGTCGTAAATTTTGATTTTACCCGTTGTGACGTTTCCACTACTTCTTCGTGGTTTAGTGGTTGATCTAAAATCCCTGCTGCCATATTGGTTAAGCATGAGATGCCAACCACTTCTATACCGCTATGGACAGCGACAATAACTTCAGGGGCTGTGCTCATCCCTACAGCATCCCCACCCACTAGACGTATCATGCGAACTTCTGCAGGTGTCTCATAAGTAGGTCCACTCATAAAGGTATATACACCCTCTTTTAAATCGATGCCGGCTCCTTTTGCCACTTTACTAGCTAAATCTCGTAGCTCTAGGCTATAGGCGTTTGACATATCTGGGAAACGAACCCCAAAACTGTCCATATTCCTCCCGATTAGAGGATTTGAGCCTGATAAGTTAATATGATCTGAAATTAACATTAAATCCCCAGGCACAAAGCTTGGATCTACAGCCCCAGCTGCATTGGTAACGATCAGTTTTTCAATTCCTATTTGTTTCATAACACGAATAGCATAGGTCACATCTGTCATAGGATAGCCCTCGTAGTAGTGAAATCTTCCTTGCATAGCAAGAATAGTTTTACCCTCTAGTTCTCCTATTAACAGCTGGCCTGCGTGGCCTACAACCGTAGAGATAGGGAAATGTGGTATTTGGGTGTAAGGAATCTTAACACTATTTTGTATTTCATCTGCAAGGTCCCCAAGGCCTGAACCTAATATGACAGCTATGGTTGGCTTAAGGGTCATTTTACTTTGAATATAGTCTGCTGATTCTTGAATGTTGTTAATCATTATTTCCATTGGTATCACCTTTCTTCCTTGGTTATTAAAGATAGGAAACTCTCACCTACTGGAATACTTGGCAGATTAAAGATTTCACATATTGTTTGGCCTATATCTGCAAAAGATTTCCTTGTTTTCATATCTATATTTTCTTTTATATTTTTGCCATAAGCAAGGAACGGCACATATTCTCTTGTATGATCTGTCCCTGGAAAAGTTGGATCACAGCCGTGATCTGCGGTAATAAAAAGCATATCATCATCATTCATATGGGATAGGATTTCAGGCAAACGCGTATCAAACTCCTCTAAAGCCTTTCCATAATTAACATAGTCATTACGATGTCCCCATTTCATATCAAAATCAACTAGGTTGGTGAAAATAAGACCTTTGGAATCTTGCTTTATCTCATCTATAGTAACATCTACGCCGTTCATATTGCTTGTTGTGTGAATGGCTTTTGTAATGCCTTGGCCTGCAAATATATCCTCAATTTTTCCAACCGCTACAACATCTAGGTCTGCATCTTTAAGATAGTCAAGAGTCGTTTTGTGAGGTGGTAATAACGCAAAGTCTCTACGATTTGGTGTTCTGGTAAAGTTCCCTTCAGTTCCCTCAAATGGACGTGCAATAACTCTAGCAACTGCATGTTCACCCTTTAACATTTCTCTTGCAATCAAACATATTTCATATAATTCTTCTAGGGGAACAACATCTTCGTGAGCTGCTATTTGAAACACACTATCAGCAGAAGTATAAACAATCAGTTTACCTGTTTCTACGTGTTTTTGTCCTAGCTTTTCAATAATTTCAGTACCTGAAGAGGCATAGTTAGCAAATGACTTTCTACCTGTTTTAGCTTCAAATTCCGCTATAATATCCTTTGGAAATCCTTGAGGGTAAGTTGGAAAACCATCTTTCGTATGGATACCCACCATTTCCCAGTGCCCCGTTGTTGTATCTTTACCCATGGACAATTCTGCAAGTCTTGCATAACTTCCTTTAGGTGAGGATACAGACTCTACACCTTTCATTCCTTGGATATTACCTAGGCCAAGACTTTGCATATTTGGCATATGAAGTCCTCCTAGTTTTTCAGAAATATTTCCAATTGTATTTGCGCCAACATCTCCAAATAAATGAGCATCTGGCATTTCGCCCATTCCCACA
The DNA here is from genome assembly GCA_012841565.1 of Candidatus Epulonipiscium sp. The sequence goes on along the minus strand of DUUM01000173.1, from coordinate 30,331 downwards.
CTATCTAAAACAATCCATATCACTCTTTTCATATAATCCATCCTCTCTTTAGTGTTTAAAAAAACGTTGTAATAATCTCTTGAATAATAACAGGTGCAATATACGATTCATATAAAGCAATCATGATAACAGCCCCTATGGCGACTAATAAATACAGAAGATACATCTTCGGGCTTACGGCCATATCTTTTTTTGCAAATCTAAAAGCTTCTATAGACAATAGAAACATAACAATAACAAATAAAGTTCCTTGGATACCATAGGCAGCCAAGCATAAAAGCACGCCATTTAAGTTATACTCCATCACAAAAAAAGATGTTGTAAATCCATAAGAAAAACCTTGGACACCAACTAATAAACCAATTAATGGAATGGTTGCAGGAAAAAGTCCAAATAACCAAATCAAAGCCACCTGTTTGCCATAGGTTAAAATAGACCTGCCAAGTAAATAAGAATTTGACAATCCATTTAAGTTTATATTTACAATAAATCCATTGACTAATTGAGACGTTTCAAAGGCCCCACTATCAATGCTACTGTCTAATGTGTTTGAAAACAAACTGCCAATCACAACACCCATTATAAAAATTGAACAAATAAGAATCTGTGGCATTTGGTTTTTAAAAGAGGTGTAACTTCTCCCATATTTTCGTCGCAAAGTTTTCGTCCTTTCTCTTTTATCTATAAACTTTACTGCTACTATATGAAAAAAGTTGTCCATTTAGAACTTGTTGTATTTATAGAACTTATGCTCATTTTATATTTACAGCATTTTATTTAGAACCATTTCCTTTACTATAAAAATAGCGGATATGGTTTTACTATCTTTAATCTTTCCACTTAAGACCATATCCATAACTTCTTGTAGGGTATATTTTTTTACATTAACATATTCATCTTCATCTAGATTTAAGGTTCCTTCTTCCAGGCCCTTTGCCACAAAAAGTTCAATAACTTCATCACTAAATCCAACAGCGCTATAGATAGACCCTATTCGTTCAACTTTTTTGGCTTTATAGCCTGTTTCTTCTTCTAATTCTCTTGCAGCACATAAGGCAGGATCTTCATTTTTTTCTAGTTTTCCTGCTGGAATTTCTAAAATCATCCCATCTGCTACACCCCTGTATTGTTCTACTAAAACAATCATCCCATCGTTATCAATGGGTACGATTGCAGCTGCGCCGTCATGTAATAATATATCCCACTTGGCCTGTGCCCCATTTGGAAACTCTATGGTATCTTCCGCCACAGTAAAAATTTTGCCTTTGAAAATTTTTTTTCTATTAATTCTTTTTGCACTTTCAGTCATTAGAATTGCCCCTTTATTTGTAAATTCATACACGCATCTTTAATTCATACTCATGGCTTTATCATAATTAGCGGTCATTGCTTTTATAATGCTATTTCTAAACTGAGTTTCTTCTAGTTTTAGGACTGCTTGTATGGTTGTTCCACCAGGTGAACAAACATCATCTTTTAGTTGTGCAGGATGTTTTTTAGTCTCAAGCACCATCTGGGCAGCCCCTTTTAAAGATTGAGCTGCTAGCATATAAGCATCTTCCCGCCCAATTCCAAATGAAACGGCAGCATCAGCCATAGCTTCTATAAATAGGTAAGCATAGGCAGGAGAACTACCTGACGTAGCAATAATGGCTTCCATATTACCTTCTTCTATTCTTACACTTTTACCAAAAGCAGAAAACAAGGCCTGAATAACATCATGTTCGCTACTTGTCATTTCATCATCTACAAAACAATAAGCTGTCATGCCTTCTCCTACTAAAGCAGGCGTATTAGGCATTGCACGAACTACTTTTATAACATTCCCAAGATATTTTTTTACTTTTGCAATAGAATATCCTGGTGCAATTGTAATAATAATGTGTTCTTTCGTTAAGTAGTTGTTTACACCTTTAAAAACTTCTGGATAATACTGAGGTTTTACAGCTAAAATAATGTACTTTGACTTTTCACATATTTCCTGTATTGAACCAACCCTATTAATTTTACTATTTTCAAGAGCATCTATTTTTGACGGGTCAACATCATAAGCATACAAACTAACATCCTGAGCTCGGTTTGCTATTCCTTGTATCATGGCGGTTCCCATATTTCCGACGCCAATAAATCCAACTAAGGTCATATTATTCTCCTCCTATATGATATATTATTATAATAGGTCTATGGTACTATTATACCATACTTTGACATACAAATTATATGTATTTATACCTACCACCTGTTTAATTGACACACATATATCAATACATTATAATAAGTAGGTAGGGCATTAAGTTTCACACATTGAAAGGGGGCACACATGATTTATACATGGCTCTTATGGTTTGGAGTGGCTGTTCTATTTGCAGTTATTGAATTAGTAACAGTTGGTTTTTTTATGATTTGGTTTGGTGTAGGTGCATTAGCGGCAATGCTAACAGCCTTGCTAACAAACAATCTTTTAATACAATTTTTAGTTTTTATTATGGTTTCAGTTGCTTTACTTTTTATGACGCGGAAGCTAACATCTAAGTTAACCAAAGGCAAAGTTGTTGCTACTAATGTAGATGCGGTCATTGGCAAAATTGGTATGGTTACTGAGGATATTCCAGCCTTAGATAACCCAGGCATTGTAAAACTAGCTGGGGAGATGTGGTCTGCCATTTCAGCAGACTCTCAACCAATTGAAAAAGGTACCCTAGTAGAAGTTCTGCAAGTCAAAGGCGTTAAACTAGTCGTTCAAAAATCAAATTCAGAAAAGGGGTAACAAATGGGCAATTTTGCGTTCGTATTTTTCGGTGTTTTAATATTTATTATTATCATTATTTCTTTTTCATCCATTAAAATTATCAAACAATCAACAGTAGGTCTTGTTATGAGACTGGGGCGTTATCATAAAACAGCAACAACAGGTATTAATATTATCGTTCCTTTTATCGATACGATGTATACTATCGTAGATCTTCGTGAACGGGTTATGGATTTTGATCCTCAACCTGTTATTACAAAGGATAACGTAACTATGCTGATTGATACGGTTGTTTATTTCAAAGTTACAGATCCAGTTGCCTATATCTTTGAAATAGCAAATCCTATGAGCGCTATAGAAAATCTTTCAGCGACGACTCTTAGGAATATTATAGGTGACTTAGATTTAGATGCCACACTTACGTCACGTGATATCATCAATACAAACTTACGCTCAATTCTAGACGAAGCAACAGATCCATGGGGAATTAAAGTAAACCGTGTTGAACTGAAGAATATTATTCCACCAAAAGATATTCAAGATGCAATGGAAAAACAAATGCGTGCTGAACGTCAACGTCGTGAGTCTGTTCTTAGAGCTGAGGGATCTAAAGCTGCAGCAGTTCTTGAAGCTGAAGGGGCTAAAGCGGCAGTTATTTTAGGTGCTGAAGCGGATAAAGAATCAGCAGTTCGTGCGGCTGAAGGTGATAAGGAATCTAGAATTCTTAGAGCTGAAGGTGAAGCAGAAGCAATTCGCGCAGTTGAATCGGCTAAAGCAGATGGCCTTAAATTTGTATTTAATGCAATTAAAGAAAGTGATCCAACAGATGCAGTTCTTGCGATTCGCTCAATGGAAGCATTTGAAAAAATGGCAGAGGGTAAATCGACTAAACTCATTATTCCATCAGAAGCAGTTGCTTTATTAGGTTCATTTAAAGGCCTTAAAGAAGTTATGCAAGATGCAAATGAAATAGAATAATTGACCAATTGAAAGCATAAAAAAAGAAGGGACTCCCTTCTTTTTTTATGCTTTTTTTAACACGCATATTATAAAATTAATTGGGATACGATTTTTTCAACCTCTTGTAGATCTGCCTTACATCTATATATTTCTTTTATAATAGCTGAGCCTATAATAACGCCGTCCACTAAACCTTTAAATCGCTCTACATCTGCTTTGCTAGAAATACCAAAGCCAACAGCAATAGGCAGCTCTGTGCTTTGCCTAACAGTTTTTAAAAACAAGTTGATATCTTTATGAAAGACACTTTCTTGGCCCGTAACCCCCATAGATGATACACAGTACACAAACCCACTCCCCCCATTTGTTACTTTTTTGATACGGGACTTAGAGGTTGGTGCTACTAAAGGAATCAGTGCAACTTTATCACCTGTTAAATAAGGGGTTATTTCATCTCTTTCTTCTAAAGGTAAATCTGGAATAACAAGGCCATCTACACCTACCCTGGCACATTCTTCTACAAAATTTTTAACCCCATAGGCGTGAATCATATTATAGTAAACTAAAAAGGCAATTGGAACCTGACTATTGAGTCTTATTCGTCTGACACATTCAAATATATCCTTTATTTTAGTTCCTGCACTTAATGATCGTTGAACCGCATCTTGAACAACAGGGCCATCTGCAACAGGGTCTGAGTGAGGGATGCCAAGCTCGACAATATGGGATCCTCCGCGCTCTAATGCATACACTAAGTCCTCAGTTTGTTCAATACTTGGATCCCCTGCCGTAATATAAGAAATTAAAGCAGTTATATTATTTTCCATAAGTTCGCTCATTTTTTTACTAATTCTATTCATGAGGTGTCTCCTTTGCTAAGTGGGCAACTGTGTGAATATCTTTATCCCCACGGCCTGATAAGTTAACGATAATAATTTTATCCTTCGCCATGTCCTTAGCCACCTTGCAAGCATAAGCTACAGCGTGAGAACTCTCCAGGGCAGGTATAATTCCTTCTGTTACAGATAACGCCTCAAAAGCATCTAAGGCTTCTTTGTCTGTAACGGACACATACTCTACTCTTTTAGTTTTATGAAGATGAGCATGCTCTGGGCCTACACCTGGATAGTCTAAGCCAGCTGATACAGAGTGGGCAGGTTTAATTTGCCCATCTTCATCTTGTAATAAATAAGTTTTCATTCCGTGCAGGATGCCAACCTTTCCTTTTGCTAAGGCTGATGCATGCATTTTTGTTTGGATGCCATACCCAGCAGCTTCTACCCCTATAAGACTCACCTCTAGATCATTAATAAAAGGATTAAACATTCCCATGGCATTACTGCCACCGCCAACACATGCGATAATGCAATCGGGCAACTGATTTTCTTTTGCAAGGATTTGCACTTTTGTTTCTTCCCCAATTATCTTTTGAAAATCCCTTACCATTGTTGGGTAAGGATGAGGCCCAACGACTGATCCAACAACATAAAAACTATCTTCTGCACATTTGGTCCACTCTCTAAGGGCTTCGTTGGTGGCATCTTTAAGAGTTCTTGAGCCAGATGAGACGCCTATAACCTTAGCTCCTAAGACTTCCATTCTAAAAACGTTAAGCTCTTGTCTTTGCATATCTTCCATGCCCATAAATACCGTGCATTCCATATTAAAAAGTGCTGCTACTGTAGCCGTAGCTACCCCATGTTGGCCAGCTCCTGTTTCTGCTATGACCCGTTTTTTCCCCATATGTTTCGCCAGTAATATTTGTCCTAATACGTTATTGATTTTATGAGCCCCTGTATGGTTTAAATCTTCTCTTTTTAGATAAATCTTAGCCCCTCCTATTTTTTCAGAAAGTCTTTTTGCATAATATAGTAAAGAAGGCCTTCCAACATAGTCTCTTAAATAACCCTTAAACTCTTCCTTAAATACCTCACTACTGCAATGGTCTTCAAACTGTTTCTCAAGCTCTATTAAGGGATTCATTAATGTTTCAGGGACATACTGCCCCCCAAATTCTCCGAATTTCCTATCCATATGCTCTCACACTCCTTATAAACTGTTTTATTTTGTCTAAATCTTTTACATTATCTGACTCCACACCCGAGCTAACATCCACAACTTGTGGGCCTACTGTTTTTATGGCTAAAGATACATTTGATGGGGACAGTCCCCCTGCAAGTATGATCTTTGACGGGGTCTGTCCCCCAGTAAAAACAGCTAGATCCCAAGAAAAAGCTTTCCCAGATCCACCAGGCACCCCAGGTATAAAGGTGTCTAGTAAAATACCAGATACATCAGGATAATGTGCATGCCTCGCAACATCCCCTGCAGAACCTATGGATAAGGACTTCCATACAGGCTTCCTTATTTTAGAACAGTATAGGGGCGTTTCGTCTCCGTGCAATTGAACAATATCTAATGGGCAAAACGCTGCAATCTCATTGACTTTATCCATTGTTTCATTTACGAAGACCCCAACTGTCTTTATTTGTGGATTTAGACGTTGTATTAGTTTTTTAGCTTGTTCAGGTGTCACTTGTCTTTTGCTTGGGGCAAATACAAATCCTATATACTGGATTTCTAGATTATTTATTTTTTCTATATCTTCTATTGTTCGGAGTCCACAAATTTTAATTTCTACTCTGGTAGCCATCTTTTAACTCCTTTGCATGAGCAGCGACGTTAGAGGCTCTCATAAAGCTTTCCCCTACTAAAACCGCATTTATGTTTGCCTGGGAGGAGATATAATGAATATCTTCCCCTGTATAAATACCACTCTCGCTAACAATTAAATGGGTGCTTGGAATCATTTTACTAAGAGAAATAGTTGTGTTTAAGTCGGTTACGAAATTTTTCAGATTTCTATTATTAATCCCAATGATTTTAGCATCTGTTTGTAAAACCTGATAAAGTTCTTCTTCTGTATGAACTTCAACTAAAGCATCCATACCCAGATTTTGGGCATACAGTAAATAGTCTTGCAATTGATTTTTGGTTAGTATGGCAGCAATTAGTAAAATGCAGCTTGCCCCTAAGGCATAAGCCATATCAATTTGTATTTGGCTTATAATAAAATCTTTACACAGCAAGGGTAATTCTACTTTGTGATGAACATCATGTAAGTAATCTAAACTTCCCTGAAAAAAGGATTCTTCTGTTAAAACAGAGATTGCTTCTACATGGTTGTCATAGGATAAAGCTAATTTTACTGGGTCAAAATCCTCTTTTATAATTCCTTTTGATGGAGAGGCCTTTTTAATTTCACCTATAATTGAAAGCCCGGGCTTTGAAATAGCCTCGTAAAAACTTTTGCGAGTGGTGTTTCTCGTTTTTATTGGCTTTTCTAAGTTTTGATAGGTCTCATTATAATTTTTAATTATTTGTGGTAACATTTTCTTTTTTTGAACTGTAATTTTATCTAAAATATCTACTAAAATCACTACACACACCTCTCTTTTAGATTTTCACGTCCTAATCCTTGCGTAAATTCAATGTAACTTTCCATTTTAGCCTTCACTAGGCCTTGATCAATCAGTTGCCCTGCCAGCTTTACTCCTTCTTTAATACTAGATACTTTTTTGCCAAGGTATAACGCTGCCCCCGCATTTAAGAGAACAATATCTCGTTTAGGACCTAACTCTCCATTAAATATTTCTCTAATAATTTGGGCGTTTTCATAGGAGCCTCCCCCAAGTAGGTCTTCTGGCTGACTTAGTTTTAAACCAAAATCTTCTGGGTGAATATGATAAGTCGTAATATCACCGTTTTTTAGTTCTACAATTTGTGTGCTTGTGGTGGTGGTTAACTCATCTAGACCGTCTAACCCATGTACAATCAAAGCATGTTCTGTACCTAAATTTCTTAAAACATTGGCAAAAACAATGGCTAACTTTTTATCATACACCCCTATAATTTGAGCATCCACTTGTGCTGGATTGGTTAAAGGGCCAAGCATATTAAATATAGTAGGGTAGCCTAAGGCCTTGCGAATAGGGGCTGCATATTTCATAGCAGGATGAAAAAGAGGGGCAAAGAAAAATCCTATGTGGTGGTTTTTAATACATATTTCCACTTGCTTAGGGGAAAGCTCTATATCTACCCCCAAGGCCTCTAAAACATCAGCGCTACCACTCTTACTTGAAACAGAACGATTCCCATGCTTTGCAGTGTAAATACCTGCAGCTGCACATATAAAGGAGGTGGCTGTTGAAATGTTAAAGGTGCCAGTTTGATCTCCACCAGTTCCGCAGGTATCTACTGTGTACAAGTCGGATAGTTCTACCCTTTCAGATTTACGACGCATGACTTTAGCACCACCTGTTATTTCATTAATGGTTTCACCTTTCATTCTAAGGGCCGTTAGAAAGGCCCCCCCTACAGCTTCGGATAGGTTTCCATTCATTAATTCTTCCATGACAATAATCATTTCGTTTTCAGATAAATCTTCATTTTTTATGACCTTTTCCATAATTTCTTTCATTTTAGTCCCTCCCCATATAGACTGCGTTGATTAAAGCTTTTACTTTGTTTTCTGATTCCTCATATTCTTTTTCAGCAACGGAGTCTGCTACAATTCCTGCCCCAGCTTGCATATAAATCTTTTGATTCTTTACAACCATCATTCTAATAGCAATACACATATCCATATCTCCTGTAAAGCCAATATATCCAGCTGTCCCGCCGTAAAATCCTCTTTTGTCTTTCTCAAGTTCATCTATAATTTCCATTGCCCTTGTTCTTGGGTACCCCGTTAAAGTACCAGCTGGAAAAAAAGCATTTAAAACTTCTAAGCTACTAATTTCTTTTCTTTTCTCTCCCTGAACTAAGGAGCCAATATGCATAACGTGAGAGTACTTTTGAATTTTCATATACTCGTTTACCTGAATACTTTCCTTTTTAGCCACAAGGGCCATATCTTCCTTCCCTAAGTCTACCAACATGATGTGTTCCTTAACTTCTTTAGGATCTTCTAGTAATTCTTTTGCCAACGCATTATCTTCTGCTTCTGTTTTCCCGCGTTTTCTGGTTCCTGCAAGGGGGCAATTAGATATCTTTTCATTTTTGATCTCTACAAGCATTTCAGGCGAGCTACCAACAATTTGGTAATCTCCAAAATTAAAGTAAAAGAGATAAGGTGAAGGATTAAGGGATCTTAGGTTGCGGTACAACTTAAAAGGATGAATATTGCTTTCAGCCTCCCATCGCTGAGAAATTACAATTTGAGAAACCTCCCCCTCCTGAATATATTGTTTTGCCTTATTAACCATTTCTATAAATTCAGGCTTACTCATGTTAGAAGTGTAATCACTTGTATTGAATTTATTATGAGCATTTACATCTCTTTCCTTACCTATTTCTGTGAGTAAAGGCTTTTTGAATTGTTGATACATGGTCTCTAACTGTTTATGTGCCCTATTTTCACCATCTAAATCATCTGAATCAATAGCAACAAATAAGATTTTTCCATAATCATGATCATAAGCTATAAATTCAGTAACCAAGAAAAAATGTGAAGATTGTTCATAACTTATAATGCCCACGGCTCCCCCCATGAAAGGTAAATGTGTCGTATTCGTGACCTCATATTCTTCTAGGGCAGATTTTAAAATAGCCATTGTATTGTTTTTATTATCGGCCTGTATCATTTTTTTAGGGTCTGTACCGATAAAAGAGAACCTATTTTTCTCTTTACTTTTACTTTCTAATAAAAATCCTACTTTGTCTCCTACATATTTTTGAAACACAGTAATTGGTGTTTCTGTATCCCCCATTACTGTTTTTACATATGGTACTTTTTTCATAAAAATCATCCTTTCTAATATATTATTATATTTTTAGAAACAAAAAAGAACACAGTCCATCCCATAAGGGACGAAATGTGTTCTTTTCCGCGGTACCACCCAATTTAGTTTTTGTGCTGAGACAATAAAAAAGGTACTCCATCCCTTATGGGACGAAATACCTATATATTTCGTTATGCCACCCAAATCTCTGCATATAAACTCACTTTAATCCGATACAAAGCTTAATAGCTTGATATCTTACCCCTATAACGTGAGGACACGGCACCCGGATACTCCAACTCGTTTCTCCTAGCATCTCATGAAACCATTCGTTCTATTTGCAATGTACCAGACCTTACACTATCGCTGGCTCGCTGTAACATGCTTATAAAATTACTATTTTCAATCATCGATTATTTATTAATTTATATCATTGTATACTATATTTTTTACTTTGTAAAGCATATTTTCAAAATAATCTTAAAAGAGTATTAGTTTGTTAAAGATTTTACGCAAGATTGGATTCTATCTAAACCTTTTTTAATATCTTCCATTGAGATTGCATATGCAAGCCTAATACACTCTGGTGTTCCAAAGTCAGCACATGGAATAACAACAACGTTAACAGCCTCTAATAGGACATCTGCTAAATCTTGTGCAGAGTGAATGGCTTTGCCGTTATATTGTTTGCCATATAACTGTGCCACATCTATAAAGCAGTAAAAAGCACCTTGAGGTTTAACAACGCTAAACCCTTCAATATTAATTAAGCGCTCAAACATATAATCACGGCGTCCAGCAAATAAATCACGCATATTATCAATAAATGTTCGATCTCCGTTTAAAGCTGCTAAAGAAGCTTTTTGGGCGATTGAGTTAGGATTTGAAGTTGCATGTGATTGTATATTGTCAATTGCTTTTGCAATATTTAGGGGTGCTGCGACGTACCCTATTCTCCAACCTGTCATGGAATAGCTTTTTGAAAGGCCATTGATGATAATTGTATGGTCATAAAAATCTTTTCCCAAAGACGCTATACTGACGTGCTCAGCGCCATCATATATAAGATATTCATAAATTTCATCGCTGACAATATAAAGGTCATGTTTAATGGCTATTTTTCCAATGGCTTCTAATTCTTCTTTGGTGTAAACCACGCCTGTTGGGTTAGATGGGGAGTTAATAATAATAGCCCTCGTCTTACTTGTAATAGCTTTTTCAAATTGCTCTGGTGTTAGTTTATAAGAATTATCTTTTTGTGTTTCAACAATTACAGGCACGCCATGAGCCATTTTTACCATTTGAGGATAGCTTAGCCAGTATGGCGCTGCTATAATTACTTCTTCACCTGGATCTAATATAGCCATAAACGTATTGGTAAGTGAATGTTTGGCACCATTATTAACAACAATCTGTGCTGGTGTATAGGTCACATTGTTATCTTTGTATAATTTATCACATATGGCTTGCCTTAAAGGAAGGATACCTGCAACTGGTGTATATTTTGTAAATCCTTCATTAATTGCTTTTATGGCTGCCTCTTTAATATAATCTGGCGTATCTAAATCAGGTTCTCCAGCACCAAAACCTACAACATCTAATCCTTCTGCTTTCATTGCATTTGCTTTAGCTGTAATAGCTAATGTTGATGATGGTGTTATTTCTAAAGCTATTTTTGATATTTTCATGAGATCACCTTCGAGTCCTTTATTTTTTATGTATGAATCAATATTTTCATTTTTGATTGGCAACTTTTGATGCCATATAATATTATAATTCATTTATCAGTTATCTGCAAGTGATTCATGAATATAATTCATTTTTCCACAAAAAATAAAGTGCACCTAAGTGCACTTTACTTGAGTATTATTTATTTTGCGTATTCAATTGCTCTTGTTTCTCTTATAATATTGACCTTAATTTGGCCAGGATATTCAAGATCACTTTCGATGCGTTTTGTTACATCTCTTGCAAGAAGTACTAAACCTGCATCATCAATTTCATCTGGGATAACCATAATACGTAATTCTCGCCCTGCTTGAATTGCAAAAGAACGATCAACACCCTCAAATGATTCCGCAATATCTTCAAGTTTTTGTAGACGCTGAATATATGTTTCGAGTGATTCTCTTCTTGCTCCTGGACGTGCTGCTGAAATTGTATCGGCTGCTTGTACAAGAACTGCAATTAAAGATGTTGGTTCTACATCACCATGGTGAGCTTCTACTGCATTAATAACTAAGTCAGACTCGCCATATTTCTTACATAATGTGGCACCAATACTTATGTGTGAACCTTCCATTTCATAATCTACAGATTTACCGATATCATGCAATAATCCTGCACGTTTTGCTAAACGAATATCAAGTCCTAACTCAGCAGCCATTAACCCACAAAGGTTAGCCACTTCTATAGAATGACGAAGTACGTTTTGTCCGTAGCTTGTTCTAAATTTCATTCTACCAAGTAATCTTATAAGTTCAGGATGAACTCCGTGAACACCTGTTTCAAATGTAGCAGCCTCGCCTTCTTCACGAATCAAGACTTCTACTTCTTTACGGGCTTTTTCTACCATTTCTTCGATTCTAGCTGGATGAATTCTACCATCTACAATCAATTTTTCAAGTGCAATTCTTGCTACCTCTCGGCGTATTGGATCAAATCCTGATAGTATTACTGCTTCAGGAGTATCATCAATTATTAAATCAATTCCCGTTAGAGTCTCTAAGGTTCTAATATTTCTTCCTTCTCGCCCTATAATACGACCCTTCATTTCATCATTGGGAAGTGGTACGACAGATACAGTTGTATCAACAACGTGATCTACAGCACATTTTTGAATTGCATTTGTTAAAATCTCTTTTGCTTTTTTATCAGATTCTAATTTTGCAGTTGCCTGTATTTCTTTGATCATCATCGCTGATTCATGTTTCACTTCATCTTCTAGGGTACTTAGTAATTGCCTTTTTGCCTCTTCTGATGTAAGTCCTACAATTCTCTCAAGCTCTACAAGCTGATCTGTTTCGATCTTTTGAATACTTGCTTTTAAATCTTCAACTTTTTTTGTTTTTTTGGTTAACGCTTCTTCTTTGTCTTCAAAATTAGACGCTCTTTTATCTAGCGTTTCTTCCCTTTTATCTAGCGTGTCTTCTTTTTGAATTAAACGACGTTCTAAAAGTTGTAACTCATTTCGTCGTTCCCTTACTTCTTGTTCAATTTCATTCTTAGCCCGAATATTTTCTTCTTTAGATTCAAGCATCATTTCGCGTTTTTTAGCTTCTGCGGCCTTAATAGCATCATCGATAACTGTGCGGGCCTTTTCTTCGGCAGAGCCAATCTGCGCTTCTGCGATGCGTTTTCTATATGCAATGCCTAGTAAAAAAGCACTTACTGCAACAACAATCGCGCCAATAATTCCTATCAATACATACAATGGTCCTGTAATGTTAAACACCTCCCTTATTTAATTTTCATGGTACATTGGTATTACATTTTTATGCTAAAATAACACCTTAATTGTATAACTTTTTAAAAACTATGTCAAGCTTGATGATTTATATGCTGAGCTTGATGATTTTAATGCTTAATTTGCTTAAAATAATAATTTAAATATCCTGTTGTGCAGATTGTTGTATAACATCTCTAATTATTTCGTAAGAATAGCCACGACTTTGCAAATATCGCGTTATTTTAGCTTTTTCTTTTTGATCTGTTATTTCTGCTCCTTTGGTTTTCTTATGGTATAAATATATTGCTCCCTCATATTCCGACTCTTGATATTCTTCTAGTATGGGGGCGCTAATATCTTTACTGATACCTTTTCTTATAAGATCATAAGAAATTTTGTGTCGTCCATGTCTTTTTTGTTCTATTCTATTCCGGATAAAACCTTTTGCATACGCTAAGTCATTAAGATAATCATGGGATTTTAAAAATGCAATGGTTTTTTCTACGATTGTTTCTTCAAATTCCAAGGTATGTAACTTATCAATGGTTTCTTTAATGGTTCTCGGAGAATAATCGACATATCTAAGGGCAGCAAATTTTGCTTTCTCGTATTGAAGCTTTTTAAGTAGTTCTTCATACTCCTCATCTGTATATTCATTGCCTTTTTGTATATCATATTTTATAACTGAATCTAAATCCATTCCAAATGCAAATTCTTCATTAATAAACACTGAACATCTGTTTTTATCTTTTTTTTGCATTTCTAGTTTGGTAATTACTTTTGTTTTCGTTATAGTGTTCAACTCCTAACTTATAGAAACACCACCTTAATGACTTAAAGTGGTGTTTTTTATATTATTTGATTATTTATCCTTAGCTTCTGTAGCCGCTGCTTCCTCACCTGAATCTTTAGGGGCCACTTCCTTCGAAACGACTTCTTTTGCATTTGGATCTAAGCTTGCCAATCCATGATGTACTCTTACTAGGTTTTCCATCTCATATAATAAGGCTGGGTTTTCCATTAAGAATATTTTTGAATTCTCACGGCCTTGGCCAAGTCTTGTTTCGTTATATGAATACCATGAACCACTTTTATTTGCGATACCAGATTCAACCGCAAGATCTAAAACATCCCCCTCTTTGGAAATTCCAAGACCATACATAATATCAAATTCTGCCGTCTTAAATGGAGGTGCTACTTTGTTTTTAACAACTCTTACTCTAGTTCTATTTCCAACAAAGTCATTGCTTTGTTTTAAGGTTTCTATTCTGCGGACATCTAAACGAACAGATGAGTAAAACTTAAGGGCACGCCCACCAGTTGTCGTTTCGTTACTTCCAAACATAACACCTATTTTTTCACGGAGTTGGTTGATAAAAATAACGGAACATCCTGATTTGTTAATAATACCTGTTAACTTACGCAATGCTTGGGACATTAACCTAGCTTGAAGCCCCATATGTGAGTCTCCCATATCCCCTTCAATTTCAGCCTTAGGCACTAAGGCTGCTACAGAGTCTACTACAACTAGGTCAATAGCTCCTGAGCGCACCATGGTCTCTGTAATCTCTAGTGCCTGCTCAGCATGGTCAGGTTGGGAGATATAGAGGTTATCGATATCTACCCCTAGGTTAGCTGCATAGGCTGGATCTAAAGCATGTTCTGCGTCAATAAAAGCAGCAATTCCACCATTTTTTTGAATTTCAGCAATCATGTGAAGGGAAACGGTTGTTTTACCCGATGATTCCGGGCCATAAACTTCAATAATTCTTCCTCTAGGAATACCACCTACCCCTAACGCTATATCTAACCCTAAAGAACCTGATGGAAAAGTTGAAACATTTGAGTGCTCTGACTCCCCTAATTTCATAATAGCACCTTTGCCAAAATCCTTCTGTATCTTGGCAATTGCCCCATCTAATGCTTTTTTACGATCTTCATCCACTATTATCACCTCATGATTATTTTTAATCTATTTATTTTTAAAATATTTATTGAAAAATATTTTATTGAACAATATTTTATTGAAAAATACTGCTTTATGAAAGAAACAATATACAGAACATACGTTCCATGTTTATTATATATTAACTTTTCAATATAAGCAACTCATTTCCAACCTTTTAACAAACAATTTGAAACTAAATAGACTTATATTATTTTAGTAGAGAAAGCAAGTGATAAAATGCCCACATGGTTGTCATATGTCTTACTTTTTGCCTATCTCCAGTCATATTGAGTTTATAGGTGTAAGTTTCATTTCCAAAGGATATTCCAAGATAAACTAGCCCCACCGGCTTCTCATCAGTTCCCCCATCTGGCCCTGCTATTCCTGTTGTTGAAATACCAATATCTGAACCAGCTATCCTTCTAACGCCATCAGCCATTTCCTTGGCTGTTTCAAGACTTACAGCGCCGTACTTATTGAGGGTTTCTTCCTCTACCCCTAAATATTTTATCTTAGCGATATTACTATAAGTGATATGACTTTCACCTAAGACCTGTGATATTCCAGGATAGTCAATAAAAGTGCTTGCTAGCATACCACCTGTACAGGATTCTGCAACTGAAATCGTAAGGTTTTTTTGAATTAAGGCCTCGCACACAAGGGCTGCAAGCCCCTTCTCTCCTTCCCCGTAAATATATTGACCTAAGCGCTCATATAACTGCGATTTGACTGGTTTCATATATTCAAGGGCCTCTAATTCAGATTCTCCCCAAGCGGTGAGTCTTAAGATCAGACCCCCTTTTTGGGCATAGGGTGCAATTGTTGGATTACTTTGATCTTGAATAATATCTTCTATTATTTTTTCCATACTAGATTCCCCAATACCAAACATTCTAATGATTGTTGACACTAAAATTCCATTAGAAAACTTTGATAAATAAGGTACTATCTGATTTTGAAACATTGGTTTCATTTCTCCTGGAGGGCCCGGAAGCATAATGAGAACTTTATTATTCTCTTCTATGATACATCCTGGAGCCGTCCCGCAAGAGTTTGGAACAATGTGGCTTCCTGCTGGAAAGTATGCTTGCTTCTTATTGTTCTCTGGTAATGGACGCCCTAGCTTAGTAAAATATGTTTCAATATTACCTAGACTACTCTGGTCTAACAGCAGCTCTTTATTAAAAAAATCAGATGCCACTTCTTTCGTTAAATCGTCTTTGGTAGGACCTAACCCACCTGTGGTGATAATAATATCTGCTCTTTCAAATCCAACGCGAAACATTTCTTTCAGCCTATCCGCATTATCTCCTACAGCAGAGTGATAGTATGTGCCAAGTCCTAACATGGATAACATTCTCGCAATATACTGAGCGTTGGTATTTACAATATCCCCCATAAGAACCTCTGTTCCTACAGCAATAATTTCAACTTTCATATCGGTATCCTCCTTATTTAGTAATCTTGCCAAATTACTAAGGTATTAATCATTTCTCTCTTAAATAAAGTAAAATTTAATTTAGGCAAATAAAAAAGAGTGGGTTTCCACTCTTGATTATATCATACTTATTTTAATATTTTATATATGTTCAGGAATTATTTTATTAAGGACAATCCCTATGAGTGCTGCAATTGCAAGCCCTGAAATAGTGATTGTACCTACAATTTGGATGTTATCAACGCCGATTCCAGTAACAAGTATAATAGACGCAATGAGCATGTTTCGGCTAACACTAAAGTCCACTTGATTTTCTACAAGCATACGTACACCGATACTAGCAATCATACCAAATAAGATAATGCTGACGCCACCCATAACGGGATCTGGAATAGCTTGCACAAGACCGCCAAACTTGCCAACTCCACTCAAAAGGATAGCGATTATTGCTGCGATTCTAATAACACCTGGATCATATACTTTAGTGACAGCAAGTACCCCAGTGTTTTCACCGTATGTGGTGTTAGCAGGGCCACCTAAAAGTCCAGCTGCTATGGTTGCAAGACCATCTCCAAGAAGTGTACGGTGTACCCCAGGGTTTTCAAAAAAGTTCTTACCAACAACGGTACCATTAGTTGTAATATCCCCAATATGCTCTATAAATACAACTAAAGCAATAGGTGCAATGGCAATAATAGATTCTAAACTAAAACGTGGCATTGTAAATAGGTCTGATCTTGCCGCGGCTGAATAGCCAAGCCAATTAGCTTTGGTTATAATACTTGTATCGACCATACCAAGAGCCCATGCTAGTAAATAGCCAGTGACTACGGCCATTAGAATAGGAACTAGTTTAAAAAAGCCTTTAGCATAAATAGATACAATCACCATTGTAATAACAACAGTTGCTGCAACGAGTATGCCTTTTAAAGGAATCGTAAACATATTAGTTTCTCCAATACGCGTATAGCCAATCATTTCAAAGGCTGTTCCACTAAGGCGCAATCCGATAATCATAATAACAGGACCAATAACAATAGGAGGGAAAAATGATTGAATAACTTCTACCCCCACCAGTTTAATAATGCCCCCCATAAGAATATAAATAATCCCAGCAGCAATAATACCGCCCTTTACTGCAGCCATACCATGAGTTGCCAAAGTAAGTTGAATAGCTGTAATAAAAGCAAAGCTAGAACCTAAAAATACTGGCACAATTCCTTTTGTACAAGCATGAAAAATCAAAGTTCCTACACCTGCACTAAGGAGGGCAACTGCGGGATTAAGTCCTGTTAACATAGGCACCAAAACTGTAGCCCCAAACATTGCAAGGACATGTTGAAGCCCTAATATTATTTTTTTATCTAGTGTGATTTCTTCCATTATGATTCCTCCTGTATAGTTACAACCTAATAATTACTCTATTTACACCATCAATATCTTCAAGCATGACTCTTACATTCTCTTTTTTGGATGTTGGAATATTTTTCCCTACAAAATCTGCCCGTATAGGTAATTCCCTGTGGCCACGGTCGACTAAAGTTGCAAGTTGTATGTAATTAGGTCTACCATAATCCATAATCGCATCCATTGCCGCTCTTGCGGTCCTCCCCGTAAATATAACATCATCTACTAAAATAACCGTTTTATTTGTAATCTCTATCTTAAATGAATATTCCCCTTGGATGGGTTGATCAGATTTTTTACCTAAATCATCTCTATAAAATGTAATATCCACAATTTCTACAGGCACGTCTACTCCTTCAATGGCTTTAATGCGCTTAGCAAGCTCATGGGCAATTGGAACCCCCCTTGTCTTAATGCCGACTAAAACTAAATCCTTTGCGCCCTTATTAGCTTCAATAATTTCATGTGAAATTCTTGTAAGAGCACGGTTCATTGCAGTTTCATCCATTAATTCTTTCATTCATATTCTCCTTCCTTTTATTTTAAATATAAAGACCCCTTACATACGTAAGAGGTCTTTGCCAAAGTCATATAGATTTATGCGAAATATGGCATAAATAATTTTATATTACCCTTGCTAGCCTCTCGGACTATCTTAAAGGATTTTAAATTGTATGATATTATTATGTTCTTGGAAGATTGTCAATTGCCTTTTGAAAATAGGCTGGCAAAGGACTGTCAAATTCCATGTACTCATGAGTCGTTGGATGGGTAAATCCTAGGAGCTTAGCATGTAAAAGTTGCCCTGTGCTACTATAGGATTGTTTTTTGGGCCCATACATAGGATCTCCTAATATAGGATGACGTATGTGATTCATATGGACTCTAATTTGATGGGTTCTACCCGTATGAAGCGTTACTTCAATATGAGAAAACTCTCTAAACTGCTCTATTACTTTATAAAAAGTCAATGCTTCTTTAGATTTCTCTTGGGTCACAACCATCTTTCTCCGGTCTGCAGAGTGCCTACCAATAGGGGCATCAATAAAACCTTCTTCATCTTTAAAATTTCCACAAACAATGGCATGGTACTTTCTGGTCACGTCATAATCATGGAGCATCTGGGCTAACTTCTCATGAGTGGCATCATTCTTAGCTATTATAATAAGGCCTGTTGTATCTTTATCAATACGGTGGACAATGCCAGGCCTCATTTTTCCATTAACAGATGAAAGCTCACCCTTAGTGTAGTGTAAAAGTGCATTCACTAAAGTGCCACTGTAATTACCTGGGCCTGGATGAACAACCATACCTGGTTCTTTATCCACAATAATAATATCTTGATCTTCATAAACCACATTAATAGGAATATCCTCTGGTAGAATATGAATCTCTTCTTCAGCTGGAATATGACCTGTTATGATATCTTTTTCACTGATTTTATAATTGGATTTTACAACTTTACCATTCACAAAAACATTATTATCTTTAATCTCACGTTGGATAACAGCTCTTGTATAATCTTTTAGGTATTCTACTAAAAACTTATCAATTCTTTGGCCATCATCTAATTGTTGTGCTATATATTCAAAGCATTCTTGCATATTATAAACTTCCTTTTATTTTATTATCGTCTGGATTAATTAATACAAATATTGAAAGAATCGACACACCTACAACAACGCATATATCCGCAAAATTAAAGACTGGGAAATCGATTAGTTTAAAGTATAAAAAATCAATAACATAACCTAGACGGATTCTATCAATGAGATTTCCAATTGCTCCAGAGCCTAATAAGATGAGTGAAAACCTCATCCAGTTATATTTGCGCTCTTGGGGTAACTTATAATAATAAATGGCAATACATATCATTACAATAAGTGTCATGATAATAAAGAAAAGATGCTTACCTTGTAATATTCCAAATGCAGCACCTCTATTTTCAACATATGTTAAATGAAATACTTGATCTATTATTGGAAAATCATGAATAGGCTTTAACTTCAATACCACAAGCCATTTTGTGAGCTGATCTAGAAACACTAATGTTAGTATTCCCAATATAAAAATTATATACATTCATTATTCTCCTTCTTCACTATTGGCCCTTTTGTAAGTAACTTATACTGTTTAATATTTCTTCCTTGGTTACATTATTCACTTCTACGCAGTTACCTATACCTTTTAACAATATAAATATAAGTGTGTTTTTCGACACCTTTTTATCATAAAATAGTTGATTATAAATATCCTCAGGTAAAACGCCTGAAAGTTTAGTGGGTAGATTATATAAATGCAACATATTTAAAATACTGCTAAATTCAGCATCTGTAAGCATATTTCTTTCTCTACTAATGTAAGCAGCTGCAACCATTCCAAGAGAAACACCTTCCCCGTGCAAATACTCAAAGTGAGACAGGGTTTCTATAGCATGTCCTATGGTGTGCCCAAAATTTAATATCTTTCTAATAGAGCCTTCTTTTTCATCTTGACTGACTACATCTCCTTTAATACTACAGGAGGTATAATTCATATATGAAATTGTATTGTGATCAATTGCTTTAATTAAATTAACATTATTAATGAGATAGTTATAAAAGGATTCATCTCTAATGAGTCCATGTTTAATAATCTCTGACATTCCAGAAGCAAATTCCCTGCGGGATAAGGTAGATAATACCCCCGTATTCATATAAACCATTTGAGGCTGATAAAATGCCCCTATCATATTTTTATGATTTTTATAATTTACCCCTACTTTACCACCCACACTACTATCATTTTGCGCAAGCAAGGTAGTTGGTATCTGAATAAACTTAATGCCACGCATATAAGATGAGGCAACAAATCCTGCAACATCTCCAACGATGCCTCCGCCTAGTGCAACTATGACTGATTGCCTATCAAATTGATTTTCTAGACATTTAGAATAAATTTTTTCTACTATCTCTAAGTTTTTTGAATCCTCTCCAGGAAGAAAAGAATATTTAATAACCCGACCGCCAAGCTTTAGAAATTCATTCTCTACAATATCCCCGTATAAGGGATCTACATTATCATCCGTTATAATACAAATCTTATTACCCAAACAACCAATTTCTTTAAATGTAGTTTGTAAGCTTTCAAATGAATGGTTAAATACAATAGGATATTCGTTTTCGCCAGTTCGTATATGTAATTTCATTATATTGCATCCTCTTCATTTATAATTTGGTATTCTTTTGTATAATAATCTTCTTCTATGAGTTCCATTTTTTCTGTTGTCTCTTCAGGAATTGTGTTAAACACTTCAACAGAAATAGTTTGTGTGTCTAATATTTCTAATTGTGTTTGTAACATTTGCTTTATCTGGATCTTTGCAGAATTGTACTGGTGTTGAAGATCATCGATACTTTGCTTAATAGTATAGACGTCTTGTCTTGCTTTTTCTACGATTTGATCAGATTTAAAAGTACCTTCTAGAATAAGTTGCTCTGCCTTTTCTTCTGCAAGCATTCTTGTCTCTTGGGAGGTTTTTTCAGCTAAAATCATTGTGTTTTGAAGGGTTGTCTCCATGGTTTTATAGTAGTCTAAGTTTTCATTTAAACTAGTTATTTTTTGTTTTAAAGCAATGTTCTCTCGTTGTTCTTCTTCAAACGCTCTAATGACTTCATCTAAGAATTCATTGACATCATCTGCATTATATCCCCCAAACCTAGCCTTTTTAAATTCTTTCATTTCAATATCTACTGGTGTCATGATGTTGCACCCCCTTCAAATATAGCGATGAATAGTTACTCTGGTTCTACCTTTTTTAGTCATAGATCCTATTTCGTTAATTTTAATTTTACCATGTCCCCTGAGTGTGCAAGTATCACCTTCATTGATGGCTGTTGATTGTGTTATGATTACCCCGTTACACATTGCTCGTCCTGACATAATCAGCTTTACCACTGTAGACCTTGAAATTTCAAAGCCAGTTGCAATAATAGCGTCCGCCCTTGCAGATAAAACCGTACTATTAATACTTTTGTATTCTGGTTCAAAATGAGGGATGTCTTCTTTAAGGACCGTGCTACAAGTAACTTTCCCATAACGGGATACCCCATCTAATGAATGTAACACATAATCTAGTATATCACCATGAGTCATTACAAAGGCTTCGTTTCCTTGTATTAACAGGTCGCCTATTTTTTCCCTTTCAATTCCTAGGCCCATGATTGCACCTAAATAATCTCTATGAGATAGGGGTTTTCCAATACCTGTTTTTACAGAAATCTTTAAATAACCTATAGGAAATTCATCTTCTTCAATATCTATTTCATCATGGGCAAGTCCTATAATCTGTCTTTCGCTTGCTGGCAGACCACCATAACTTAAAAGATTAATACCTAACAAATCAAGTCTGTACGATTTGATTTTACCGAGTAAAAACGGATCAACAAAATCTGTATAGGTTACGCTGTATGTTTTTTGAGCCCTATAAACCAAGTCCAAAATTCTTTTTAGTAATGATTTTTCAATAGGGTCACTAATGGATTGTATGATATTTTCTATTTTTTTTGTATCCATATATCTCCTATTGGAAAACGAAACTACTTTTTTGTTTTACTTCTTCAGAAATAGTAGAAATATTAATATGCTCAGGTGAAAAAATAAAAATATTGTCTGCAATTTTTTCTACACTGCCATCAAGGGCATAAGTTGCGCCTGTTAAATAGTCAAGAGCACGTTGGGCAGCTTCTTTTTCTAATCTTTGCATATTAACAACCACAGGTTTTCTCATTTTTATGTAGCTACAAATTTCGCCTGTAACTTCATATTTTACCATTTTAAAATTCATAATATCCATTTTAGCATTTTTGTGGATATTGACTACTTTAGGTTGTGAAAAATTAGATGCGCCACGTCTTCTTTCGGTAGGCGCTGGCTCTATGTCTACCGTGTTTTCTTCTTCTGTTTCATAGTCTTCTTCATAATCCTCTTCGTATCCCATAAAAAAGTCTCTCATCTTATTAAAAACACCGCTCATTTATAATACCTCCTTATTTCTATTGTAATCCCTGTTCCCAAATATACCAGTTCCCACTCGAATCATGGTAGAACCTTCTTCAACGGCAACAATATAATCATTTGTCATGCCCATAGATAATTCTTTTATATATATATTATCTATTTTTTGACTATTAATGTCAACTGATAAATTTTTAAGCCCCCTGAAGTACTTCCTATTTTCTTCTGGATCTTCAGTATAGGGGGCTATGGTCATAAGTCCCTGAACCTTTATATTTTTAAGTAAGGCTATTTCCTTTAGTAAAGGGATTACTTCTGCAACCGTTAAACCGAATTTGGTATCTTCATTTGCAATATTCACTTGTAATAATATATGAATAATCTTATTTTCTTTGGCAGCCTCTGTATCAATAGCCGTCGCAAGTTTTAAACTATCCACAGAGTGAATAAGTTTAACCTTATGGATAATATATTTAACTTTATTACGTTGGAGATGGCCTATTATATGCCAGTTAATATGGTCCCCAAATGCATGATATTTTTTTTCAAGTTCCTGCACCCTATTTTCACCAAAATTGATAAGACCTAATTCCTCTACTGTTTTCATCTCATCTGTAGTTCTGGTTTTTGTAACAGCTATGAGCATAACCTCTTCTGGATTTCGACCAGATGATATTGCAGCTTTTTTAATTTCTTCCTTTATTGTTTCTATAGAATGATTAATCATTCTTTCACATCCTTAGTTATTAAGTTTATTTAATGTTTTTTACATCCATATTTCTGAGCAATTGCTCTTCTTGAATGTTTTTTGGATTTGTAACAATTTGATCAAACTGCTTAAGTCCATTTGTAGCATTGGATTTTACAATAAGATAGTCATCATTTTGGGCAATCGTTTCAATTGATTTAAACTTGGTAATACGACCATTAACAACGTAAATACCTTTTACCGTTGATACTTCTGATACCAAGTAAGTACTCGTAGTCTGCGTCGGATGAATGATGGTATCCCCTAGTTTTAACCCTTCTTTTTCACCAATATTTTGGAGTATATAGGCAAACCCATCCCCATCTTCATATTGGACATTAAGTCCTAGGAACATACTCTCACCCGTAGGGCCTAAAGATTTCATAATCCCTTTACCATCTTCCGATGAAATAATATAATCCGATGGTATCTTAATAAGGTTACGTTCAGTAATAGCACTTGTTGGTATTTTTAAACCCTCATACATATATTGTAAGGATTTAAATGATAAAGTCCTTGTACTGGCAATTAAATCTAACTGCTCATTTGAAGAAAAAATAATTTTATGTCGTTTGCCTTCAGGGATATTTTCTTCTACTTTTAAGGTGAATTCAACATTGCTATCTTCAATCAGCACAAATTCATGTTTTTTTCCTACTGGAAACTTTTCTGCCCATGATTCAGGCATAAAACAAACAAGTTTCCAATCATTATCCCTAATAATTCTATAGGCAGGCTCATTTGCGCCTAGGATTTGATTGGCAGTGGTACTTATATTGGTATACTTTTGTTTAATATCTTTTTCTGTAATGCCTTCTAATTTGTCTAAGGTAAATCTCTCTTCAAAACCATCTGTATAATAAGAGATAATCCCAGACTCTAATGTTCTGTAGATAGTCTCATTACTTCTTAATTGAGTTGATAAGTCCTGTTTTTGATCTTTTAATTCATTTAGGGCAACAGTGCTATCTTTCATATGAACATTCTTACGTTTGACAATTTCATATTCTAACTGCTTTTTTAGCTCATGTGTGTATTCTAATTTTCCAGGTTCTGCTTGCATATAATATATTTCAATATTATTATTAATTGTATTGTTGATTGCTTGGATTTCATTTTGATAATAGGACACTTCTTGCCTTTTAGCCTGCATTTTCTCTATATCAGATTCAACGTTTTGCATGCTTTCTTCTAGCATTGTGGCATCTGCAGAGTCAAGAATTTGGTATACCTGGCCATTTTTTTTAACTTTATCCCCTTCTGCTGCAAGTAAATACATATTACCTTCTTTAGTGTTTGGAATGACTTTTTCATTTCTTACAATTAAACCATCAAAGACATCACTATTATCGATGATTCCCCTTTGTACCATTTGATATGAAATAACGGGTTTTTGTGTTGTGTCTATAACAATGCTGATTAAGTATATGACGCCTATGATAAACCCAATTAAAAATATAATTCGGCTTATAAAAAATTTAGTTTTTCTTTTTTTAGCTTTTCTTGTAGTTGTTCTTTTCGAAGCTGTTTTTACAGGAGTTGTTCTTCCCTGAGCAGGTCTATTTGAACCAGATCTATCTAAACCCATTCGCACCTGTTGTGTTTGTTCTGTTAAAGGTGTGTTTGTTGTATTATAATAGATAGCATCGTTGTAGTCGTTATAATTATATTGAGTTTGCCTGTGCTTAGGCTTTGGCAGACTCGCGCGCAGTTTTTGTTTTTTTACCTTTTTACTTTTTTTATAGTTATTTCTCATAATAACCACTTCCATTTTCACTTTTCTGATTGTAGATTAGAATCTCATTACTCTATATGATATAATGTATTACGCTATAAGGCAAGTATTTGGTGTAAAAAAACAAGATACAATCTTTCATAAGAGATTGTATCTTGTTTTCACTCTATTTAACTTATAAAATAATACAGATAAGACCTCCACTACCTTCATTAATAATTTTTTGCAACGTTTCTTGTAGTTTTCCCTGGGCATCTATAGGCATGTGATAAAGCTTATTTTGCAAACCTTCATTTACGAGTTCGTGAAGAGACTTGCCAAAAATATTAGATTCCCAAACCTTCTTAGGATCAATAGCAAACTCTTTTGTTAGATAATCAACGAGTTCTTGACTTTGTGCTTCGGTTCCTACAATAGGAGAAATATCTGTTTGGATATTGGCTTTAATAATATGGTAACTTGGGGCACTAGCTCTTAGTTTAACAGCATACTTATTGCCATGCTTTACCATGGTAGGCTCTTCTAGTATAAGTTCTTCAAATACAGGTGTAACAACACCATACCCCTTCTGTCTAACCTCATGGAGGGCATAGGCCACTTTATCATACTCATTTTTTGTATCTGCTAGCTGTTTAATCAGTTTAATCAGTTCATGATCTCCGCTAATTTCCATTCCTGTTGTTTCAGAAAGGATTCGATAAAATAGATCGTCTGTGGTAGTAATATCAATTTTTACAATTCCCTCGCCTAGTTGTATTTTTTCTAAAAAAACATTTTTAATAATCTCGGAATCTTTAAAACCATTAAGAGATTCTTTCACTTGCCTGATATTTTCAAGGGGATAGACCACTTCTTTTACTTTGTCAATCAACTTTTTATTAAGCCAATGATCGTGCTCTAATGTCTCAATCCACCTTGGAAATGCAAATTGCATTTCATTAAGAGGAAATTCATATAGTACTTTTTCTAAGAGAGCATGTATATCATCAATTTTGATTTGGGCTACATTCATAGGAACAACGGGGACGTTATAACGCTCTGACAGCTCTTTAGTCGCTTCAATACTATGCCCATCATAAGGACGATTTGTATTATAAACAACGATAAAAGGTTTTCCCAGTTCCTTAAGCTCTGCTACGACTCTTTGCTCAGCCTCTTCATAGTCCGCTCTTTCAAAACTCGTAACACTTCCATCTGTTGTGATGACAATCCCTATGGTAGAATGATCTGTAATAACCTTTGTCGTTCCTATTTCTGCAGCTTGTGCAAAAGGAATTTCTTCATCAAACCAAGGGGTTTTTACCATACGGGGCGTTTCGTTATACATATGCCCATCCGTATCTGGAATCATATACCCCACGCAATCAATCATTCTGACCTTAACTTCAAAATCTCCTCCTATAGCAATAGGAACTGCTTCATTGGGAATAAATTTTGGTTCTGTGGTTGTGATCATCTTTCCGTCTCCACTTTGTGGCAGCACATCTTTGGTTCTTTGCTTATTATGTTCTTTGTTAATATTAGGAATGACCAGTTCTTCCATAAAACGCTTAATAAAAGTAGACTTCCCACTTCTAACAGGGCCCACTACCCCTATGTAAATATCACCATTTGTTCGCTCTGCAATATCCCTATATACATCATAATTTTCCATACGTTCCTCCTTCTTGTTGTTCTTATAAAATGATTGTTCTTATAAAACATTTGTTTTTATAAAATGTATGGGTACATTAAAATATATGTTGTATCTAGTAAGATATTCCTATTTAACACAAAAGAGAGGCCATAGTCTTAAACTACGGTCTCTCTTTTTAAAAATTATTTTTGCCATAATAAATCTTCTTGGGAATGTTCATCTTTTTTATCTCTTACCATTAAGCTGTGAAGGGCATCTTTGACTGTTAGTCCTTCAAACAAGGTTTTGTATACTGCCGTAATAATTGGCATTTGAACATTATATTTTTCTTTTAAAAGGTAAGCACCTTTTGCGGTATGAACGCCTTCAACAACCATATTAACTTTTTCAAGGGCTTCTTCTAAGCTGTATCCTTTGCCGATTAACTCCCCTGCATAGCGATTACGACTGTGAGGACTTGTGCATGTAACAATAAGATCGCCTATACCAGATAAGCCACTAAATGTCTGCTGATTAGCACCCATGGCAACCCCTAGCCTGGTTATTTCTGTAAGACCACGTGTCATCAAGGCAGCTTTAGTATTATCTCCATAGCCCATGCCTTCTAGGGCACCTGCTGCAAATGCAATGACATTCTTAAGAGCAGCCCCTAACTCTACACCCATTAAATCTGGATTTGTATAAACCCTAAAATAATCGGTCATAAAGACGGTTTGTATCTCGTGTGCAGCCTGCTTAGACTGAGAAGAAACCGTAACCGTTGTTGGTAATCTTCTTGATACTTCTTCTGCATGACTAGGTCCAGATAATACAACAATTGGGTTATTTGGAAGTTCTGATTGTATTACTTCAGATAATCTAGATAATGTACTATATTCTAGTCCCTTAGATACATTAACAATAATTTGATGCTCTTTTATAAAAGGAGCCATTTGCTGAATATTTTCACGCATAAATTCAGATGGAATAGCAATAACAACAATATCCTTATCCTTTATAGCATCCTCATCACTTGTGGTAAATTTCATCCTTTTTGGAATCTGAACCCCAGGTAAACATCTTTTGTTTTCACCTTCTAATTCTATGGCTTCTTTTTCTTCTTTTGAATAGCACCATACGGTTACTTCATGATGATTGTCATCTAAAAGTAATGCTAGGGCAAGTCCCCAGCTTCCAGCACCCATAACGCAAATTTTTTTGCTCATAAAGTTTCCTCCCTACTTTGTTTTTTGCCCTAACTTAGACTCTGTGCCCTTAAACAATCGTCCAATATTTGCTCTGTGTTGATAGATTGCCAATACAGGTATTATTGTGATAAGGATGATTACCTCAAAAAAAACCAAATCATTTTTATGAAGTAATGTTAACATAATAGGAGCTGATAGTGTCAATAAGATAGACCCTAAAGAGACATATCTTGTGAAGGCTATTGTTGAAAGAAAAAGAATGGCGGCCACAACACCTATACGATAATCGATCATCAGTAGAGTTGCCATAGAAACGGCAATCCCTTTTCCGCCTTTAAACTGAAAGTATACTGGCCAGTTGTGTCCAAGAATTGCGCCAAATCCTGCATAAACGGCTATTAATAAGTCTGGCAACTGGGGATTATTATTAAATATCAAACGAGCTATTACAATGGCCATAAGGGCTTTTAGCATATCGCCAACAAACACAAGTAGCGCATATTTTAGCCCTAATACTCTAAGGGTATTGGTCGCCCCCGCATTACCGCTTCCATGACTTCTAATATCTAACCCTTTTAATCGGCCTATAATAATGGCTGTTTGAAGACTTCCAAATAAATATCCAATCCCTAAAATAATTAATCTTTGCATTATCTATCCCCACTTGTCTTTTCTCTTACAATAAAGTGGATAGGAGTCCCCTCAAATCCAAAAGCATTTCTCATTTGATTTTCTATATATCTTAAGTACGAAAAGTGCATAAGCTCTTTATCATTAATAAACAAAATAAATGTTGGTGGTTTTATACTAACTTGAGTCGCGTAGAAAATTTTAAGTCCTTTACCCTTATCACTTGGTGGTTGATTCATGGCCATAGCCTCATATAATACATCATTAATAACACCTGTACTAATTCGAGTCGTTTGGTTTTTGGCAACTGTATTGATCATGTCAAATAAATTATTAACCCTTTGCCCTGTTTCTGCTGAAATAAATATTCTTGGTGCATAAGCCATATAAGCAAGGTCTGAAGCAATCTGTTTTAGATGCCTATTCATTGTCTTATTATCTTTCTCAACAAGGTCCCATTTATTGACAACAATAATGGCTCCCTTACCAGCTTCATGGGCGATACCTGCAACTTTTGTGTCTTGCTCTGTAATGCCCTCATTAGCATCTACCATAATCAAAACAATATCCGCTCTTTCTACAGCTGAAATTGTCCGTATAATACTATATTTTTCAATACTTTCTTTTACTTTGCTTTTTTTACGAAGGCCAGCTGTGTCAATTAAAACATATTTTTGACCTTCTATCGTAACATCAGTATCAATTGCATCCCTAGTGGTTCCAGCTATATCACTAACGATTACTCTATCCTCACCTAAAATTTTATTAATGAGAGAAGATTTCCCAACATTAGGTTTCCCAATAAGGGCAACCTTAATAACACTATTATCTTCTTCTTCTTCTTTTGGCTTAGGAAAGAACTTAACAACCTCGTCTAACATATCACCAAGGTTAAGTGACTGCCCTGCTGAAATAGGAATAGGATCACCAAGTCCTAAATTATAAAATTCATAGATACCACCCATTTGACTTCTCATATCATCTATCTTGTTAACAACTAAAATAATAGGTTTTTGAGACTTACGCAGCATATCTGCTACTTGCTCATCTGCATCTGTAATACCTGTTTTAGAATCAACTAAAAAGATAATAACATGAGCTGTATCAATGGCGATTTCAGCTTGCCTTCTCATTTGTTGTAATATAAAGTCATCAGTTTTTGGTTCTATTCCGCCTGTATCGATTAATGTAAAGTTATAATTTAACCATTCTACGTCGGCATAAATTCGATCCCTAGTTACCCCAGGTCTATCATCTACAATTGAAATTTTATCTCCTGCCAGCCTATTAAATAATGAAGACTTACCTACATTAGGCCTTCCTATAATGGCTACTATTGGTTTACTCATACTATTACTCCTTTATTTGCAATATAGATTTGATAAATGCCGCACCATCATTGTCTACAATGGTAACAGGAATATCTAACCCTATGGCTATATCTGTGGTTGTTGTATCATCTAGTAAAATAATCTCACTATCCTTAAGCATGGTATTAGATAACAATAATGTATCACCTAATGGCTTATTTTTCAATTGTTTTATTATATCTTGCCCTGTAAGTAATCCTGTAACACTTACAAATTCGCCAAAAAAATAGTTTTTAATGGGGTAGATTAAGACCTTGATATTTGGCGCTTTTTCTTTTAGTTTTTCTATTTGTTTTT